>JBFMBT010000091.1:0-21281 GCA_040754875.1 Verrucomicrobiota bacterium | reverse complement strand
GTCCGAGACCGCCTCAAGAAACCAAGCCGGAGTTCCCGTTCCCAGGACGATGGGCGGAAACAGAAAAGCTTCCGCGCCCGACTCTTTTTATCTATTGACCGCGCGGGCTTGATAGGTGTTAGACAGAATTCCTCCCTCATGCCAACGTGCCATCGCCATGAAACCTGACCTCGCAAACCGGCCCCGCAATTGGCGGCGCGTGACTTGGCCAATCGGCGCCGCGGGAGAAGGGACGCCTGCCGAGCGCGAAGCGTCTTGGAGTGCGCCAGTCCTGTGGCGCTTTGTTGCGTCTGGCAAATCCCAGCTCCTAAGTTGCTCCCAACGTGCCTTGAACGTCTCCCTCTCCCCGGAGGAACGAGGGGGACTATCGTTGCTTGAGTCCGCCCTCCTTGAAATAACCGGTTATAACCGGTTATTACCGGATATTCGGGGGGAGGGGGGAGGGCCGTCTCACTTGTCCCGCTTGCCGCCCTCTCCATTTCGAGGCTATTCGAGCCTATTCGACCTTATTCGAGCCTATTCGACCCTATCTCACGGAAATTTGTCCCCGATTCAACGATTTAGCGCTTATCATGCACCGCCTTACACCTGACCGATTCTCACCAATCTGTGGTTTTTCTGAATCTGTGGGAGCCGCAGCACATCTTTTGCAACCACGGCAAGGGATTGCGACACGCGCCTCTCCCAAACGCATCGCGCATCACGTCTTGCCCTCCTGCGGCGCGTCAATCGTACATCGTAAATCGTAAATCCCATGCGCTGGATCCTCGGAGCCCTCATCCTGCTGGCGGCCGGCCTGACCTTGCAGTTGGGCCTGCTGGTTTATGCGATGTATGCGCTGCTGGGCATCATCGCGGTCAGCCGGTTCCTCACGCACACGTGGGTCGAGAGCCTCGCCGCCGAACGCGAATCCCTCGTGCCCGAGGCGCAAATCGGCGACAAAGCAGCCATCAAGGTCACGCTCAAGAACCGCGGCGCCCTTCCCATCCCCTGGCTCCTGCTCGAAGATTCCCTTCCCGGCGACGCGCTCAACAGCCGGCCCAAGGCCATCACCACCGATGGCGCGTGGCTGCGCGTCGTCCAGCTTGCGCCGCGCGGCGAACACACGATGGAATACGAAGTCGAATTCCATCGGCGCGGCTATTATCAAATCGGCCCGTTGCTGGCGGAAACGGGCGACCTCTTCGGACTCCACCGCAACTTCCGCGTGCTGACCGAGCCGCAATTCGTCCTCGTCTATCCCAAGCTCATCCCGCTCGAAGGCTACGACATCCTGTCGCGCCGGCCGATTGGCGAAGTGCGCATGACGCATCGCCTCTTTGAAGATCCCACGCGCATCTCCGGCGTGCGCCAATATCAGCCGGGCGACCCGCTCAATCGCGTCCACTGGCGCGCCACCGCCCGCACGGGCGAATTGCAGAGCAAAACTTACGACGCCTCCTGCATCGCCGGCGCCACCATCCTGCTCGATTTTCATCGCGACAGTTTCAAGGGCGCGGGCGACGTCTATCGCGCGGACCTCGCCATCACAGCGGTCGCTTCGCTGGCGAATGCCATCTGCCAGATGGGCGAGCAGGTCGGTTTCATCACCAACGGACGCGACGCCGCCGACCGCATCCGCCTCGAAGGCTGGCGGCACGATTTCCGCACGCGCAACGCCGCGCGCCAGGAACTCCACATGACCGACCAAAGCGAGCGCCTGCGCCCGGTAATCGTGGAAACGTTGCGCGCCGAGGAACAACTCGACCAGATCCTGCGCACACTCGCGCGCGTCGAACACACCGACGGCCTGCCCTTCGCGCATCTGGTTTATGAAGTGGAAAGCCGCCTGCCGCGCGACGCCACGGTCATCGCCATCCTCACCGATGTCACCGAAGAAACCGCGATTGCCCTGGGCACGTTGCATCGCGGCGGCTTCGCCGTGACCGCCATCGTCATCACCTTCGAGGAAAGCACCTACCGCGACTGGGCCCAGCCACCCGAGTGGGCCGGCCGCTTGCTGGCCGAAGGCATCGACTTCCGCTGGGTCAACGACGAACCGGCCATCGCGCACCTCTGCTCGGAAAGGATGGTGCGATGAATATCTTCTGACATGAAAAGAGGTTGCTTATTGTCAGAAAAACAGCTATGTATTTGTGACAATAGGTTAAGCATGAAAGTCGCGCACCCAGTTGATAATTCGATATTAAGGTCAATCAAGGCCAGGTCGAACCCTTTTGTATTCGCTCCAAGACACTTTGCCGCTCTTGGCCGGGCGGATGCGGTTCGGCAGGCGTTGAGCCGAATGGTGAAAGCGGGGAAAATCCGGCGCATTCGCCGCGGCCTTTACGACCTGCCGCGAACGCACCCCATCATCGGGCAGACCGGGCCTGACACCATGGCAACCGTGCGCGCCATCATGGATGGCTGCCATGCACGTTGGCAATTCACGGGGGCTTACGCAGCCAACGCGCTCGGCCTGTCCGAGCAGGTGCCTGCCAAGGTCGTCATTCTGACGGACGGCGCTTCGCGAAAGGTGTCACTGGACAAACTGATTTTGGATTTTCGCCATGCCGCGCCACGAAACATGCTCGGCGCCGGCCGACGCGCCGGACTGGTGATTCAGGCATTGCGTTACCTCAAAGGCAGTCCAGACATGCCGAAGCACGCGGACCGGTTGCGAAGAACCTTGGATGCCGACACCAAAAAAGACCTCGCATCCCTCGCGCCCAAGCTGGCCGCGTGGATGCAGCCCATCATTCAACAGATCACCGTGACGTAACCAATGGATACTGTTTTAAAACTCTCCCCGCCGCAACGCGTCGAGCTTTTCGAGCGAACAACGCAACGGACCGGCATTCAGGCAGTCATCGTCGAAAAGGATTTCTGGGTCTGCTGGACGTTGAAAGAATTGTTTCAGTTGCCGGAAATCGGCGGGCACTTGATTTTCAAGGGCGGCACGTCGCTGTCGAAGGTCTTCAAGGTCATCGAGCGGTTTTCCGAGGACATTGATGTCTCGATTGATCGCGGCTTCCTTGGGTTCGGCGGGGCCAACGAGCCGGAGGCCGGCGCGAGCAACAAGGAAAAGCAACGGCGCATCGAAGCGCTGAGAACCGCCTGCCAGCAGAAGATTGCCGCGGAACTGTTGCCCGCACTGGAAACGGCCATCCAGTCGAAGGTCGGCGGTGGCGAAACTTGGGCGCTACGATCAGATGGCGAAGATCCGGACGGTCAAACCTTGCTGTTCGACTATCCATCCAGTTTTGCGCCGGATGCCGGCGGGTACATCCGCCGCGTGGTAAAGATCGAAATGGGGGCGCGCGCCGACCACTGGCCCAGCGAATCGAGGATCGTCACTCCCTACGTGGCGGAACAATTTCCGCAGGGATTCCGTGAGCCGGGCGGCCATGTGAAGGTGCTGTCCGTCGAGCGGACGTTTTGGGAGAAGGCGACGATTCTGCATGCGGAATTTCATCGGCCCGCCGACAAGCCAATCCCGGATCGGTTTTCGCGGCACTACTGCGATTTTTACGAATTGATCGCCAAGGACGTCTCGAAATCGGCGGCGGCGAGGCTGGACTTGCTGGCGCGCGTGACCGAGCACAAGAGTCTCTTCTTCAAATCGTCATGGGCGAAGTATGGCGAAGCGAAGAAGGGCATGCTGCGCATCGTGCCGCCGGACCCGCGGCTAAAGGCGCTGCGTGAAGATTACGGGCGAATGCAGCAGATGTTCTTCGGGAAGCCGCCGGAGTTCGACGCCATGATCCATGCGCTCAAACAATGGGAATCAGCGTTCAACCAGAACTGACATGTTCTATTTTCATAATCATGGGATCGTGGGCCTGATGACGCTCCCTTCCCCCTCACCCCGGCCCTCTCCCTTGGGGAGAGGGAGATGCTGCTTCCCGCGTTCGTCGGGTGTTACGCGTTCGGACTTGAGGGGGCGCAACAAAGCGGCAGAGGGTTGCACACACTCTCCCGACGTGTCGGGACTGACACGCTCGCAAGGCACGCGGAAGGTGGTTCAACTTGTACGTGTCCCGCTTCACCGAATGCGGGAACCGCACACCCTCTCCTTGGGGAGAGGGCAGGGTGAGGGGGAGCCACCATCGCGCAGCCTGATTCCGGACCGCGGCTGTCATCAGCCGCAGCGTGTGGACTGGAACAGCAGTGTTGAACCGGTTGACGCCGAATACCTGCGCAGCGTCAGGGGCGCGGCGTTCACGCCGCTTCAGCGTCGAATCGGCGAGGCGCTCGGAAGCAATCCGCCGCCACAACGAGTCCAGGAGTTGAAGCGGCATGAATGCCGCGCTCCGGTTCGCTCGCAATCACGCGCGTTGATTCCAGGCCACCCGCTGCGGCTGGGCGTTGCCACAGCCTCGGTCCGAAAACACCACCCACTCGTCAATCGTCAATCGCAATTCGTAAATTCCCTTGAAGCTTCCCTGAAGTTTGGCGTTTGGAATTTGAGGTTTCCCCTGCATTTCGGATTTCGAGTTTCGGATTTCTAACATGCCTTCTCCCCGCAAAACCTTTGCCGACTACATCGCCATCGCGATCTGCCCGTTGCTGATCATGGTGCTGGTTGGGAGTCTGGCGTTCTTCCTGCTGGAGATTGGCTACCACGGCGCGCACGAAGGGCGGCTGCGTTGGGCGTTGTTCTGGTTTGTCATTGCCATCGTGCTCGTTTCGCGCATTTCCATCGAGCAAAGCGCCGAGCGCGCGGGTGCGTATGGACTGCTCCTCGCCGGCGCCACCGCCATGCTCATCATGCGCCTCACTGGACCCAACATCGTCGCCTGGAGCCTGCTTGGTTTCATCTGGTGGGGCACCGGCAAACTCACCTGGGACTGCACGCTCATCGAAGATTCCGACGACGCCTCGGGCGAAGGCTTGCTTCAGGCCGGCGGTCTGGAAAAGACGGCTGAACCGTCCACCGATGCCAAGGGCCGCAAGCGCCGCCGCATTTACTGGTGGCAGCGCCTCTTCCTCTCGCACCAAAACACGACTGGCCAGCCGCATTCGCCCGGCCTGTGGATTGTTTATTTCTCGCTGTTCGCGCTGCCCGCGTTCGGCTTCGGCCAGTTGCTCATCCGCAACGCCGCCGAGCGCCAATACGGTTTCGTCCTGCTGTGCCTTTACGTCGCCGCGGCGATGGCGTTGTTGATGCTCACCAGTTTTCTTGGTTTGCGCCGTTACCTGCGCCAGCGCTTCCTGCACATGCCCGCCACCGTCTCGCTCACCTGGGTCATCATGGGCACCTGCCTCATCGCCGCCATTCTCGCCGCCTGCCTGCTGATTCCGCGCCCGAACGCCCGCTACTCCATCACCACGCTGGTCGAGCAAGCCGCCGAAGCCGCGAAGAAGGAGGCCTCCAAATACGCCGCGCTCGGCGGCGAATCCGGCGAGGGCGAAGGCCGCCGCATCGGCACCGGTGAGGGTGAAGGCAAAGGCGAGCCCAAGGAAGATTCCAAAGCCAAGGGCGAACAAGGCGAGGAAAAGGGCGAATCGCCAAAGGACAAATCCAAAGACGGCGACCAGGGCGAAAAGGGCAAGGAGAAATCCGATCAAGAAGGCAAACAGGGCGAGGAAAAGAAGGATGCCAAGGGCGAGAAATCCAAGGATAAAGGCGACACCCCGCAACCGGAACAACGCTCCGCTGATTGGATTGGCACGCTTGTGAAATGGCTCATCTACGGTTTGATTGCGCTGGCGTTGCTTTATCTTCTGTTCCGCTTCCGCAAACAGATCGCCGAGTTCCTTCGCGCCTTGTGGGCGGAAATCCTGAACTTCTTCCGCAGCCTTTTTCATCGCGAGCCCAAGCCCGAGGCCGCCGCGCCCGCGCCGCAAATCCGCATTGTGCGCCGTCCGTTCTCCACCTTCCACAATCCGTTCCGCACCGGCGAAGATATGCCGCCCGCCGAACTGGTCACCTACACCTTCGACGCCCTCCAGGCCTGGGCCGCCGAGCAAGGCATCCCGCGTCCACCCGACCAGACCCCGCTGGAATTCAGCCGGCAAATCGCCGCGCACTCGCCCGACCTGGCGGACGACGCCCGCGAACTCGCCCGCCACTACACCCGCTTCGCCTACGCCGAAACCGAACCCGGCCCGGACGCGGTGCCCGCACTCCAGCGCTTGTGGAATTCAATGACGGCGCCAAAGGTGACCGCCTGAAGATCCTGAAGATATGAAAAAAAATCCGTTCTTGGCCGGGCGCGGAAAGGGAATAGGATGCTGGGCCATGAAATCTCTGTTGGTCGCGTTCATGCTGGTTGCGTTGACTCTGGCGGGTGCGGAAAAAAAGGCGGAGAGCAAGGGACCGCCGTTCAAGCGCGTGCTGCCGCAGACACCCGCGGGCTTCACCTGCACGACGAATGTCGTTGCCGAATATCCCGAGCACACGGTCACCTTGGTGGTTTACGCGCCGGACAAGCCGGGCCGCTATCCGGCGATCCTGGACATCCACGGGGGCGGCTGGCGGTCGCGGCAGGTGGAGAACGACAAGCCGATGATGGAGCGGCTGGCGGCGCGGGGATTTGTCACGGCGCTGGTGGCTTACCGCCTTTCCGGCCAGGCGAAGTATCCGGCGGCGCTGGACGATTGCAAGGCGGCGATGCGTTATCTGCGCGCGAATGCGAAGAAGTTTCACATCGATCCCGAGCGCATCGGCGTGATGGGCGGTTCGGCGGGTGGACACTTGTCGGGCTTGCTGGCGATGACCGGCGGATTGAAGGAGTTTGAAGGCCAGGGCCCGCACCAGGAGTTTTCCAGCCGCGTGCAGGCGTGCATCGTGATGGCGGCGACGCAAGATCTGGCGGCGTCAAACAGCACGCCGAAGAACTCGACGAACGTGGTGGAATTTTTCGGCGCGAGTTACCAGCAGAATCCGGGCGTGTTCAAGGCGGCGTCGCCCATCACGCATGTGCGCGCGGGCGTGCCGCCGGCAATCTTCATCGAGGGCGAGCGCGACACGTTGAAGATTGGCCGGGCGGAGATGCAGGAGAAGCTGAAGGCGCTGGGCATCGAGACGGCGGTGCATACGTTGAAAGACGCGCCGCATCCGTTCTGGATGAGCCAGCCGTGGTGCGACCAGACGGTCGAAATTGCGGCGGCGTTTTTCAAGAAGCATCTGGGAGAACCGAAATGAAAGCCTCAAGCGGCCAACGCCAAATGCCAGGGAAACTTCAAACATCAAGCCCGGCGTGGGTGCAGAGGGTGTGCCGAAGGCCGGCGTGGGTTTGCGGATTGATAGCGATTGGGTCGTTGTGGTCCGGAACCGCGAACTTCGCGCCCGCCGCCGAGCCGGCCAAAGCCCAGACCCTGGATGCCATTTGCGGCCAGGTGGCGAATGTGCCGCCCACGACGCTGCCGTTGAAATTGCCCAAGGGCGCGCGCGTCGCGTTCATCGGCAACAATTTGTTCGAGCGCATGCAGGACCACGGCTGGTTCGAGGCGATGTTGCTCCAGCGGTTTCCCCACGATGAATTGGTGTTTCGCACGCTGGCGTGGCCGGGCGACGAAGTCACCGTCCAGCCGCGCCCGCAGGATTACGGCGATTTGCACAAGCACCTCACCGAGCAGAAAGCGGACGTCATTCTCGCCGCCTACGGCTTCAACGAATCGTTTCGCGGTGTGCAGGCGATTCCCCAGTTCGAGCGCGACCTCGCCATGTTCATCGTCAGCCTCAAGCTGCGCCGTTACAATGGCCAGTCGCCGCCGCAGGTCGTGCTGGTTTCACCCATCGCGCATGAAAATCTCGGCGCGCCGCTGCCGGATGGCCGCGACAACAACGCGCGACTCCAGCTTTACACCGAGGCGATGGCGCGCGTGGCCAAACAATGCGGCGTGGCGTTTGTGAATGTGTTCGACGAGATGCGCGCGGCGGTTGAAGCCAGAAACAAAAAGCAGCCGCTCACGTTCAACGGCGTTCACCTCACCGATTCTGGCTACAAACAGTTTGGCGAACTGCTCTATCGCGGGTTGCTCGATGAAACCGCGCCGCAAGTGTCGCCGCCGCTCAAGGCCGCGGTCGAGGAGCGCAACAAACAATTCCTGCGCCGTTATCGCGCCTTGAATGCGTTCTACATTTACGGCGGTCGCAAGGAGCCGTATGGCGTGGTCAATTTCCCGGGCGAACTGACCAAGTTCGACCAGATGGTGGCCAACCGCGACCGCCGCGCGTGGGACCTCGCGCAAGGCAAGGCGGTCACCGCGAAGATTGACGACAGCAACACGCTGGACCTGCCCAAAATCACGGGCGACCGGCCCATCAACGAATGGCTCAAGGCGGAGGACGAAATCAAGGCGTTCAAGGTGGATCCGCGATTTGAAGTCAGCGTGTTCGCGTCCGAGGAAATGTTTCCCGACCTCGCCAAGCCCATCCAGATGCGTTGGGACACGCGCGGGCGCTTGTGGGTGTCGTGCTCCACGACCTATCCGCAGGTCACGCCCGGCGAGGAGCCCAACGACAAAATCATCATTCTCGAAGACACCAACTGGGACGGCAAGGCCGACAAGTGCAGCGTGTTTGCCGAGGGCCTGCACATTCCACTTTCGTTTGAATTTGGCGACGGCGGGATTTACGTCAGCGAACAACCGAACCTTACGTTCCTCAAGGACACCGACGGCGATGGCAAGGCGGACGTGCACAAACTGGTGCTGACCGGTTTCGGCACCGAGGATTCGCATCATTCGTTGCACGATTTCACGTGGACGCCCGATGGCGACCTCATCTTTCGCGAAAGCATTTTCCATCACAGCTCGGTCGAGACCCCCTACGGGCCGGTGCGCGCGCGCGACAGCACGTTCTTCCGCTTTCGTCCGGCGACTCAACGGCTCCTCGCCTTCGGTTCCTATTACAGCACGAACCCCTGGGGCCTCACGTTCGATCAATGGGGCTGGCATCTGGGCAGCCATCCGGTGTTCGCCAGCGCCGTGCACGCGCTGAATCCGCCGTTCCCCGAGCAACACGTGCCCGCCGGCAATTTCTTTCCCGCCTACAGCGGCACGTGCGGGCAGGAATTCATTTACAGCCGCCATTTCCCGGATGAACTGCAGGGCTGCTTCGTGCGCGTGCGTTACAAGCCGGTGAACACCGTCGAGCTGCACAAATGGGTCGAGAAAGGCGGCGGCTTCGAGGAGGAACGCATCGGGCACATTCTGCAATCGGCGAATCTTTCCTTCATCCCGGTGGACGTGCGCTTCGGTCCGCGCGGCGACCTCTACATCTGCGACTGGTACAATCCCGTGAAGGGTCACATGCAATATTCGCTGCGCGACACGCGCCGCGACAAGACCAGCGGCCGCATCTTCCGCGTCACGGCCAAGGGGCGCCCGTTGCTGGACCCGCCGAAAATTGCCGGCGAGCCCGTCCCTCAACTGCTCGACCTGCTCAAGAGCTACGAATACCGCACGCGCTACACCGCGAAGATGGAATTGCGCGAACGCGACCCCCAACAAGTCAAGGCCGCGCTGGACCGCTGGCTGGCGTCGCTGGACCCCAGGCATCCGGATTACCTGCGCCACCAACTCGAAGCGCTCTGGATGTATCGCAACCTCCGTGAGACCAACGCCGATCTGCTCCAGAAGCTCATCCGCGCGCCCAATCATCACGTCCGCGCCGCCGCCACGCGGCAACTGCGCTGGTCGCATGATGCCCTGCCCAATGCTGTCGCGTTGCTGCGCGAGCGCGCCAACGACACCAACGCCCTGGTCCGCCTCGAAGCCGCCATCACGGCGAGCTACTTCGATCTGGACGCGGAGCGCGGCGTTTACGCCGCTTCAACGTCATCAGCGTCGTCCACCGTGAAGCGGCCTGAAGGCCGCGCTCCTTCGCTGGCTGCCCTGGAGGCCGCCCTCGATCTGCTCAACCATCCGATGGACAATTACCTAAATTACGCGTTGCGCACTTCGCTCGATTCGCTGAAGCCGCTGTGGATGGACAATGCGACCTTCCTGACGAGCCACCCGAGGTTGAAAGATTTCCTCGCCGCCACGGACGCGAAGCCCAAACGCGCCGCGAAAAAGGAAAAGCCCGATCCATTCGACAAATTGAATCCACAGCTCGTGCGCATCGGCACGGTGCATGAACGCATGCAGTTCACCGTGACCGAGTTCAAGGTGAAGGCGGGCGCGCCGGTGAAACTCATCTTCGAAAACCCGGACGCCACGCCGCACAATCTCGTCATTTGCGTGCCCGGCTTCGAGGACAAGATCGGCGAGCAGGCCAACGAAATGGCCAAGCTCCCGGATGCCTTCGAGAAAATGGATTTCCTCCCCAAGTCTGACAAAATCCTTCACGCCACGAAAATGCTGAACCAGAATCAGGAGGAAACCCTCCGCTTCCACGCGCCGAAGCAGCCGGGCAAATATCCTTACATCTGTTCCTTCCCCGGCCATTACCTCGTGATGCGCGGCATGATGATCGTGGAGTGATTATGTCCGCAGCGCAACCAGTCGCGACGCGAAAATCCCCCGGCATACTCAAACGCACGGACTTCTCCACACGCGGGAACAGCGCCTCCCTCTCCCCAAGGGAGAGGGCCGGGGTGAGGGGGAAGGGAGCATCGTCAGACCTGCGATTCCAAGACTGGTTTCAACTGACTCTAAAGTATCTTTCCCAAGGGTTTCTCCTGCCGATCCTCCTCTTCACGCTATCCGTCTTGTTCGCTCCCGCCGCCTCGCCGCCCCTCGATCTCGGCACCAATCACGCCGCCACGCCGGGCGCGCCCAATTATGCCAATGCCGCCGTCACTTTTCCCGATGGCGCGCTCGAATCGTTCTTTCGCCGTGCCGCGCAGGGGCACGTCTCCATTTTCCGCACTCGGTCCACCGACCATGGTCGCACGTGGAGCGCGCCGGAAGCCATCGTCCATCTTTCCGTCGAATCGTGGGGCGGCCCCATGCCGTTGCTCGCGCGCGATGGTGAATTGCACTTTGTAATTCCGAAGGTGCGCGGCGAAGGACGCAAGCCCGCCGTGGACCGGTTCATCGATCTCTGGCACGTGCGCTCGACGGATGGACGAACGAAATGGTCCGCGCCGCAGCGCATCTTCGAAGGTTACTGCGGCGCACTCCAGTGTGTGGTGCAACTCAAGAGCGGCCGCATCATTGCGCCGTTCGCGGACTGGCTGCCCGGCGTGGCCACCGCTCCGCCCACCGGCCCGAGCGTCACCACGGCTGTGTATTCCGACGACGGCGGACGCACCTGGCAACGCTCGCCCGCGAAGCTGACCGCGCCGTGCCACGCTGGTTACAACGGCAGCAACTACGGCGCGTGCGAACCCACCATCCTCGAATTGCGCGACGGCCGCGTCTGGATGCTCATCCGCACGCAGGACGGGTTTCTCTACGAATCCTTTTCCGCTGATGGCGTCAACTGGATCGACGCCAGACGCACGCGCTTTTATTCCTCCAACTCGCCCGCGTTTCCCCTCCGCCTTGCGGACGGCCGCCTCGTGGTTTTCTGGAACAATTGCGAAATGCCGCCGCGCGCCGGCAAGGACGGCGTGTATGGCGGGCGCGACGCGCTGCACGCCGCCATCTCCGCCGACGAAGGCAAAACCTGGCGCGGCTTCCGCGAAGTCTATCGCGACCCCAACCGCCACGCCTCGCCGCCGCTGGATGGCGATCGCGGCACCGCCTATCCGCACGCCACACTCACCGCCGCTGGGAAGATTCTCCTCGTCTCCGGCCAGGGGGCCAACTTGCGCCGCCGCCTGCTCATCGACCCCGAGTGGTTGCTGGAAAAACAACAGGAGGAGCATTTCGCCAGCCTCGACGCCTGGCACGTCTTCAAAGGCTTCGGCCCGGCGAAACGATTCTGGCGCGACCGCACGCAAGGGCCGCAACTCATCGCGCATCCCGACAAACCTGACGCCAAGGCCCTTCACCTCCGCCGCCCCGATGAGCGCGATGCCGACGGCGCGGCCTGGAATTTTCCTTCCGCGCAACGCGGCAAACTCACCTTGCGCCTGCGCCCGCAGCCAGGTTTCGCCGGCGGACGCATCAGCCTCACCGACCGCATGTTCGACCCCTGCGATGACAATGGCGAAAAACTCGCTGCGTTTTCCTTTCCCTTCGACGCCACGGGTCCGTTTCAGTCAGGTCGCTGGCACACCGTCGAATTTGTTTGGGACACCGCCATGAAACAATGCGCCGTTACCTTTGAAGGCAAAACGACGACACTCGCGCAACAACACGCGGCGCCAAACGGGTTGTGTTACGTTCGTCTCCGTTCCACCGCATCCGCCCTTGACCACGCCGGATTTCTGGTTGAATCGGCGAAGGTCGAGATCGAGTAATGAGCGCGGACAAATGCGTTTTCTGTTCCCAAGGCCGGCACTGATTCCCGCTTGGTTTATGCGTGGCGGACATTATGTTATGCGCCACACCATGAACCGCTTCGTCTGCCTCACGCTGCCTCTGGCGCTCGCGGGCGCGGTGTCTTTGCGCGCCGCCGACCCGTTCGCCGAAGGCGTGCGCACCACCGAGCCGCTCACGCCGGCGCAACAGCTCAAGACCTTTCACCTGCCGCCGGGTTTTGAAATCCAGCTCGTCGCCGCCGAACCGGACCTGCGCAAGCCCATGAACATGGCGTTCGACACGCGCGGCCGCCTCTGGGTCACCGAGTCGCGCGAGTATCCTTATCCCGCGCCGCTGGACAAACCGGCGCGTGACACCATCCGCATCTTTTCGGACTTCGATGACTCAGGCCGCGCGCGCAAGGTCGTCATCTTCGCCGACGGCTTGAACATCCCCATCGGCGTTTATCCGTACAAGGATGGTTGCATCGCGTGGAGCATTCCGAACATCTGGTTTTTGCGCGACACCAACAACGATGGCCGTTGCGACACGCGCGAAATTCTCTTCGGCCCGCTTGGCTACGAGCGCGACACGCACGGCAACCTGGCGTCGTTCCGGCGCGGGTTCGACGGCTGGCTCTACGGCACGCACGGCTTCAACAACACTTCCACGTTCCACGCGAAGGACGGCAGCGAAATCACCGTCAACTCCGGCAATACCTATCGCATCCGCCTCGATGGCTCGCGCGTCGAGCAGCACACGTGGGGCCAGGTCAATCCGTTCGGCCTGTGCTTCGATGAACTCGGCAACCTCTACACCGCCGATTGCCACAGCTCGCCCATCTACCAGCTCATTGCGGGCGGTTATTATCCGAGCTTCGGCAAGCCGCACGATGGCCTGGGCTTCGCGCCCACGCTGATGCAGCACAGCCACGGCTCGACGGCCATCGCGGGCGCGCTCTATTGCACGGACACGCGCTGGCCGGAGGAATTCCGCGACAACATGTTCGTCGGCAATGTCATGACCAGCCGCATCAACCGCGATCGCATTTCCTTCCGCGGCTCCACGCCGGTCGCGCAGGAACTGCCGGATTTTTTGACGACGGATGATCCGTGGTTCCGGCCGGTCGATATGCAGCTTGGCCCGGACGGGCACCTTTACATCGCGGATTTCTACAATCGCATCATCGGCCATTACGAAGTGCCGCTGGACCATCCGGGGCGCGACCGTGAGCGCGGCCGCATCTGGCGTGTCGTGTATCGCGGTGACAAGGGACGCGCGAAGCCGACGGAAGCGCCTGACCTGTCGCGCCGTTCACTGGCATCATTGATAAACGAACTCGACGCGCCGAATCTGCCGTTGCGCCTGCTGGCGATGAATGAAATTGCGGATCGTTTCGGCACGGAGGCGCGCGGGCGCCTTCAGTCGCTCGTCGAACGCAAGAGCGGCGATGCCATTCCGAAGGCGCACGCGTTATGGCTGCTCCAGCGCCTCGGCGCGGTGGACGAGCAGATGATTGATGCGGCGGTCAGCGGCCCGGATCGCGTGTTGCGCGTGCATGCGCTGCGCGTGCTGGGCGAAAAGAAGTCGCTCACCATCCTCGAACACATGTTCGCGCTCGCCGGCTTGCGCGACCCCGACCCTTTCACGCAACGCGCCGCGACCGATGCGCTGGCGTCGCATCCCGACGCGCGCAATGTGCCGCCGTTGCTGGAATTGCTCGCCAAAGTTCCGCCGGAGGACACGCACCTGCGCTACGCGGTGCGGCGCACGCTGCGCGATCAATTGCGCAACGACGTCGTTGCTGCGGCCGTGCTGGGGGAACATTGGTCGCCCGAGGAACTGAACGCGCTGGCGGACGTCGCGCTCGCGGTGAAGTCGGAGAAAGCCGCGCTGCTCTTGATGAAACAGCAGCCGTTGGACGTCGCGGATGCGAATCTGCGCTCGCGCACGTTGCAGCACATCGTGCGTTACGGCCCGCCGGCGTTGCTCGAGACGCTCGCGGAAACGCTCACCGGCCGCGGCGATGTGGATATTGATTTGCAGATTGAACTGTTCCAGACCATCGAGCAGGGCCTGGCCCAGCGCGGCGCGAAAGCGACGGGCGCGTTGCGTGATTGGGGCGTGGAACTCACCGGCAAACTGCTCTCCGACGTCGAAGCCAGCGCGCCGTCGTGGAGCAATCTGCCGCTGGATGGCGCGGCCGATGCCCGCAATCCCTGGACGTTTCAGGAGCGCCCGTGCGCCGATGGCAAGCGCGTGCAGTTGATGTCCAGCCATCCCTTGGGCGAACAACTCACCGGCCGCCTGCGTTCGGCGCCGTTCACCGTGCCGTCGCAACTGAGCTTCTACCTGTGCGGCCACGACGGATTCCCCAAGGACCCGCCGCAGAAAAAGAACTTCGTCCGCCTCATCGACGCCGGCACACAGCAGGCGCTGCGCGAAGTCGCACCGCCGCGCAACGACACCGCGCGCCGCATCGTCTGGGACCTCGGCGATTTGGCGAATCGCACGGCGTTCGTGGAAGTGACGGACGGCGACACCGCCGGCGCCTATGCCTGGCTGGCGATTGGCCGCTTCGAGCCGGCGTTGCCGGAATTGCGGCTCGCCGATCCCAACCAGACGACGCGCTGGCAGCAGGCCGCCGCAGACATCGCGCGCACGCTGTCGCTCGCGCAGTTCGAGCCTTTCCTGCGCCGTCTGCTCGCGGCGCCGTCGGTGAGCCTGGACGCCCGCGCTTCCCTCGCCCGCGCCGTGCTCACGCTCAAGCCGGACAAGAATGTGGGACGGTTTGCTCCGTTGGTGGCCGAGGTCTCGCTCCCGGCGGACCTGCGTGAAACGCTTGGCCGCGCCATTGCCTCCGGCGACGCCGGCACCGGCCGCGCGGCCTGCGCGGAAGCGTTGCCTGTCGTCTCCCACACCGCGCAGCTCAAGCTTGCCGCGTTGCTTGCCGAGACGGACGCCATCCAGCTCTTGCGCTTGATCGAAACCGGCAAGGCCCCTGCGCGCCTGCTCCTTGATAATCTTGTGAAGGAACGTCTCGCCGCCGCGAAGCTGCCGGAGTTCACCGAACGTCTTGCCCGCTTGACCAAGGACATCCCTCCGCTCGATGGCGAGAAGCAAAAGCTCATCGACCAGCGCCGCACGCGTTATGACAACGCCAAGACTTCGTCGGCGCGCGGCGAAAAGGTGTTTCAAACCGCCTGCGCCGCGTGCCATCAAATCGGCGGCCAAGGCGGACTGGTCGGCCCGCAGCTTGATGGCATCGGCAACCGCGGCCTCGACCGGGTGCTCGAAGACATCCTGGACCCCAACCGCAACGTGGACCACGCGTTCCGCTCGCACACGATCGTGTTGAACGACGGCGATGTCGTCACCGGTCTGCCGCGCCGCGAGGAAGGCGAGCTGCTCATTCTCGCCGATTCCACCGGCAAGGAAATCTCCGTGCCCAAAAACAAAATCAAGGAACGCCGCGAATCCGACCTCTCGTTGATGCCCGACAACCTCGGCGAATCCCTCAAGCCCGCCGAGTTCAACGACCTGCTGGCCTACCTCCTCAACCAACGCGGAACCAAATGACCTTCTTACTCCATCTTCCATCCTCCATCCTCCTCTGCCTTTGCCTCGCCCTCCCCGCCACCGCCGCCACGCCCTCCGAATCCCTCCACGCTCTCTTCGCGCGCGAGTGGGATTACGCGATGGAACAGGCCCCCACGTGGGCTTCCGAACTCGGCGACCGCCGTTGGAACGACCGCTGGGAGGACCTCAGCCTCGACGCCATCGCTCGGCGCCATCGGCACAATCAGGATCTGCTCGCGGAACTCCAGCGCCTCGACCGCGCCAAGCTCCCGCCCGCCGACCAGTTGAATTACGACCTTTTCCGCAAGGGTTATGCCGACGGTGTCGAAGGCCACCAGTTCGCCCTGTATCTTATTCCCATCAACCAGCGCAACGGCATCCAGACCGCCGATGAACTGGCCGATTCACTGCGCTTCGAGACGCTCAAGGATTACGAGGACTGGCTGGGCCGCTTGCGCGCGTTCCCGCGTTATCTGGATCAGACCCTCGCGCTCCTCCGCGAAGGCGCGCGCACCCGCACCGTCCTGCCCAAGATCGTCATGCAACGCGTCCCTGCGCAGATCGACAAACAGATCGTCGAGAAACCCGCCGACAGCCCGTTCTTCAAACCGTTCCGCCAGTTCCCTGACTCCATCAGCGCCGCCGATCGCCAGCGCCTCGTTGCTGCGGCACAAGATACGATTGGGCGCGGCGTGATTCCCGCCTTCCGCAAGTTGAAGGAATATTTCGCGGGCGAATACCTGCCCGCGTGCTTCGATGAAGTGGGCGCGTGGCAATTGCCGCAGGGCGAGCGGCTCTACGCGTTTCAAGCGCGCCTTTACACCACCACCTCGCTCACGCCCCAGGAGATTCACGAGCTCGGCTTGAATGAAGTCAAACGCATCCGCGCCGGGATGATTGTCGCCAAGGACAAGGCCGGGTTCAAAGGCTCGCTGCCGGAATTTTTCCAGTTCCTGCGCACGGATCCGCAATTCTATTACAAGACCTCCGGCGAATTGCTCGATGGTTACCGCGCCATTTCCAAGCGCATCGATCCCCACATGGTGCGCCTGTTCAAGACGCTTCCCCGCATGCCCTATGGCGTGGAGCCCATCCCCGACAACGTCGCGCCCGACACCACCACCGCCTACTATCGCCAACCCGCCGCCGACGGCTCGCGCGCCGGCACGTTCTTTGTGAATTTGTATCGTCCCGAGACGCGTCCCAAATGGGAAATGATGGCGCTCTCGTTGCACGAGGCCGTGCCCGGCCATCACCTCCAGATTGCGCTCGCCATGGAACAAGGCGAGTTGCCCAACTTCCGCCGCTACGGCGGCTACACCGCCTACGTCGAAGGCTGGGGCTTGTATTCCGAACACCTCGGCGAAGAACTCGGGCTCTACGACGACCCGTATTCGAAGATGGGCCAGCTCACTTACGAAATGTGGCGCGCCGTCCGCCTCGTCGTCGATACCGGCATGCATTACAAGAAATGGACGCGCCAGCAGGCCATTGATTTCTTCAAGGACAACGCCCCCAAGGCCGAGAACGACATCATCAACGAGATTGACCGTTACATTGCGTGGCCCGGCCAGGCCCTCGCCTACAAAATCGGCGAACTCAAGCTCAAGGAACTCCGCGCCCGCGCCCAGCGCGAACTCGGCCCGCGCTTCGACGTGAAGGAATTCCACGATGTCATCCTCGCCTCCGGCGCGCTCCCGCTCGATGTGCTGGAAGAAAGGGTCGCGGCCTGGCTGGCGCGTGCCAAAAAGTAGCCCCAGAATGAGATTGCGCGAAGACCGCAGCGCAGTTTATCGCCTTTGCGTTCAAAAATGGCGGCGCGGGGACTTGAACTGACGCAAGCGTGCCGACGCGGGCGACCGGCAGGATGTGCCGTACTCGTGTGACCGTCAACGGGCGGCCACAACCGGTCTGCGGTTCCGCAACCGCCGTCTCCGCCTCACGCGACTCAAATCGGCAATCAGACGCGCTTCCGCCAGCGCACTGGGAGAGGCGAAAACTGTCGGATGTTTCGCCTCATACGCCCATAGTTCCCGCAGGCTGACCGGCTTTGTACGTTTTTGCGTCACAACATAACTATAGTCCAGTCGGACCCGCCGCGGCAAGTCCCTTGGCTTGCAACTTTGCCTGCCGATTCCGGATGGCTGCCATTCCCCTCGCATCGATGAGGAACAGGTCCAGAACAGGTCGAAGTTCCAACAGCTTTTCATAAAACGAGGCGGAATGCGCCGTTGCTTCACCCCAAATCCGGTCGATTCCCAAGGATTCAGCCAATTGAACCAGTCCGTAAATGATTCCACTTCCAACGCCCGCGATCGACTCGCCACCCAAACTGCGAGGATGCAACGCTAGAAAGTCCAGCGCCAGGTGGTGACACCAAGTGCGGCGGCAATACGCGAGTCCCACCGGCGCGCGGCGCCCTTCCAGCTTCGTCGTTGCAATCATAATGAACGCAATTTCACAACGGGCGTCGCTATGGATCGCCCGTTGAAGTTGTGCGACGGTTTCCGCTGCTTCGCCGGCATTCTCGTAATAGCGCCACCGCTTGGCTGCCAACCGGGTGAACTCCACAGCGTCACGCACGATTTGATCGGGGTCGCGCGCCGACGTTGTAAGCGAACGATGATAACGACGTAATTCAGTTTGTGTTGCAAACCGCAACTCCGCGTTCTGAATTTGGCCTCCCACCTGCAGTTGGAAGCGCAATGCCTGGCCTAAACCTTTCATCATGGATATGTCCCCGTTCAGAAATCAGCCCACAACAACCCCTGTCAGCTTGCGCAGCATGAGGGTGCCGCGATTCTAGTGGGAACAACAATCATGGCAACTCGATTCACTCTTTGCCGACGGTGCGACTGGTGTTGGGTGGCGCCCGGCGCGGAAGCGGCGATGAAAGAAGCGATTGGGAAGGTGATGAAAGGGGGTGACGCCTTGCGCCGGGCGATTAGCGCGACGGTTGTGCGTTAGCTGACCTCGCTTCGGCCGCTTCGCGTGCGAATTCAGCCAAGGCATATCTCGCATGGTTTCGAACGCGGCCATACGGATCCGATGCAGCTTGTTGGAGCGCCGCGATCACTTCCTTGTCTGGCTTGCCGAATGTGGCGAGCCACATGGCGGCGGATGAACGAATCCGTGCGTCGTCGTCTTTGAGAGCGTCCAACAGCGCATGACTCGAGTCGGGCACCTCCGGCCCCATCAAAAACAATATGTTCAGGGCATGAACGCGCAGGTGCGGCTTGTCCTTCGCCCGCAGAAGATTCATCACCGCAGGGAGCGCGTCCGCTCCCAGAGCCCGGAACCCGCCATAAGCACCGCGTATCCGCTGGTCCGGCGACAAGGGCGGTGCAATGTGAAGAAACGGCCGATTGCGCAACAAGTCGGTGACCTCGTTCCGAACCATGGCTTGTAAAACCGTTTCGTCCGGTTTCAACTCCGTCAACAGGTAGGGAATTGCGTTGGTGCCAATAGCGCGCACTGCCTGTTCTGCTCCCGGCTTGGAGCGTGCGGCATCCATTGGCTCGATGCCGAGCAGCCATTCGCTCAAGCGCATTCCTTGGTAAACAGGGTTTGGCGGCCCGGACAGGCGCACGCTCACGAACAGTATCAAGCACACACCCAGCAATGCGGCTCCTGCAAGCCGCAGGCGTTTATCTGACAGTGAAAAGGCCATGGCTCACAAAACACCATAGTGAACGGCTGTGAAAATGAAAAACATTCTTTAACGCGGGATCACCCAAGCCCGATGGTTTCCCGTTGACGCCGCCCGCGCAAGTGGGGGAACTTAGCCGCGCTTTATGTCGAAGATTCAACGCGCGTTACTTTCAGTTTCGGACAAAACCGGGCTGGTTCCCTTTGCGAAAACACTCGCCGAGGCGGGTATCGATTTGATTTCCACCGGCGGCACGGCCAAGGCGTTGCGCGAGGCGGGCCTCAAGGTGCAGGACCTCAGCGATTACACGGGCTTCCCCGAGATGCTCGATGGCCGTGTGAAGACGCTGCATCCGAAAGTCCACGGCGGGCTGCTCTACATCCGCGGCAACGCCACGCACGAAGGCGCCGTGAAGCAGCACGGCATCCAGCCCATCGACCTCGTGGTGGTGAATCTGTATCCGTTCGAACAAACCGTCGCCAAGCCAAACGTCTCGTTGCACGACGCCATCGAAAACATCGACATCGGCGGGCCGTCGATGTTGCGCAGCGCGGCCAAGAATCACGACAGTGTCACGGTGGTGACCGACCCGGCGGATTACGTGGAGGTGGCAAATCAGATCAAAGCCAGCGGCAACACCACGCTGGAAATGCGCCGCAAGCTGGCGGCGAAAGTCTTCGCGCGCACCGCGGCGTATGACGGAGCGATTGCCGCGCATCTCGCGAAAGAATTTGGCGGCGCATCGGCGGAATTGCCCAACGAACTTACCGTGCGCGCGCCCAAGGCGCAGGCGCTGCGTTACGGCGAGAATCCGCATCAACGCGCGGCTTTGTACGGCAAGTTCGCCGAATACTTTCAGCAACTGCACGGCAAGGAGCTTTCGTTCAACAACATTCTCGACCTGACGGCGGCGGCGAATCTGATTTCCGAATTTCACGGCGAAGCGCCGACGCTCGCGATCCTCAAGCACACCAATCCCTGCGGCATGGGCCAGGGCGCGTCGCTGCGCGAGGCGTGGGACAAGGCATTCGCGACGGACAAGCAGGCGCCGTTCGGCGGCATCATCGCGGTGAACCAGCCGCTCGACGCCGGTTGTGCCGAGGCGATTGCGGAAATCTTCAGCGAAGTCATCGTCGCGCCGGAGTTCACGGGCGACGCGCTGGCCATTTTGCAGAAGAAGAAAAATTTGCGCCTGCTCAAGGTGTTGAAGAATCCGTCCACCGCCGCGCCGTGGGACGTGCGCAGCGTGGGCGCGGAATCGTTCCTGTTGCAGGAGCGCGATTTGAAGGCGGTGACGGCGGCGGATTTGAAGGTCGTCACCAAGCGCGCCCCGAGCGACGCGGAATTGAAGGCGATGCTGTTCGGCTGGCGCGTGGTCAAGCACGTGAAATCGAACGCGATTGTGTATGCGGGCGCGGACCGCACGCTGGGCATCGGTGCAGGCCAGATGAGCCGCGTGGATTCCAGCCGCATCGCGGTGTGGAAGGCGGGCGAAGCCGGGCTGCCGCTCAAGGGCAGCGTGGTATGCAGCGACGCGTTCTTCCCGTTCCCGGACGGCTTGATCGCGGCGGCGGAGGCGGGCGCCACAGCGGCGATTCAACCCGGCGGTTCCGTGCGCGACGCGGATGTGATCGCCGCGGCGGACGAGCGCAACGTGGCCATGGTGTTCACCGGCTGCCGGCATTTCCGGCATTGAGTGGGTTCGGAGTCCCGGCTTCAGCCGGCAGGCGTGGTTGAATCAACAAGCATAATTACGGTTCCGCCGGCT
>JBFMBT010000090.1:0-21322 GCA_040754875.1 Verrucomicrobiota bacterium | reverse complement strand
GCGCGAGAAATTTCCGGACATGCCGTTCATTTTTGTGACGGGCCGGCACGGCGAGGAAGCGGCCGTGGACGCGCTCAAGCGCGGCGCCACCGATTACATCCTGAAGGACGGCCTGACGCGCCTGGTTCCGGCGGTGAAGCGCGCGCTGCGCGACGCCGAACGGAAGAACAAGGAATACCTGCGCCAGATGGCGGAGCTGTGCCCGGACGCGCTGTCCGCCACGGCGGCAGTGGCGCCCGCTAAAGTGGAAGCACGGGCGGCATGAGATTTTGGGATTGGGCATGCGCAAGGGCAAAAGGGGCGCGTGCCTGACCCAAGGGCGGATCGTCTAAAGCGTTGAACCGTTAAATTAAAACGTTGAATCGTTGAATCGGAAAAATGGGATGAATTCACACCGGTTCACCGATTCAACGCATCACGGTTCAACGCTCAGTACTTGGGAATGCTGTGGTCGATTTCGTCGGCCCAGGCGCTGATGCCGCCCTTGACGCTCTTCAGGTATTTGAAACCTTGTTCGCGCAAAAACTTCAACGCCTTCATCGAACGCACGCCGCTCTTGCAATGGATGTAGTAGCGCTGGTTCGGGTCGAGGTCGGTGAACTGCTGCGGGAGCGCGCTGAGCGGGAAAAGCGGCACGCCGTTGACGTGCGCGATCTGATATTCATCGGGCTCGCGGACATCGATGACCTTGATGTGGAGCGATTCGTCTTCGAGCGCGCGCTTCATGTCCTGCACGGTGACTTCATCCGGATTCTGCGCGGGCGTGGCCGGTTCGGGCTGGATGCCGCAGAATTGCTCGTAGTCGATGAGCTGCGTGACGGTGGGCTTCTCGCCGCACACGGGACATTGCGGGTCGCGGCGGAGCTTCACTTCGCGGAACTTCATGTCCAGCGCGTTGAAGAGCAGCAGGCGGCCAATGAGCGAATTGCCGCGGCCCAGGGCGAGCTTGAGAATCTCGGTGGCCTGCACGCAGCCGACAATGCCCGGCAGCACGCCCAGCACGCCGCCTTCCGCGCAACTGGGAACCATGCCCGGCGGCGGCGGCTCGGGATACAGACAGCGGTAACACGGCCCGCCCAGGTGCGGCGCAAACACGCTGGCCTGCCCTTCGAAGCGAAAGATGGAGCCGTAAACATTGGGCTTTTTGAGCAACACGCAGGCGTCGTTGGTCAGGTAGCGCGTGGGAAAGTTGTCGGTGCCATCGACGACGATGTCGTATTGGGCAATGATTTCCATGGCGTTCTCGCTGCTGAGGCGGACGCTGTGGAGGACGACTTCGCAATTGGGATTGAGGCTTTTGATGGTGTCGCGCGCGGATTCGCCCTTGTGGCGGCCGACGTCCTCGGTGCCGTGCAGGATCTGGCGCTGGAGATTGGAAAAGTCCACCGTGTCAAAGTCCACGAGGCCGAGCTTGCCGACGCCGGCGGCGGCCAGATACATCGCAATGGGTGAGCCCAAACCGCCCGCGCCGATGCATAACACACTGGTGCCCTTGATTTTCTTTTGTCCGGCCAAACCGACCTCGGGCAGAATCAAATGGCGCGAGTATCGGCGGATTTCGTCATTGTCTAATTCCATAACTTCGTTTAGTTCGGGCAGCGTAATGTAGCTCGGCGATAAATCAAGCCAGCAACCATTTTTGCATGCCCGACCCGACCCAGCCGGAGAAAACCGCCGAACGCATTCGCAAATCCTCCGTCCTGCGGCCAAAACTGGCGATGGTTTTGGGCAGCGGCTTTCAAGGCGCAATGGGGCATCTGGAGATTTCCGCCGTATTGCCCTACAAACGTCTGCCCGGTTTTGTGGCCACGGGCGTGGAAGGGCACGAAGGCCGTTTGTTCGTGGGAACGTTGGCGGGTTGTCCGGTGATCATTCTGAGCGGTCGCGCGCACTACTACGAAGGCCATTCGATGGACACGATCACCTTTCCCATGCGCGTGCTCGCGGCGCTGGGAATCGAGGCGGTGCTGCTCACGAACGCGGCGGGGGCCATCAACCGGCGCTTTTGCCCCGGTCAATTCATGGCCTTCGCGGACCACCTGAATTTCATGGGGGACAATCCGCTGCGCGGATGGCGGGGCAATGGCGAGGACCGGTTTGTGGATTTGAGCCGGGCGTATGACGCGAAATTGAGCGCGTTGCTGGAACGGGCCGCCAAACAAGCGCGGGTGAAACTGTGGAAGGGTGTTTACGTGGCGGTTTCCGGACCGTGTTACGAGACACCGGCCGAAATTCGCGTTTTTGCGCGATTGGGGGCGGATGCCGTCGGCATGAGCACGGTGCCGGAGGCAATTGTCGCACGGCAGTGCGGCATGGCGGTTGCTGCGGTGTCATGTCTGACCAATCCGGCCGCGGGATTGTCCGCGCGCCCGTTGTCGCACGAAGAGGTGCTGCGCATGGGGCGGCGGGCGTCATTGGCGGCGGCGGGGTTGTTGCACCATTTTGCGAACCAGTTTGGAAAAACGGTTCATTTCCGGGACAAACAGTGTTAAGCTCTCAAGGACAAGCGATATGGCTCCGGGGCCCAATTGTGAATTCGTCGTTCTCCACGGGCGTCCGGGACGACAAAAGGCCATCGGATGGATTATCTGTTTGAGAAACGCCGCGAACTTCGTATGTTCCACGCCAGTTGCGCCGCAGTGAATGAAGTCTGACTTCGAGTTTTTGTTGGAGCAGGCCGGGTGGCCCGTTTTGCTGGTGGATGCCGCCGGCGTGATTCAGCGCGCCAATGCGGCAGCGCGGGAGCTGTTCGGTCCGACACTGGCAGAACGGGCGACCCGCCTGGAGACCATCTGGGCAAAGGAGAACGAAACGACCTTTGACCAGTTCCAGCAAAAGTTCCAACCGCCCGCCGACCAACCGCTCGTCGTGCGTTTCCAGACCAAGACCGAGCCGCGCAATTTCAGTTGCCGCGTGAGCTGGCACACCGTCGAGGATCGCAAATATTTCCTGTTTCAACTGAATCAGGAAACGACCTCGCCCGCGACTTTGACCACGTTTTTCCAGAAGGGCGCGGCCAAGACTGACAAGATGGATCCCGGAGTGGCGTTGAAACAGAAACTGGATTGCGCGCTGCAACTGACGCGGACCGTCTCGCTGGACTTCAACAACGCGTTGACGAGCATTCTCGGACATACATCGCTCATCCTGAGCAAAATGGATCCGCAACATCCGTGGCGGGCCTCGCTGCTGGAAGTGGAGAAATCAGCCGAGCGCGCGGCGGAAATCGCGCATGACCTGGCGGCGTTCAGCCAGCAGGACAAGGACAAGAGCGCGCACGAGGCGGGCAACCTCAACAACCTGCTGCGCCAGACCGTGGATGTGTTCAAGACATCGGCGCCCGCGTGGATTCAATGGGAGTTGAACCTTGAGCCGCGACTATACGCGGTGAAATTCGATGAGGCAAAGATGCTTCAGGCGGTGAACAAGGTTTTGGAAAACGCGGTTCAGGCGGTGGACAAGGACGGACGCATTGAAATTGCGACGCGCAATCTCGATTTGAGCGAACCGAGCCGCGAAGGGTCGGTGAATCTGCCCGCGGGCAGTTATGTATCAATCAAGGTTTCGGACAACGGGCAGGGCATCGGTCCGGAGAGTTTGCCTCGGATCTTCGAGCCGTTCTTCACCACCAAGCGCGGCCATCGCGGGCTGGGCCTGGCGTGGGTGTATGGCATTGTCACCAACCACGGCGGCAGCGTGGCGGCGTCAAACAACCAGCCGCATGGCACGACAATGCGCGTCTTCCTGCCGGCGCTGAAAAAGTTTGTCCATGAAAAGAGTTTCAAGGACGAGGAATTGCGCGGCACGCAAACCATCCTCATCGTCGATGACGAGGAGATTCTGTTGACGATGGGCGAGATGGTTTTGACGTCTTACGGCTATCGGGTGCTGACCGCCAGCAGCGGACAGAAGGCGATGGACATCATCGGTCGGGAGCCGATGATTGATCTGGTCATCACGGACATGGTGATGCCGAACATGAGCGGGCGCGAATTGATCGAGAAGCTGCGGGTGTTGATGCCCGATGTGAAGATCATCTGCAGCACCGGATATGTGCGCACTTCGACCGGGGATGAGGATGCGGCCTTTCTTCAAAAACCGTTTACCAGCCAGGATTTGCTGGCCAAGGTGAAACAAGTCCTTACCCAATCAGAGCATTAAATTGCCGACATTAGTTGACTTAATTGGCGCGTTCTGGTTAAGATGCGCTCATGCAAATTGAGAGCCTCAAAGTTTTCACCGATCTTGCCGAAACAGAGAGCTTTACCAAAGCCGCCCAGATCAACCAGGTAACCCAATCCGCCGTCAGCCAGCAGATAAGTTCACTGGAAAGACAGTTCAAAACCATCCTGATTGAGCGCAGCAAAAAGAAATTCCGCCTGACCCGCGAAGGCCAGGTTCTTTACGACTACAGCAAGCAGATCATCCAGGTGTATGAGGCGTTGCACAGCAAGTTGCAGGAGATGAAGGACATCGTTTCGGGAACGATCCGGGTGTCCACGATTTACAGCATCGGACTCCACGACCTGCCGCCATACTTGAAGAAATTCCTGAAGACGTATCCCACGGTGAACGTGCATGTGGAGTACCGGCGGGCGAATCAAGTGTACGATGACGTCATCAGCAATGTCGTGGACCTCGGACTGGTGGCGTATCCGCAGAAGGAGCCGCGGCTGGAAATCGTTCCGTTGCGACGCGACCCCATGGTGCTCATCTGCCACCCGCAGCACGCGCTCGCAAAACTCAAGACGATCAAGCTCAAGGAAATCGCGCACCAGAAATTCATCGGCTTCGAACCGGACATCCCGACGCGCCGGGCGCTGGACAAGGTGTTTCGCGAAAACAAGGTTCACGTCCATAACGTCATGGAGTTCGACAACATCGAGACGGTCAAACGCGCGGTGGAAATTGACGCGGGCATTTCGATCGTGCCGCACAACACCATCCTCCAGGAAATCGAGAAGCAAACGCTGGCCGAGGTGAAGATAGAGGATGCGGAATTCTATCGCGCGCTGGCGGTGATTTATAAAAAGACGAAAGTGCTTTCGCCGGCGATCCGGCACTTTATCAGCATTCTCAAGGAACCGGATCTGCCCAGGCCGTCGCGCGAAACAAAGCCCGCGGGCGTTGGGACGAAGCCCGTCCCGACGGAACGTCCGTCTTGACGGGCGCGTTATTTCAGGTGCTCGGGGTTGAGCGGTTTCAGATCCTTGGGCAGGAAGACGCCGTCCTGGCGGATGAGTTCGCCGTCGAACCAGATCTCTCCCCCGCCCCAATCGCGCCGCTGGATGAGCACCATGTCCCAATGCACCGCGGAGCGGTTGCCATTGTCACACTCCTCGTAGGCCTGGCCCGGCGTGAAGTGCATTGAGCCCGCGATTTTTTCATCAAACAGAATGTCGCACATCGGATTCTGGATGTAGGGATTGAAGCCGAGTGAGAATTCGCCGACGTAACGCGCGCCCGCATCGGTGTCCAGAATCTCGTTCAAACGCTTCGTATTGTTGCTCGCGGCTTCCACCACCTTGCCGTCGCGAAACACCAGGCGCACATTCTCGAAGCGCGTGCCCGAATACAGCGTCGGCGTGTTGAACTGGATGTAGCCATTGACCGAATTCTTCACGGGGCACGAAAAGACCTCGCCATCGGGAATGTTGCGGTCGCCCTTGCACATCTTCGCGCCGATGCCTTTGATGCTGAACCGCAGGTCCGTGCCGGGGCCTTTGATGTGCACCTGGTCCGCCTTGCGCATGCGGCGCTCCAACGGCGCCATCGCCCGGGCCATGCGGCGATAATCCATCGTGCAGACATCGAAGTAAAAATCCTCGAACGCCTCGGTGCTCATGCCGGCGGCCTGGGCCATGCTCGGCGTGGGCCAGCGCAACACGCACCAGCGCGTCTTGTTCACGCGATAATTCAACACCGGCCGCACCACGCGCGAATAAAGGGACATGCGGTCGCTGGCGACATCGGAAGTTTCGTTGGCGTTGGCGCTGCCGCGGATGGCGATGTAAGCCTGCATCTTCTTCATCCGGAACAACTCGATGTCGCGAATAATGGCGGCGTGCTTTTCGTCCGTGGCGCGCAGCACCTCGCGGGTCACGCGCGTGTGGCGCACTTCAATGAACGGCAACGCCCCGGCCGCGCGCGCGGCACGCATCAATTCCACGGAGAACTCATCCGGGACATCGATCATGTCGAGCAGCACGTGGTCGCCCTTTTTCAATTCCGTGGAGTATTGCACCAACAACCTGGCCAGCTTCGTGTAGCGAGAATCGGTCATAGAAATGCCGACAAGTAAACATGACGGCGGAGCTTAGTCGAGCGCGGAGAAATCGCGCCATCGGAACACGCCGGAAAGCGCGATAATTCCAGTCCTATTCCGGAATCGGCGGCAGCGGCGGGAAATCGGCGGGCTGCGTCTGACGATTGAGCTCCATGAGCGCGGCCTGTTTGACGGGGTCGATATCAGGCGCCGACGGGCCGACACTCGCTTGCGGTGTGCCAGGCGCGACACGGATGGTCCGTGAAGGAATGGTGCGAAGCTTCGAATCGCCAGTCGTTGTTGTCGTGGAAGGCGTCACCGTGCCGCCCGGAAATGCTCCAGTGGCAGCCGGATTATTAAACGTGGTCACGCTGGGCGAAGTGGGAGCGCCGCGCACATTGGAAGGCGGCTGAACGGCGCCGGTCGTTGGCTGCGGGATGGGTATCGCTCCGGGAGCGCCGGGCGGCTGACCGGGCCGCGGCGGAGCCTGAGCGACCACGCGATTTGTCACGCCATGCGTCTTGAAAGAAATGAGCGACGTGACGCCCGCGTTTTTGACCTTTACTTCACCGGCCAGTAAATTGATCTCCAACACTTCCAGGCTGCCCGCGCGCTCCCCTTCCTGCAAGGTCACATATTCCTGTTTGCCGCCGGGCTGCTGCAAAGCGAACATCGCCTTCTTCTGCGATTTGTAATCAACAATGCCCTGAATCTTGATATTGGCGGCGGGGGCGACGGGCGGGGGCGGCGCTTCTACCTTCGGCGGGTCGGGCGGACGCAGGCCAAACGCATTGCGGATCACAATTGCCCCGTACGCGCCGTTGATGCCCTTGGCGGCTTCCGCAGGCTTGGTGATGTCTGGCCGCGCCACTTCAGCGTCACGTCCCTCGGGCTTCGCCGCAGCCCGGGCAGACAACACCACAATGGCCAGGCAAACCATCGCGATCGCAAATTTGCTCAACTGGTTCACGCTCACAATATAAACGTTCTACCCCTTGAACACCACCCTTAAAAAAAGTTGCGGCGGAAGCCCTGAAAACCGCTTCCGCCGCAACCAGTTAAAACGCGCTTCTAAACGCAGCCGCTTAATACGCCGCCTGCACGCCCTTGATGGTGCGTTTCTGCATCCACGGCATCATCGAGCGCAACCGCGTGCCCACCTTCTCGATGGGATGGTTCTCGCCCTTCTTGAGCAGCGAATTGTACTTCTTATAGCCGGTCTGGTACTCCTTCACCCAGCCCTTGGCGAACTTCCCGCTCTGGATGTCCTTCAGCGCCGCCTTCATGCGCTTCTTCACGCCCTTGTCGATGATCTTCGGGCCGACCGTTACGTCGCCCCATTTCGCCGTCTCGGAAATCGAGAAGCGCATGCCGCTGATGCCCGCCTCGTTCATGAGGTCCACAATCAGCTTCAATTCATGCAGGCACTCGAAATACGCCATCTCCGGCGAATAACCCGCCTCGACCAGCGTCTCGAATCCCGCCTGCACCAGCGCGCTGCATCCGCCGCACAACACCGTCTGTTCGCCGAACAAGTCGGTCTCCGTCTCTTCCTTGAACGACGTCTCGATGACGCCTGCGCGCGTGCCGCCGATGCCCTTGGCCCACGCCAGTGCGATCTTCTTCGCGTCCTTGCCCGGGTTCTGGTAAACCGCGATCAAGCTCGGCACGCCCTTCCCTTCCGCGTACTGGCGGCGCACGATGTGACCGGGACCCTTCGGCGCGACCATGATCACATTCACGTTCTTCGGCGGAACCACCGTTTTGAAATGAATCGAAAAGCCGTGCGAAAACAACAGTGTCTTGCCTTTCGCGAGGTTCGGCTCGATGTCCTTCTTGTAGGCCGCCGCCTGCTTGGTGTCCGGCAACGCCACCATGATCACGTCGGCGCGGCGCACCGCTTCGCCCGTGGAAACGACTTCGAAGCCCTTTTCCTTCGCGACGGGAATCGATTTGCTGCCTTCATAAAGGCCGATGATGACGTTGAGCCCGCTGTCCTTGAGGTTCAGCGCGTGGGCATGTCCCTGCGAACCGAAGCCGAGCACCGCGAGGGTCTTGCCCTGCAGCACGCTTAAATCCGCATCTTTGTCCGAATATACTTTTGCTGGCATGTTCTTGTTCGTGTTGATGGTTAAATGGTCTTCTCTTCGGCTTACGACTCGCGCATCAAGGCCACCTTGCCTGTGCGCGTCAAATCGACGACGCCAAAGGTCTGCATCAAGCCGAGGAATTTCTCGACCTTCCCCTCGCTGCCCGTGATTTCAATCGTCAAGGTCTTGGGCTGCACATCGACAATTTTAGCCCGGAAGATATCGGTGATCTGCATGACCTCGGCGCGGGTCTTGGAATCCACCGCCACCTTTACCAGGACCAGTTCGCGGTCGATATACTGGCCGTCGCGGAAGTCCCGCACCTCGAGGACGTTGACCAGCTTTTTGAGCTGCTTGACGATCTGCTCCAGCGTGGCGTCGTCCCCGCGCGTGACGATCGTCATGTGCGAGAGGCTGGGATCCTGCGTGGGCGCCACGTTGAGGGTGTCGATGTTATAACCGCGTCCGCTGAACAGGCCCGCCACGCGCGTGAGCACGCCGAACTTGTTCTCCACCAGAACCGATATGGTATGTCGCATAACTGTTGTTTCAGGCTTTCCGGCAAACCCGGCCTGCCATGTCCGCTGAGTGAAGCCCTGGTTGAATCACACGCCCGAAAATCAAAAACCCGCGTTCCGGCGAGTCGGAACTGCGGGCGACCTGCGAGCGTTTGAACCAAAGCCTCAGGCCGCGTCAGTCGTTTACTACGACGACTACGCCGACCGTCAGGATGGCAATGGTCCGTTGATTCACCGGCGCGCAAGCTAGCAATCCCCCCACCCCCGGTCAACTCGTTTTTGCGCCTGAAACTCGGGCATTTTCTGCCCCCACTCGAATGATTTTGCCCCAAACTGATTTTGCCCTTCCCCCCAATCGCAAATCGCAAATCAAAAATCGCAAATCCCCTCCGCCTCTGCTACCAACTCCCCCGCATGCTGCACGTGCACAAAATCGCCTCGTTCGACCTCCCCGATCTCGAACCCTACCGCACGATGCGCCGCACGCAGGAACAACGCGACCAGGGCATCTTCATCGCCGAAGGAGAAAAAGTCGTGCGCCGCCTGCTCGAAAGTTCCTTGCCCGTCATCTCCCTTTGCCTGCCCGAACATTGGCTGCGCGCGTACGAACCCTTGTTGCACGCCCGGCCCGAAAACGAAATCCACGCCTTCGTCGCCAACAAGGACGTCCTCGAACAACTCACCGGCTTCTCCATGTATCAAGGCGTCATGGCCGTCGCCAAGGTGCCGCCCGCGCCGAAGCTTGACGACGTCCTGGCGCAAGCCACGAAGCCGTTGCTCTTCGTCGCCGTGGACGGCTTGAGCAACGCCGAAAACCTCGGCGTCATCATCCGCAACGCGGCCGCGTTCGGTGCCAGCGGATTCATTGGCAGCGAAACCACCTGCAGCCCGTGGTTGCGCCGCAGCGTGCGCAGTTCCATGGGCACCATCTTCCGCCTGCCCGTCATCGAGTCCGCCCAATTGGTGCAAACCCTCCACGAACTGAAACGCCACGGCGTCCACTGCGTCGCCGCGCATCCGCATACCGACGAAGCTGTGTTGTCCAAGGCGCAACTGGCCGGCGACTGCTGCATCGTGCTCGGCAGCGAAGGCCACGGCATCCGCCCGGAGGTCCTGAAATTGTGCGACGAATCCGTCGTCGTCCCCATGCATCCCGGCGTGGATTCGCTGAACGTCGCCGCCGCCTCCGCCGTATTTTTGTACGAAGCCGCCCGGCAGCGGGGAAAAACCTGAACGCAGCGCGCACAGCCTCGCCCCGTCGTGCTCGTCCTCCTCCTCGTCCTCGTCCTCGAACCTTACGACATCACACCAACCTCTCCCACTCCTCCTCCTTAAACCCCACCACACCCCGGTCGCCGATCACCACGAACGGCCGCTTCACCAGGTTCCCATTGCGCGCCAGCAAATCGATCGCCTCCACCGCCGTCATCTTCGTCAACTTGTCTTTCAAATTGAGCTGCTGGTAATCCTGCCCCGACGTGTTGAAGAGCTTGCGCAAATCGCCGCCATACAGCTTGAGCATCCTCTCCAATTCCGCCTTGGTCGGCGGCCGCTCGCGAATCGGCACTTCTTCGAATGCAACCCTGCGCGCCTGCAAAAACTTCAACGCCTTGCGACACGTGTCGCAACCCTTGTACGCATACACTTTCCATTTCATGATGCGCGTGATGTAAACCGCAACGACGCGAATGTCACCACGAACTTCCCCGGACTGCGGCTGTGGCAACGCCCAGCCGCGGCGTGCAAACTGCAACCAGGACAATGGACCGGCTTGCGTGTTGTCTCTGTTTGATGCCATCAACAACGACCGCGAAAAACGAACCTCCTGAGTTTCGATTCCACTCCATCCGCTGCGCCTGGTCTCCGACACAGGCGGTGTCCGACTTCCCCGGACCGCGGCTGTCCCCAGCCGCAGCGTGTGGACTGCAACCAGAGGCAAGGAGGTTCGTTTGAATTGATGCACGGTGCTCATAACATCACACAGAAACGGGGTTGCGGGTGGTCCCATGCAGTGGTTGACAAGCAACGCGCTGCGGCTGGGGACAGCCGCGGTCCGCCCATTTCCCGCTTTCCCAAATCCCTCCCCTGCCCCATTCTCCGCGCCCATGATTCTGCTGTTCGACATCGGCAACACGCACACGCACCTCGGGCTGGCCAACGAACGCCGCGTCATCAAACAAGCCGACATCCCCACCACCGCCTGGCGCAATCGCACCGCCGGCTCGCTGCTGAAGGCCTTCGTGCGCGACGCCCAGGTTGACGGCGCCGCGCTGTGCAGCGTCGTCCCGCCGGTCACGCCGATCGTCCATCAGCAGGTCGGCGCCTGGTGGCACCTGCACTGCCTGGAACTCACCCACAAGACCATCGCCGGTGTCGGCATTGATTATCCCCAGCCCCAAACCATCGGTCCCGACCGCCTCGCCAACGCCATCGCGGTGAAGCATTACTTCGGCGCGCCGTCAGTCGTCGTCGATTTCGGCACGGCCGTGACGTTCGATGTCGTCAATCGCAAGGGCAACTACACTGGCGGCATCATTACGCCCGGCCTGGCCGCCATGACCGATTATCTCCACGAAAAGACCGCGTTGCTCCCGCGCATCCACATCCGTGAAGTCAAACAGGTCGTCGGCAAGAACACCGAACAAGCCATGCTGATCGGCGCCGTGCATGGCTACCGCGGACTCGTGCGCGAACTCATCATCGAATTGAAACGCGAATTGAAAACCCGCCGCCTGCCCGTCATCGCCACCGGCGGCTACGCCGGACTCATCGCCGCCAAACTCCCCGAAATCACCAAAGTCGTGCCTGAACTGACGCTGGAAGGTTTGCGCCTGCTCTGGCTGGCGCACAACCAAGGCAAGTGATTCGGACCCACACCCGTAGCGCAGGTTTCCAACCTGCTGTATCACCGGTTTCCAACCGGCCGGGCGCGGCACGATAGATGGACTGGCATCGTTGGTGACGCGCGCGAACGAACAAGCCAACGCGACGCAGGCTTGAAGCCTGCGATACAGCAGGTTGGAAACCTGCGCTACAAACTTTCAGCCCCAACTTGCGCTTGCTTCTTCCCTCCCCCATCCCAAGAATCCGCCCCGCATGAATCGCATTGTGGAACGCTTTTCCCGCCTCCGGGCCGCTGGCAAGAAGGGGTTCGTCGCCTACCTCGGCGCGGGTGATCCACATCTGGAAGCCACGCGCCAGTTGACCGTCGCCTTCGACCATGCCGGCGTCGATGTCGTGGAACTCGGCGTCCCTTTCAGCGACCCGCTGGCCGACGGCCTCGTCAACCAGCTCGCCGCCCAACGCGGGCTCGAATCCGGCACCACTCCGCCCAAGGTGCTCGAAACCGTCGCCGCCATTCGCCAGGAATCGCAGGTGCCCGTTGTCCTCTACGCCTATTTCAACCTGCTCCACAAATACGGCCTCGAACGCTTTATCAACGACGCCGCCAAGGCCGGCGTGGACGGCCTGCTGGTGCTCGACCTGCCGCCCGAAGAATCAGAGAATTACGAAGCGCTGATGGCCAAGGCCGGCGTGTGCGTGATTTATCTCGTGGCGCCGACCACGCCCGAAGACCGCATCGAACTCATCGTCAAACGCGCCAGCGGCTTCATCTATTACATCTCGCGCGAAGGCGTCACCGGCATGCAGGAAAAGGTGGCCGACAACATCGCCTCGATGACCGCCCAAATCCGCGCGCACACGAGCCTCCCCATCGCCGTCGGCTTCGGCATCTCCACGCCGGAGCAGGCAAAAACCGTGGCCGCCAATTCCGAAGCCATCGTCGTCGGCAGCGCCATCGTCAACCAGATCGCCAAACACGGGAAGAATCCCAATCTTGTCCCCACCGTGACCGCCTTCGTCAAGACACTGGTGGACGCCATCAAGTAACCATTGTAGCGCAGGTTTCCAACCTGCGAAGTCGCGGTTGACACCGAACGGAGATGGTTCACGCCAATCGTCTTCGCGACGCAGCCCCGAATCCCAACGGGATTCTGCCCCAAAGCCCAGGGTTGCGAGGCACGAGCTACCCTGGGTGCGCGTGGCAAAACAGATCCAACCCCAACGGGGTTGTGGCTTATGGGAATCTATCGCCCGCTCTGATTCGCGCGATTCGCGCTCGCAAACCGTGCCGCGACTCGCCATCCTCCCGCATGCCGCAATCTCTTTCCGCTGTTTATATTCACCTCGTGTTCTCCACCAAAGATCGTCGTCCGTTCTTGCGCGACAAACCCACGCGTGACGCGCTGCACGCGTATCTGGGCGGCATTTCCAAACAGCTCGATTGCCCGCCTCTTCTGGTTGGCGGCGTGGAAGATCACGTCCATGTGCTGGCGCGATTCGGACGCACGATTACGCAGGCCGAATGGGTGAAGGAACTGAAACGTGTCTCGAACCTCTGGCTGAAGGAACGTGGGCTTGCCGATTTCGAGTGGCAGGGCGGTTACGCCGTCTTCTCCGTAAGCCAGTCAAATCTCGAACAAGTGAAGCATTACATTGCCCATCAGGAGGAGCATCATCGCAAGATGACTTTTCAGGACGAGTTGCGCGCCTTGCTACGAAAGCATGAGACGGAATGGGACGAGAAATACGTGTGGGATTGAATCGTGGCGCATTCGAGGGAGGACTTGCCACAACCCCGTTGGGGTTGGGCCTGTTTTACCACGCGCACCCAGGGTAGCTCGTTCCTCGCAACCCTGGGCTGGAGGACGCAATCCCTTCGGGATTGGCCGAACGCGCTGCGGCTCGGGACAGCGCTGGAAACCTGGGCTACAATCTTCGCGAATCCAGAACCTTGAAACCTCGAACTTCCCCTACCCTCTCGCCCTTCGCCCCATTCCCCGCCTGGCATCCCCAGCCGCCGTCTGCGGCGGCCCTCCCTCCACCCAACGGCTCGCATGCACCACCAGTTCCGACGCCGAACCCACCGACAACTTCTCCATGATGCGCGCGCGATGCGTTTCAATCGTTTTGACACTCCGGCCCAGGCGCTCGGCGATCTTCCGCGTGCCCACGCCCTGGCCGATGAGTTGGAACACCTCCAGTTCCCGGTCCGTCAGATTCGCCACCGACCCGATGGACTGGTGGAAATAATTCTGGAGAAACGCGCCGGTGGCTTTCTTGCTCACATAATAATTTCCCTGCAGCACCGTCCGGATCGCCTCCAGCAAGCGTTCCGGCGGTTCCTGTTTCATGACGTAACCGAGCGCCCCCGCCCGCAACGCCCGCTCGGCGAAGAGCGATTCGTCGTACATGGAAAACACCAGCACCGGCAGCTCCGGGTATTGCGACCGAAGATCCTTGATCAATTCCAGGCCGTGGCCGTTGGGCAGCGAAAGGTCCACGATCACCACATCCGGAAGGCAGCGCGCAATGTTGCGCAGGGCGGCGGGCGCCGTCTCCGCTTCGCCGCACACCACCAGATCGCTCTCGCGGTTGATGCGCAACGCCACGCCCTCCCGCACCACCGGATGATCGTCCACCACCAGCACCTTGCGCTTCGTGGTCCGCGCGCGCGCGTGAGTTTTCATGATCTGCCCTTTCCCGTTTCCCGGCGCGGCGCCGGCACCGAACAACTCACCACCACGCCGCGCCCCGGCGCGGGCCGCACCTCCAGCACGCCGCCCATCAATTCGGTGCGATACTTCATGATTTGCATACCCAGCCCCGGTTTCTTCGGCCGCTGACCGCGCCAGGCGCGGCCGTTGTTCCGGATTTCCAACTGGATGGTGCCATTGTGGGAGGTCAGCGCCAACGTAATCTCGCGGGCGTGCCCGTGCTGGATCGCGTTGTTGATTGCTTCCTGGGCGATGCGAAACAAATTGGTCGCCGCCCCATCATCCGCGACCATCACCGGTTGCGGGCAATCAAACCGGCAGTTGATGCCGTGCAATTGCCCCACCGTCTCGGCCAGTTGTTGCAGCGAGGACATCAGCCCCTGCGGTTCGGGAAAAACCGGGTGCAAACCATGGGCCAGATGGCGCACCTTCGATTTGACCAGCTCCAGCAATTGCCCGAGGCGTCCGGCCGCCATCGCCTCGGGGAGCGATTTTTGGACCAGCGCCTCGTGCAGGACGTTGTTCAAAAACACCATGCCGGTCAGTTGCTGGCCCAGGCTGTCGTGCAGGTCCCGGCCGATGCGCCGCCGTTCGCGTTCGCTGATTTCCAGCAGTTGCTGCTCCAACAGCTTGCGTTCCGCGATCTGCCGCTGAAGTTCGGTGTTGGCCTGCTGCAGCGCGGCCGTGCGTTTCCGGACCCGCCGCTCCAGTGTGTCACGGGACCGGCGCAACACTTCCTCGGCGCGCTTGAGCCCGGTGATGTCGATGCCGATTCCCGCCAGCCGCAGACCGCCCGCTTCCTCCCGGCTCACCCGGCCGGACAACGCCAGCCAACGCACGCCACGGCCCGCCAGCGGCACACGGACCTCGATTCGAAAGTTCATCCGCTCGTCGGCGACATCGAGCAACGCGCGATCGAGCAACGCGCGATCGAGCAACGCGCGATCGAGCGGGTGAAGGCACTCACGCAACCTCGCGCAACTGACGCCCCCCTGCCGGGGGTCCAGGCCGAGCAGGCGGGCGAATTCGTCGGACCAACTGGCCTCGCCGGTCACCAGGTCCACGTCCCACGCGCCGGCCTGGGCGCCGCGCAGCGCCAGTTGCAACCGTTCTTCGCTGAGCCGCCGCGACTCTTCCAACTGTCGCTGCTCGGTGAGGTCCATCAACGCCGTGTGAAACAGCACCAGACCGGACCGCGGCAAACCGGGCAGGCGGACGCTGATCAGTTGCACCGGCCGGATGCCGCCGTGAATCCGCCGCAGATTCAATTCGGTCGTCACCCTGGACGCGCTTTCGCGGCAACGGCGCAGATGTTCCAGGAACGTTGGCACATCGGCCCGGTCCACAAAGACGGCGAAGGGATGCCCCACCAGTTCCGCGCGGGTGCGCCCGAGCAACGTGGTGGCGGTGAGGTTGATTTCCGCAATCAAGCCGCTCCGGCTCAGGCTGACGTAGCCGACGGGCGCGAAATCGTAAAGATGCGCATAACGGCCGCGCGAGGCTTCCAGCGCAAACTGAAGTTCGCGCACGCTGTCACGCCGGGCGGCCGGCGACAGGGCGCTCGCCGGTTTGATGGTCGCAGCGTGCCGCATTTCATCTGGCCGCCGCCTCCAAAGACTGGCGGCGGGGGGCATCGGTGATGTCTTCCATGAGGATCAAAATGAGCCGCTCACCCCCGTGTTCGAGGCTCCGGGCGTTGAGCAGCCACGAGCGCGGCCCGCGCCCGCCGATCTCATGCGTGAACATGAAATTCTCGATCCGCTTGTTCCGCGGCAGGATTTCCTCCAGCGCGCGGCGCAGGCCGGGAGCATTCCAGGCGCCGTTGCACAATTCGTACAGGGGCAGGTTTTCAACCTGTTTGCGTGTCGCCTTGAAGGCGGCGTAAAACGAGCGGCTCGCCTTGCGCACGCGCAGATCCCCCTCCAGCAGCAGCAGCGGCTCGCGCACCGTCTCCAGAATCGCTTCGTTGTACTGAATGGCCAGTTCCAGCCGCGCGATGGCCCGCTGCTCCTCGTCCACATCCACCAGCGTGATGACCGCGCCGTCAATCTTGTTGTCCCGCGTGCGATACGGGCGGATGCGCAGCGAATACCACCGGCCCTGGTGGTCCTGCACCTTGGCTTCGCGCGTGGACAGGCTGTCGATCACCCCGCGGATCATCTGGTCCAGATTGTTGATGCTCAGGTTGGCCTTCAGGTCCGTGAGGCTGCGGCCAATGTCGGTGGGAATGAGATTGAACAGCCGTTCCGCCATCGGTGTGGCCCGGCGCACCGCCAGCGAGTTGTCCACCATGATGATGGGAATGTTGATGCTGCTCAGGAGATTGCTCAGGTCGTTGTTCATCTGCGCCATCTCGGTGTTGCGGTTGATCAACTCCTCGTTGAGCGTCGTCAGTTCCTCGTTGGTGGACTGCAACTCCTCCTTCGCGGTTTCCAGCTCTTCGTTGGTGCTCTGGAGCTCCTCGTTGCTCGATTCGATCTCTTCGTTGGCGGATTTGAGTTCCTCGTTGGTCGCCTCCTGCTCCTCGATGATCGCCTGGAGCGATTCCTTGGTGGCATCCAGTTCCGTGCGCAATCGCACAATTTCCTGCTCGCTGGCGGCACTCGCCCCCTTGCGGCCTCCCCTGCCCTTGCGGACGCTCTTCCGCTCCCCGGCTTCGAAGGCGTGGCCGGCCTCTTCGAAAAGAATCAGCAGCCAGACCTCATTGGCCGCGGGCGCCGTGAAGGGAACCACGTGGAGGTTCAGCACCTGCGCGGCATTGTCCATCTTCAGCACAACGCCCTCCTTGCGCACCGGCGACTGGTCCTTCAGCGCTTTGTGAATGGCGGTGCGCAAATCCACAATCAGGCCCGGGCGCACCATTTGCAGCAGGTTCAGGCTGGCCGAACCCGGCGCATGTTCCAGATAGCGCCCGGTCTGCCCGCGAAACTCCTGCACCCGCAGTTGGCGGTCCACGATGACGCCGCTGGGCGTGTAATGCAAAAGCAGGATGCGATCCACCACGGCCTGGAGGTCAACGGGCGCGCCGACGACCGGACGCGGCCGCTCCGCGCGGAGCAGTTCCGGTTTGATCGCCGCCACCCCTTTCGCCGTGAATTCCAGGTTCCCCGGCGAGAGCGTGGCCTTGCGGACATAAATCTTGTGCCGCTTGTCCACGAGGTTGAAGAGGTCGGCCGCGCTGCCGATGGTTTCGGAAGTGCCCAGCAGCAGGTACCCGCCCGGGTTCAGCGCGTAGTGGAATACCGGCATGCATTTCTTCTGCAAGTCAGGCCCCAGATAAATCAGCACGTTGCGGCAACTGATGAGGTCCAGCCGCGAAAACGGCGGGTCCTCGCAGATGTTCTGCCGCGCAAACGTGCACATGTCCCGGATCACGCGGCTGATCTGGTAGCCGCCGTTGACCCGCCGGAAGAACCGCCGCAGCCGGTCCGCTGAGACGTCCTTGGCGATGCTCGGCGGGAAAATTCCGGTGCGCGCCTTGGCAATCGCCACTTCGCTCAGGTCCGTGCCGAAAATCTGCAGCTTGAGGTTGTGCCCCACGCGCGTGATTTCCTCCATCAAGCAGATGGCCACCGAGTAAACCTCCTCGCCGGTCGCGCAGCCGGGCACCCAGACGCGGATTTCGCCCTGCCCGTTCTTGCCTTTGCTGATCTTGGGCAGGATTTTTTTCTTCAACGTCGCATACACCTGCCGGTCGCGAAAAAACCCGGTGACGTTGATCAACAAGTCATGGAACAGCGCGTCCAGTTCTTCCGGGTTGGAGCGCAGCAACGTCACGTAGTCCTCCACGCGCTCGATGCGCTGCAACACCATGCGCCGGCTGATGCGCCGCTTCAACGTGGTGTGCTTGTAACGGGAAAAATCCACGCCCGAACTCTGCCGGAGCAGGAAGAAAATCTTGCCCAGCGCGTCGATGGACTCGGGGAATTCGGCTGCGGGCACGCCGGCCCTGGTCCGCGCCGGCCGCACGAAAGGATGCCGCGCGATGCGCGCCAGTTCCTTGCCCATGGCCTCCGGTGTCATCACCGTATCCACACACCCGGAGTCAATGGCGCTGCCCGGCATGCCGAAATACTTCGCCGAAGCCTCGGCCTCGGCAAAGGTGATGCCGCCCTCCGCCTTGATCGCCACCAACCCCAGCGTGCCGTCCGTCCCCGTGCCCGACAGCACCACGCCAATCGCCCGGCTCCCCTGCTCCGCCGCCAGCGATTGAAGGAAATGGTCGATCGGCATGTGCAGCCGCTCGGACTCGGGCCGCCGCACCAGGCGCAGTTTCCGGCCCGCGAGCAGGACATCCAGATTGGCCGGCAGGATGAAGACGTGGTTGGGCTCCACCGCCATGTCGTCCTTGATCTCGCGCGTGGGCATCTTCGTGGCGCGCGCCACCAGTTCGGTCAGCTTGCTCTTGTGCCGCGGGTCCAGATGCAACACCACGACAAACGCCATGCCCGTGTCCGCCCGCATGTGCTTCAGCAGCGTCATCACCGCCTCGAACCCGCCCGCCGACGCCCCGATGCCCACCACCGGAAAAGGCACCCCGCGATTCGGCTGCTCGGCCGCGTCCGCGCCCGGCGAGGGCTCGTCCACTTCCTCTTGCCGCTTGGTTTTGCCGGCCTTTGGTGTCCTGCGGGATTTCTGGCCGGAACCGGCCGATACGGAAGATTTTCTCGGCATAAAACGCAAATCCGTTAACGCCCCGTCTCGCTCATGGTGAACCAGCAGAAGCGTCACAACCAGCCTACCACCGCACCCCTTCGACTCAAGCGATTTCCCCGAACCGATACCATCGTCGGCTATTGGCCATCAGCTATCGGCCATCGGCTCGCCGGCCATCGGCCATTTGAAATTTCAAATCCTCAAATTTGAAATTGCCATCCTCCACCGCCACCTGCATTTCCATTTTCCTCCCCATTTTTCTGTCCCCTCATCTTTCTGTCAGCTCACGCCCAAAAAAAGCATCCGCCCGCGCACGGGCCAAACCGGGTGAGTGGCGTTTCAACACCCTCCGGCCCCCGTCGCGGGCGGAAATCTCACGCGCCTTCCGCGCTGACCACCGCTTGCGGATGCAGCGCGACCTCGATCAACGAAGTGGTCTTGCAGGCGGCGTCAAAAATGTGTTTGTAAAGCAGGTCCCGGCCCAGGCAGTCCAGGTCCAGTTCCTTGCCCATGAAACCGCGCCCGCCGGTGCGCGCGATATTCTCCAGCCAGTTCCGGCGGCGCTCCGTCGCCCGCGCGTGCGCCTGGGTTTTCACCAGCAGCGCCACCATGCCCGAGCGCGGCGAACCATCGTTTCCCCACTGCCTCAGGCACCGCTGCACCGCCACCGGCCACTTCCCATGCCCGTAACCGGACACCACCACGATGCCCGCGCCCTTCGGGTCATTCGCAAAGCGATCCATCGTCTTCTTCATGTTCGTCACATCAAACCGGCAGAACACCGAGCGAATGTTGTGTTCCGGCTTCAAACTGTCGGCGACGCGATTGATCATTTCCTTGGCCAGCAAACCCGTCAGGCAATCTTCATACACAATCAACAAGGAAACGGGCCCCGCTATTCTTCTCGCCGCGCGCATGGTCGATACCAAACGACTGTTCGACATAGGTAAGTATCATATCCCCGCCCCTCTGCGGGCGCGTCCTGATTCCCTTGTCGGGGAAACCCTTACCACCACGCGAACCCCCTGTAGGACAACCTCGCCTGTGTAGCAGCCGAGGTGACGAGGCTCTGACTTGCGCCTGGAAATGGAAACGGCGTGCTGAGGTTCGGAGTCCCGCCTTCAGGCGGCTGGGCGTTGCCCTGTTAACAACCAAAGGAGATCTCCACGCGCTTCCACTTGCAACGCCGTGGCCGGCTGAAGCCGGGACTCCGAACCACCACATTCAATCACACCCCCGGCTTGCTCCCTGCTTACAAACCCGCCAACTTTTTGTAACCCGCGGCCAGTTGACCGTGTTCTTTCCGCAAGTACATTGTTCAAACATTTTTATCAGCCATGGAAACACTGTTGAGCCTTTGCATCGGAATCGGCCTGAGTGCCGCGTGCGGCTTCCGCATCTTCGTGCCGCTGACCATTGTGAGCCTCGCCGCCAGGACCGGCCACCTCACGCTCGCGCCTGGCTTCGACTGGATGAGTTCGGACGCCGCCCTTATTGCGTTCGGTTCGGCCACCGTTCTGGAAATTGCCGCGTACTACGTCCCGTGGCTCGACAACCTGCTCGACTCCATCGCCACGCCCTCCGCCGTCGTCGCCGGCACCATCCTGACCGCGTCGCTCGTATCGAACGTGGATCCGTTCCTGAAGTGGACCCTCGCCGTCATCGCGGGCGGCGCCGCGGCGGGCCTGGTGCAAGCCACCACCGTGGTCGCGCGCGGCATCTCGACCGCCACCACCGGCGGCCTCGCCAATCCCGTGCTGGCGACCGCGGAACTCGGCGGCTCACTGGCGACGTCCGCCCTGGCCATTTTCGTTCCGATTGCCGCGGTGTTCCTCGTCGTCGGCGTCGTGGGTTTCCTCGGCTACCGCGCCTTCTCCCGGCGCAATCCCGCCCCGCCCGTCATTCCCGGCAACGTGGCATAGCACCCGCCTTCAAACGCGTTGTGCATTGCGCAGGCCCCGTGGAAACGCCCGCTTGACACATCTATCACTTCATGGCACACTACTTCCATGCGCCAGGGAGCGCCACCGCTGAGAACGGACGGCTATGAGCCTTCCGCCGACGAACCCTCGTGTCCACGAGGCGCGCACCCCATTGGCCCCGCCACCCGGGGTCGCCACCGCACCCGCCCAATTCCATCCGGACGCCAAATAACCGGTTATAACCGGTTATTACCGCTTAAGCGCCGGGGGGGGGTGGCCCGGGGCATCCCAGGCCTTCCGGAATGCCCGGAAA
>JBFMBT010000089.1:0-21366 GCA_040754875.1 Verrucomicrobiota bacterium | reverse complement strand
GTGCTCGCGTGGGAACAACGCCGCAATAATGAACAGCGTCGGATTGAATGGAAGTTCACCCGGCAGGATGCTGATCAAAAATTATCGCGCCACTACTTGTAATTTAATTAAATTGTCACAATACTAGGAGGGGAACGGCGCTTGGTTTGCCGGGTCGCTTGGCGGGTTTTTGATTTCGCCTTTCGCGGTCGGGCGGATGGGGCTAGTCTGGCGTGGTCCACGAATGACGCAAAGAGCGAACACGATATCGTCCAGGGCGCGGCAGGTGGCGCGTCTGCTCGCGCTGGGAGCGGTCTTTTGTGCGGTGTCCGCGTGGGGGTGTTCGGTGCCGGTGTTCCGGTATGCGTTGGAACGGTGGGCGGCGGATCCTTACCAAGCCTTCGTGCTGCATCGCGGGCCGTTGTCCGCGCCGGACCAGTCGCTCGTGCACGAATTGGAAAAGGCGGCCGACACCTTGCATGCGAATGTCTCGTTGCGCACGGTGGATGTGGCGCAGAAATCGGAACTGCTTGAACTGGCGCCGCCCGGGAAACCGTTGCCGTGGGTGGTGGTGAAATACCCGGTGGCCACCCGCCTGCCGGGAATCGTGTGGTCCGGGCCGCTGGGCGAGGCCGCGCAACAACTGTTCGATTCGCCGGCGCGCAAGGAAATCGTTCATCGGCTGGCGCAAGGAGAGAGCGCGGTGTGGGTGCTGCTGGAAAGCGGCGACCCGCAAAAGGATGATGCGGCGGAACAATTGCTCGTCTCGCGCCTGGCGTATCTGCTGGCCACGCTGAAATTGCCCAAGCTGGACGCGCAGGACGTGGTAAATGGATTGATTTCGATTCCGGAAGCGGACTTGCGCCTGGAGTTTTCGTCGCTGCGGATTTCCCGCACGGACCCGGCGGAACAGGCGTTCGTGCCGATGCTCCTGGGCACGGAGGCGGATCTTAAATCCGCCCATCAGCCAATCATCTTTCCCGTCTTTGGCCGGGGGCGCGCGTTGTATGCGCTGGTCGGCAGCGGCATCAAGACCGAGACCATCGACCAGGCCGCCACCTTTTTGATCGGAAAATGCTCGTGCCAGGTGAAGGAACAAAACCCGGGCGTCGATTTGTTGCTGGCGGCGGATTGGGACAGCCTGATAAAAACGCAGTTCAATCCCAACCTGGACCTGCCGACCCTGGCGCAACTGACAAATGACGCGCCGGTGACCGTAAAGATCGGAACCGGCGAGGCGCAAGCCGCTCCGCCGGCGGCTGAAGGGCCTGCCGCCTTCACCGGCAATCGATTGATTGTGGTGGCGCTGGCGGCCGGGCTTTTGCTGGCGAGCATTTTTCTGTGGCGGCGAAAATGACCATGCTCTGGAACAGGGCCGGGCAAGAAATGGTTCGCGAAGGCCAACGCCGGGCTCGCGCGGAGTTGCTGGAAGTTCTATTCTTCAGTGTATGGCAACGATGAACACGGCAGCCGCCGGCTCACGGGTCAAAACCATCCTTGTGCCGGTGGATTTTTCCGCGGCTTCACGGGAAGCGCTGCGGCAGGCGATTGAATTCGCCAAAGTGTTCCAGGCGTCGGTCATTCTGTTGCACGTGGTGGAACCGTTGCACGCGGGGTCGCGCCTGGAGTCGGATGAATTCCTGCCCTTTCACGCTCGGTTGGTGGAAACCGCCAATCGCGAACTCACGGAATGGGCCAACGCGGAAGCGAAACCGCACGCGCCGACGAAGCATTTCGTCCGCGAGGGCGTGCCGTATCAGGTGATTGTGGAAATGGCGAACAAGACGGGCGCGAATTTGATCATGCTTTCCACCCACGGCCACACGGGCCTGAGACATGTGCTGCTGGGCAGCGTCGCGGAAAAGGTCGTGCGCCACGCGCATTGTCCGGTGATGGTGCTGCGGCAGAAGTAATTTTCCCGCAAGGATTGGCATTCAGGGTGCTATTCTCAGGTCGTGTAGGACAGCAAGGACTGTTTTCCTCGAAATGAAAATGAAACCGTTGATATTGAAGCAATTAGGAATTATCGGGCTGGCAAGCATGGCCTTGCTGGCAGCGGCAGCGGAAAATCCGGAGGCGCGTCCCGCGCCGTTGTTCAAGGGGCTGGGGAATTTGCAGCACCCCATCACCACGAAATCAAAGCTCGCGCAGCAGTATTTCAACCAGGGGTTGATCCTGCTGTATAACTTCAATCACGCCGAGGCCATCCGGTCGTTCGGCGGCGTGGCCCAGGCGGACCCGGATTGTGCGATGGCGCATTGGGGCATCGCGTATGCCTACGGGCCGAACATCAATGTGCCCATGGACGAAAAGGACGCGCCCAAGGCGTGGGCCGCGCTGCAACAGGCGCTGTCATTGCGCGACCAGGCGGACGCGAAGGATCGCGCGTATATCGATGCGCTGGCGAAACGCTACGCGGAACATCCACCCAAGGACCGCGCGCCGCTGGACAAGGCATACGCCGACGCCATGCGCACGGTGGCGAAAGACCATCCAGACGATGTCGAAGCGCAGGTGTTGTTCGCCGAGGCGTTGATGGACATGTCGCCGTGGGATTATTGGCGGGATGATGGAACCATGAAACCGAACGCGCAGGAAGCATTGGAGGTCATCGAATCCGTGCTCAAGCGCGTGCGGCAGCATCCGGGCGCGGATCATTTGTACATTCATCTGGTGGAAGCGGGGCCGCATCCGGAGAAAGGCGTGCCGAGCGCGGAGCGTTTGGGGAAATTCGCGCCGGCGGCGGGACATCTGGTGCACATGCCGTCGCATATTTATTTGCGCGTGGGCCGTTACCACGATGCCTCCACGATGAACGAACTGGCCGCGCGCGCCGATGAATCGTACCTGGCGCAATGCCGGCAACAGGGGATGTATCCGGGCGGTTATTATCCGCACAATGTGCATTTCCTGTGGTATTCGACAGCGATGGAGGGGCGCAGCAAGGATTCGCTGGCGGCGGCGAAGAAGATTTCGGTTTACACCAAGGACCTGCGCTGCGGCGCGGTGGAAGGACCGCGCCAACGTTATCTGCCGTTGCTGGCGTATGCGCGGTTCGGGCGCTGGGACGCGATTCTCAACGAGCCATCGCCGGGTGTGGAGTATCCGTTTGACCGGGCGATGTGGCATTACGCGCGCGGACTGGCGCTGGCAGCGCAGGGCAAGGCGGATGAAGCGGCGCAGGAACACGCGAAGTTCGCGGAGTTGGAAGGGAGCGAGGCGGTGAAGGCGATGGATAATCCTTATTTCCCGGGCACAAAGATTCTGGCGGTTGCCAACGAAGCGCTGGCCGGGAAGATCGCCGGCGCGCGCAGTGGCGCGGAGAACAAGGCGGTGCAGCACCTGCGCAAAGCCATCGAACTCGAAGACGCGCTGCCATACATGGAGCCGCCCTATTGGCATCAATCGGTGCGGCAAACGCTGGGCGCGGTGTTGCTCAAGGCCGGAAAGGTTGAGGAAGCGGAGCAGGCGTTTCGCGACGACCTGAAGAAGAGTCCGAAGAACGGCTGGTCGCTGTTCGGATTGATGGAGGCGTTGCGGCAAACGGGCGATGCCGGCGAGTTGAAACGCGTGGAGCGCGAGTTCCGGCAGGCGTGGAAGCACGCCGACGTAACGCCGGAACTGGCGTGGTACTGAGAACCAAGAGCAAAGCTACCTCAGCATCTTCAGCCGCAAATTCCGGAAGGCAATGTCCCCGTGGTCGCCCTGCAACATGATGGGGCCCGGGGCCGTCACGTTGCCATCCAGTTCGCCGCCCGTGGGCCGCGTGACTTCCACGTTGTCGTGAATTTTTTCACCGTTGAGGATGACGGTCACGCGGTTGCCGCGCATGGTGGCTTCCACCTGGTTCCACTCGCCGGGTTTGCGCGAGGCGAACCTGGCGGGTGCGGCCAGATTGTAGATTGCGCCGTTGCCGCCCGGTTGGGGCGTGCCGCCCGCGAAGTCGTCCGTGATCTGGATTTCGTGGCGTCCGCGCAGGTAGAGGCCGCTGTTGCTGCCCTTGGGGATCATGTATTCGTAGCGGATCGTGAAGTCGCGGAACATTTCCCCCGTCACCAGGTCGGTGCCATGAACCCGCTGCGGTGCGCCGTTGACCAGTTTGGTGGTGTCCGTGACGGTGTTGACCAGCATCCCGTTTTGCACGCTCCAGCTTGGCCGGCCATCACCGCGGCGCAACTGCCAGCCCCAGAGGTCAACCCCATTAAACAACGGCATGAACCCTTCTTTTTTCTCCGCGTCGCCCAGTTTGTAAAACATGGGTTGCGGGTGAGCATCGCCCTGTTCCAGGCCGAGCGCCCATTTGATGCCGCCCAGAATGTGCTGTTGGTAGAGCGGATCGTCCCAGACCTTTTCCCGATGGCCGAGGGACGTGTAGAACACGCGCGATTTCTCGTAGGTCCGGCACCAGGCCACCGGATAATCCCCCGGGATGCCAAAGTTCGGATGCTTGTCCAGCCACAGCAGGCCGTGAACATTCGTGCGCGCGAAGTTTCGCAACAGATAAATTTCATCAAACACCTTGTACAGCGGCCCAAAATGCCGCGTGGCCGGATGCTTCAAATCCTGGTTGAGCGCCTCCACCTCCACCTGCGCGTGGTGCGTGCGGAATTCCCCGCCCAGCAGCGCAATAAAATCGGGAAAGCCGTGGAAGGTGTCGCTCGCCGAATGCATGCCGATGAATGCCTTGCCGCCCTTGAGCCAGTTGAGGAAACCCTCTTTGTCGGGCAGCGGCAGGTCGCCGCTCGTGTTCGCAAAGATCACGCCGTCGTATTTGTCCAGCGCCTCAAGGCTCATCGATTCCGCCAGATCCTTTTTCAACGCCTCCATCCACTTCGCCTGTTCCACCTTCTCCTTTTCCTTGTCGTCCTTGAACGTCGGCCTGGGCGTGCTGCGCACATAATCGACCGTGAACGCGCCGCTTTCCTTGCCCAGTTTGGCCAGCACATCCTCGGCCACGGAAATGGAACTGTGGCGAAAGCCCACCGTAACGGTGACCACCAGCAGTTTCCTGGGCGCTTGCGCCGCGGCATCCGGCGTCGAGGATCCGCCGAGCAGGCAGGCGGCAAGCAGGAGTTTCAAGAGGCGGCAAAAAGATGACTTCATAAGTTGATTCCGGCTGTTCGACAGGCGCGACCCCGCGGCCGTTCATGCACACCACACGCACGTTGTGGCCCGGCGGACGAGTCATTCCAATTTCGGCGGGACGCGCACCGACCGCAAGATGGAAATGCTGGAAACCAGCGCCCACAGCCAGGCCGCGACGAACAGGAGCAGCCCAACTTTACCCATCCACGGATATGGCCATGGCTGGGGCGGCAGCTCGGAAAATTGCCGGTGCAGATCCGCGTAAAACTGCGCAAACCATCCAACGACCAGAACAAACCCGGCGCCGGCGAGCAGGACTTGCAGCCAGCCTGTGACCCGCCGCCCCGCCATCAGCGTGCCCAGACCGGGGGTGACGAGTTGATTGAGCAACAGGCAACCTTGCGCGCGTTCGCGCGTCAACGGGCGGGGCTTGGCCACGGTGTTCGTCACGGCCCAAGCCAGCGCGCCCAGGAGAAGGGCAGGTTGCGTGCCACGGCGAAGACCACGGTTGTGGCAAACAACGCCCACCCCCAGGCCGGATGCATCGGCGCGTGAGGCGGCTGCCGGCCCAGTGCCTCGGCCAGCCACCCGCGCACCGCCAGCCAACCCAGCACCGGGAGCAGCACCACCAGCAACGGATTGTGCGCGAAAGCGCCGGGCACATTGCCGTGCGAAAGCTGATGCAGCGCGCGCAGGCACCCGCAACCCGGGCAGGCCAGTCCCGTGGCGCGATGCAGGACACATTGCGGATAAAACGCGTGCCGCGTCGGCTCGAACGCATACAACACCGCCGCGGCGCCCAGCCCCGCCGCGCACAGGGCGAGCAATTTCCAGCGGGCGCGTTGGATGGTCGTGGTCATTGGGGCATCTGGTCGGCCATGGATGCGAAGCGCAGCACCGTCATCAGTATCATAAACGGAATTCCCAGCAGCAACGAAACCCAGAACCAGATCTTCGCCAGGCGCGCCGATTCGCGCGCCCTTTGGTGGTCGTTGTAATAACTCTGGGTGCGGCACTGTACGGCATAATACATGGCCACCAACCCCAGCGGTGGACAACAGCAAAGCGTGCCCAACACCGCGGGCACCAGATAATCCGTGGGCGGCCGCTCAGGCCGCAATCCCGGCGGCGTGGGCGCGGACGCCTGGGCCAGGATGTCCGCGAATTCCGGAAACGACGACAGCGGCCGCCAGCTTGTTTCGCCCTCGCGCAACGCCAGTGTTTTGGCATCGGCGCGCCGTTGCGCGATCCACTCTCGCAGTTGTTCCGGCGAGATGGGGCCGTATTCCTTTTGGTCCGCTCCGATGAGTTTGTACATGAAGAACCTTTTTGTGCGACTGCCCGTCTATGGGCGCGAAGCGTAGTCAAAGAGTGCCGACAGGTCAAACCCGTCACGTGTGATCAAGCCACGAATCTGCGTGAACTCGGAGCTTTGACGGGCGGTGCCTTTCTTGAGCTTGGATGCTTTATGCTTCGGGCTTCTTTCGCCATTTGGCCTTCGTCCTTCGTCATTCCTTTCCACTTCATTTGTCCTGAACCAGCCACAAATTGCCCTCCCGGTTAGCAGAAATTGCCAATCATTCACCATTCGTTCGTTCCCCCTTGAAGTGCCTCATACGGCGTCGTATATGCGGAACAGCAGGAAAAAATATGGGTTGGTCAATCACATCGGGCCTGAAGCATCTCTGGGATCGAGTCCCCCGCCACGGTCGCGCGCCGATCGCGCTCGCGCTGCTGGTGCTGGCCACCGGCGGCCTGGTCATTTCTTGCAGCACCATGGACCGCGTGGTCATGGCGCCGCCCGCCATCCCCGGCGCGCCCACCGCCACCTTCGCCGGTTCCGAGAGTTGCGCGCAATGTCACGAACCCATCACCCGCGATTTCAAGACCGCCTCCCACGCGCTCCTCCAGGCCAAAGGTCCCCATGCTGCGAACGTCGGCTGTGAATCCTGCCACGGACCGGGCAGCGTCCATAACGAGACCGGCGGCGGCCCGCGCACCATCATCAACCCCGCCAAGTCGCCCGAAGTCTGTTTTCAATGCCATCTCGAGATGCGCGGCCGTTTCAACCTGCCGCATCATCATCCGGTGCTCGAAGGCAAGATGACCTGCACCGATTGCCATGACCCGCACAAAAGCTCGGCCATCAAGGGCGGCGGCACCCAGCTCGCTTCGGAAAATGAAACCTGTTTCCGTTGCCACGCCGAGCAACGCGGCCCGTTTGTTTTCGAGCACGAGGCCTCGCGCGAAGGTTGCCGCACCTGCCACGAACCGCACGGCTCGATTCATCCCCGCATGTTGACCGAGCGCAGTTCGACGCTCTGTTTGAAATGCCACTTTCAGCAGCAGACCGCCGGCGGCGTGATTCTCATCGGCGGACGCGATCACTCGGCCTTTCTCACGCGCGGTTCGTGCTGGACCGCCGGTTGCCACGAAGCCGTCCACGGTTCGCGCGTGAATTCGTCATTGCGCTTTTAATGCCATGCAAACCGCGCGCTCAACCACCCGGCGATGGCCACGAAGCATTCGCGCCGCCGCGTGGTGCGCGTGTCTCGGCCTGCTCACTCTCAGCGCCTTCGCCCAGGAACAAACCAACGCCGCGCCCGCCAAGACCGCCGCGCCCAAGGTGGAGGAACCGGTTGACCCCGGCGAATTGCGCAACCTCATCGAATGGTCGTTCGGCGGAAATTTCGTCGATGGCGATCCCGCGCAGTTCCGCCGCCGGATGCAGATGCAACGCGGCGCCTACGGCGGCATCGAGCAGTTCCATTGGGAACAGGACGTCGGCAAACGCGGCTTGCTCAAGCTGGATGGCCACGCGCTGTTCGACGCGCACGATTATTCGTTCAAGTTCGATTTATCAGAGCCGGACAAGGGCTTTCTTCGCTTTGGTTACAGCGAATACCGCACCTGGTATGACGGCAGCGGCGGGTTCTTCCCGCGCAACGCGCAATCGTTCCCGCTCTACAACGACAGCCTGAGCCTGGACCGCGGCGAAGTCTTCATCGAAGGCGGCTTGCGCCGGCCCGACTGGCCGGAAATCACGCTGAGCTACCGCCACATTTTCCGCGACGGCCAGAAGGATTCGACCATCTGGGGCGACACCACGCTCACCACCGTGCCCGGCGCAAACTCCGCCCGCGGCATCGTGCCTTCTTTCCTCGACATCAATGAGCGCCGCGAAATCTTCAGCGCCGACATCAAACAAAATTTCGGCAAGACCGATGCCGGGCTGGGCTTCCGCTACGAACTGACCGACAGCAACAACTCCCGCAACCTGCGCCGCAGCCCCGGCCAGGCCGCGGACCGCCATCTCACGCAACGCGACCAGATGGACGCGGACATGTTCAACATCCACGGCTTCACTGAGACGCGGTTCAACGACGAATGGCTGTTCACCACCGGTTATTCCTACACCTTGCTGGAATCGGATGTGGCGGGCAGCCGCATCTACGGTGATGGCTACGACCCCATGTATGACCCGTTGTTTGCCCGCCGCCAGGCGCGCGATGAGGGCTTCATCAACCTCACCGGCGGCTCCCGCATGGATCAATACGTCGTCAATTTCAACGTGATGTGGACGCCGTTCGACAACTTCACCGTCGTCCCCTCGGTCCGCATCGAGCGCCAGTTCCTCAACAGCGCATCCCATTACTTTGAATCCACCGTCGGCACTGGCGCGGGATTGCCCACCACGCTGGCTGAACTCACCGCACGCAGCGAGCGCGGCTTGCTCGAGATCGCCGAGAGCCTGGAGTTGCGCTACACCGGCCTGACCAACTGGGTGCTTTATGCGCGCGGCCATTGGATGCAGGGCGAAGGCGATCAGACCGAAACCGAAAACCAGGTGACCACCGGCGTCAACGATTTGTTGCGCGACACGGACTTCGACCGTTCCACGCAAAAATACACGCTCGGCGCCAACTGGTATCCGCGGCGCAATCTCAATTTCGGGCTGCAATACTACCACAAGCTGCGCACCGAAGATTATCTGCACCGTGATGACACCACCGCCAATCGCAGCGGCAACCGTTACCCCGCGTTCCTCGTGGCGCAGGATTTCACCACAGACGACATGAACTTGCGCGTCACCTGGCGGCCGCTGGGCAATCTCACGCTGGTCAGCCGCTATGATTTTCAGTTGTCCACCATCGAGATGCAGGGCGACAGCTTGAACAAGATCGAAAGCGCCGAAATGACCAGCCACATCTTCAGCCAGAGCGTGAGTTGGACTCCGCTGGCGCGTCTTTACACGCAGGCGTCCATCAATTACGTGCTCGACCGCACCGACAGCCCGGCGTCCTCCGCCTTGTCCGGCACGGTGCTGGATTCGCGCAACAACTATTGGAATATGAGCGTCACCGTGGGTTATGCTCTCAGCAAGAAGACCGATGTAGAAGCCACCTACACTTATTACCGCGCGGACAACTACGTGGACAACTCGGCGCTCAGCCAGCCCTACGGCGCCGGCGCGGAAGAACACGGCGTCAGTGTGGGATTGGTCCGCCGCTTTTCCGAGCGCCTGCGCGGCAAGCTGCGCTATGGTTTTTTCCGCAGCCGCGACGACACTTCCGGTGGCATCAACAACTTTGACGCCCACATGATTTATTCGAGCATGACGTATTTGTTCTGACCCGCTCACTAACGAATTTATGAAAACCACAAGACTGACACTGGTGGCGGCCCTGTTCGCCGGTTCGGTGGCGTTCACCCAGGCTGCCGAGGTCACTCCCCTCTGGGACAAGCATTGCGCCTCCTGCCACGGCAAGGACGGCGTCGGCAACACCCGCATGGGCAAGCAATCCGGCGTCAAGGATTACACCGACCCCAAGGTGCAGGCGGAAATGAAGGACGACGTCGCCCTCGCCTCGGTCAAAAACGGCATCACCGAAAAGGGCAAAGACCGCATGAAACCGTTCAAGGACAAGCTGAGCGACGACGAAATCAAGGCGTTGATCGCCCACATGCGCACGTTCAAAAAATGACCGTGAACGCAGGCTTAATCCGCGACCTGGCAAACCCGCGACTGTTCCCCTCCTGGGAGGGGCCAGGGGTGGGTTCTCCGCGAGCCTTGGCCTCTATTCTCGTCCAAACGCGGCAACCGTTCTTCCCTCAACGGGGAGGGACCGAGGGTGAGGGGGAAGGGAACGATATCCAACCCACAGACCACGAATTTATCAATCAACCCGGCGAACCCGCCGCCATTCCCCTCCTGGGAGGGGCAGGGGTGGGTTCTCCGCGAGCCTGCTGAACTGGAAACTGGGCCGTGATCGTAAAACTTCCACCATCGCGCCTGTTCCGCAGTTGGCTGAGCCTCGCCGGCCTCGTCATCGCCGGCAGCGCGCTGTTCGCGTTCGTCCTGCTCTTCGCCATCGACCTCATGGCGCACCATGGCAATCCCTACATGGGCATCCTCGCCTATGTGGTCGCGCCCGGGTTTCTGTTTCTGGGCCTTGGCCTGATGGGTTTGGGCTGGTGGATTCATCGCCGGCACGAACTGCGGTCGCATCCCGGCGCCGCGCCGCACGTCCTGACCATCGATTTCTCCCGCGCGCGCGAATGGCGGTTGCTGGCCTGCTTCGTCGCGGGGACGGTCGCCTTCCTGATGTTGACGGCCTTCGGCAGTTACCAGACTTATCACATCACCGAATCGGTCATGTTCTGCGGCCAGGCCTGCCATGGGCCGATGAAGCCGGAATACACGGCCTACCAGCATTCGCCGCACGCCAATGTCCGCTGTGTCGAATGCCACGTCGGCCCGGGCGCGGGCGCTTACTTCAACGCCAAGATCAACGGCGTCCGCCAGCTCGTCTGCACCATCACCGGCGATATCAGCCGCCCCATCAAGACCCCGGTCCACAACATGCGTTCCGCCGCCGAAACCTGCGAGCAATGCCATTGGCCGCAGAAACACAACGGCAACCTCGAACACACCTACCACCACTTCCTCGCCGATGAAACCAACACCGCCTTCTCCGTGCGCATGCTGTTGAAGGTCGGCAGCGGCGGCGGCCCCGCGCACGGCGGCTCCTCCGGCATCCATTGGCACGTGGACAAAGACATCAAGGTCGAATACGTCGCCGCGGATGAACAACGCCTCATCATTCCCCTCGTGCGCCTCACCGACGCGAAAGGCAACGTCACCGAGTTTCGTTCCACCGATTACACCAACGCCCTGCCCGCCCACGCCCCGCGCACCATGGATTGCCTGGATTGCCACAACCGCCCCGCCCATCGCTTCCGCACGCCCAATGCCGCCGTCGATGCCGCCATGGCCGCCGGCCGCATCGACCCGGCCCTGCCCTGGGTCAAATCCAATGTCGTCGCCTCCCTCGTGCAGAACTACGCCACCGAGAGCGAAGCCCTGGCAAAAATCGATTCCACGCTTCGCGCCGCTTACAAAGATCATCCGCGCGCGACCTCACTCATCGCCGAGGCACAGACGATTTTTCAGCGCAACTTCTTTCCCGAAATGAAGGCTGACTGGCGCGCCTACCCGGACCATTCCAGCCACAAGGATTCCGCCGGCTGCTTCCGCTGTCACGACGGCAAGCACAAGACCGCCGACGGCAAACGCACCCTGGGCGCCAGCGACTGCAACTCCTGCCACCTCATCCTCGCCCAGGGCGCCGGCGCGCAGCTTGAACAACTCAACCCTCGCGGTCACCCCTTCATCCACATCGACGCCGAATACTCCGACCTCTCCTGCGCCGAATGCCACACCGGCGCGTTCCCCAAGTAGCCCTCACAAGCGACACACTTCAACGATTTTACGATTTGAGCCTCCTCCTCTTCATTCGCTAGAGTCTTGCCCATGGAGCAGGCCGAGGCGCGGGAACTGTTGAAACAAATGTTGGGGGCGGGCGGCGCGGAATTTCGCGAAGGACAATGGGAAGCCATCGATCTGGTCGCGAACCGCCGTCAACGTCTCCTTGTCGTCCAACGAACCGGCTGGGGCAAAAGCGTCGTTTATTTCCTCGCGACGAAAATCCTCCGCAATGCCGGCGCGGGTCCAACGCTGCTCGTCAGTCCGCTGCTGTCGTTGATGCGCAATCAAATCGCCGCCGCGGAAAAGCTCGGTATCCGCGCGTTGACCATCCACAGCGAAAATATCGATGACTGGCCGCAAGCCGAAGCGACTCTGAAGCAAAACGAATGCGATGTGTTGCTGGTCGCACCCGAGCGCCTCGGCAATCCGGAATTTACGGAGAAAATCCTCCCGCTCTTTCGCGGCAACATCGGCCTGTTCGTGGTGGATGAAGCACACTGCATCTCCGATTGGGGGCATGACTTTCGCCCCGACTACCGGCGCATCGTGCGCGTGTTGCGTCTTCTGCCCGCGCATGTGCCGGTGCTCGGCACCACGGCCACAGCCAACGACCGCGTGGTGAACGATGTGCAAGTCCAGCTTCCAGGTCTTCACATTTCACGCGGTCCATTGATCCGCCCTTCGCTCAAACTGTACAACATTCGCCTCGACGACCAGACCGAGCGGCTCGCCTGGCTCGCGCATTTTCTCCCGCAATTGCCCGGCAGCGGAATCATCTACACGCTGACCATTCAAGATTCGGAACGCGTCGCCAACTGGCTTCAGCAAAAGGGCGTCGTCGCCAGAAGCTACCATGCGGACATGGAGGCCGAGCAACGCGTCGCCGCCGAGCAAGCCCTGTTGAACAACGACGTCAAGGCGCTGGTCGCCACGGTTGCGTTGGGCATGGGCTTCGATAAACCGGATCTGGGGTTCGTCGTCCACTTCCAGCGGCCCGGCTCGGTCGTCGCGTACTATCAACAAGTCGGGCGCGCCGGCCGCGCCGTGGACACCGCCTTCGGCATTCTCCTTAATGGACGCGAGGACGATGAAATTCAGGATTACTTCATCCGCACAGCGTTCCCGCCCTTGGAAGTAATGGAAGGAGTGCTGCGCGCGCTTGAGAAGACCGAGGCATTGACCATTGATGAAATCGGCGCCTAATTGAACGCTGGCCGCGCCGCCATCGAAAAGGCGCTGAAGTTGCTCGAAGTGGACGGCGCCGTGCAACGCGCCAAACATGGCTGGTCCCGCACCGCCACGCGGTGGCAACCGGACGCTGCGCGCTTCGAACAAGTCACCCGGCTTCGCCGCGCCGAACTGGCCGAAATGAAGCGGTACGTCGAACACAACGGCTGTCTCATGGAATTCCTTGCCCGCGCGCTTGATGACCCGGCGGCCGCGCCCTGCGGCAAATGCATGAATTGCGTCCGCAATACCGCACGCAAACCGCTTCCTGCCTCGCTCGTCGCGGAAGCCGTTGGCTTTCTGCGCGGCCATTCGCTTGTCCTGGAGCCCCGCCATCGCTGGCCCAAACCGGCGTTGAACGAAGTCCGCGCCGCGCTGCCCTCCGCCGTCGCGCTTGCGGACAACGGCGTACCCAAGACGGTGATTCCCGAAATGTTTGTTCCCCGGCCCGGTCGCGCACTCTGCGTCTATGGCGACGCCGGCTGGGGACCGGAAGTGGCGCGCGGAAAATACAACACCGGCCATTTCAGTGACGCACTGGTCGAAGCCGCGGCGCGATTGGTGCGCGAAAGCTGGAAGCCGGAGCCATCGCCCGAATGGATTTGCGCCGTGCCGTCGCTGCATCGACCGGAATTGGTGTGGACCTTTGCGGAGCGGCTCGCGGCAAAACTTGGTTTGCCGCTTTTGCCGGTGCTTCGCAAAACGCGGGACACGCCGCCGCAAAAGGAAATGCAGAACAGCGTGCAGCAGGTGCGCAATTTGCTGGGCGCGTTTTCTGTCGCAGGCAAACCGCCGCCCGGCCCCGTCTTGCTGGTGGACGACGTGACAGATTCGCGTTGGACGCTTACGGTTCTTGCGGTAATGTTGCGGCAACACGGCAGCGGACCAGTCCACCCATTTGCGCTGGCCAAGGCATCGCCGCGCGGAAGTTGATGAACATGCACGAATACTTGAATGACGACGGCCTCGTGTTGCTGGCCTTGTGCTCGGCGTTTGGCCTGCCGGAAAACGGCGGTGACCTGACCCCCTTCAAACTTTCCGAGTGGAACCAGCTTGCCAAAAGAATCGCGGCTTCGGCGTTCAAGCAACCGTTCGGACTGTCAGGCCGCCACGCGGATGAATTGGCGCGTGAACTGTCCCTCGCGGCCGAGGAGGCCGATCGCGTCGCCCGCCTGCTTGACCGGAGCGGTCAACTGGCGATGGAACTGGAGAATCTGTTTTCGCGCGGCATGTGGGCCGTGACCCGCGTCGATAAACTCTACCCGGCGAAACTGCGCGACACGCTCAAACACCAGGCGCCGACCGTGTTGTTCGGCGTGGGCGACATTCACCTCTTTCGTCGCGCGGGAATCGCCGTCGTCGGCTCGCGCAACATCGATGAAACAGGAGCGGCGTTTGCGAAGGAAATCGGGCATAAAGCTGTGGCCGCGGGCCTGCCGGTGGTCTCCGGCGGCGCGCGCGGAACCGACCGTATCGCGATGGATGGCGCGCTCGAAGCCGGAGGCATTGCCCTGGGCGCTTTGGCCGACAGCCTTGAAACGACCATCCGCAAACCCGATGTTCGTCAATTTCTGATGGAAGAAAAACTGGCGCTCGTGACGCCCTACGCGCCCACCGCCGGTTTTTCCGTGGGCGCGGCGATGGGGCGCAACAAGGTGATTTACGGCCTGGCTGATTTTGCCGTGGTGGTGAGCAGCGAGCACGAATCCGGCGGCACGTGGTCAGGCGCGGTCGAGGCACTCAAGGCGGGGTGGTGTCCCGTGTTTGCCCGCGAGGGCGAAGACGTGCCGAAGGGCAACCGGGAACTGCAAAAGCTCGGCGCCTCGCCCTTGCCGGAATCAGAACTGCGCGGCATCGTGGACCTGCCTGAATGGATGCAGCGTCACGTAGCAACCAAACTCTTTCAGCCCGATTTGATTTGAGCAATTGATCGTGGGATGCGCGAATCATCCTCCAACCCGTTTCGTCAGCGCGTCGTTCAGGCCGCCGAAGCCGTGTTGAAACACAGCGGCAGCGTCGGTCCGCTCGAATTGTTTCAAGCGATGGGCTTGCTCCAGCCCGTTCACTTCGAGGGCTGGCAGAAAGGTGATGAGCACTATCGCGACCTCGAATCATGGATTCAGGTTGGCCCGGAAAAATTTGATCGCACACTGCGCTGCTTCGCCGCGTGGGTGAAGGAGCGCGGCTTGCGCCCGATCGAGGCCTCATACACGCGCCGTGGTCCGGGCGGCGGTCTCGAGCAATTGCAAGTCACGAAGGACGGCGATCCGGAGCGGGAAAAATTTTACCGCACGCATTACGCGCCGGAATTGTCCGCCAAGCAGGCCGCGAAGCTTGAAAAGAAACTCCACAAGGCGCCGGATCTGGTTGTCTTCATTACGGTGAGCGATGACAGCAAGTGCGCCGAATGCGGCGCGGATCTGTCAAGGGGAAGCTTCCTGTTCCTGGAAAAGGGTCAGGCGCTGTGCCTTGCCTGCGCCGACCTGGATCATCTGGTATTTCTGCCGGCGGGTGACACCGCGCTTTCGCGGCGTTCACGCAAGCACAGCCCGCTCTCGGCCGTGGTGGTGCGCTTCAATCGCAACCGCAAACGATACGAACGGCAGGGATTGCTCGTTACGCCCGACGCGCTGGACCGCGCGGAGCAGGAATGCATGGCTGATGCGCCCGAACGGGCCGAGGCGCGCGCCAGGGCAGCCGTGGCTCGCGAAGCCGGGGATCGTGAGTTCGTCGAGGAAATGACGCGCGCGATCCTCGAGCAATTTCCCTCGTGTCCGCCCAAAGAGGCCCGCAGCATTGCCGCCCACACGGCCCTGCGCGGCAGCGGTCGCGTGGGCCGTTCCGCCGCGGGACGCGCGCTGGACCCGCGCGCCATCGAACTGGCCGTGGTTGCGCACATTCGCCATGCGCACACCGATTACGATCTGATGTTGATGCAGGGCACCGACCGGCTCGACGCGCGCGCGCTTGTTCGTGAAAAGATTGACGCGGTGATCGCCAGGTGGACCGGCGTGTGATTTACGCGCGCTTCAGCAACTTCTCCAGGGCTTGTGCCACCGGCGACCACGGTTGCGCCGCATCAGCGGCGAAGCTCCGTAATACTGTCACCGCCTCACCCCAACAAAGGGAAAGCGGCGGCAGAAGCGCAGCGTCAAGATCAGGTGGCTCGGGATGGCGGGCTTCCACAGCCAAGGCCCGGCCGTGGGCGATGGCGGATTCAAGCAATGGCCCGCGCGCTTCCTCGTCGAGGCCGCCCTCGCCCAGCAGGCATGCCATCTTGAGTTTGCGCGCTGCCACGGCGCGATGCGCGTCCGCCTTGGCGCGTTCCTCGGCGGAAAGCGACGCCTGGGCCGCGCCAGTGTCCGGCTCGGGAAACAACGGTCGGCTGGCGCGCGACGTAAATGTCAGCATTCCGCAGGCCGCCAGCCGTTCCAGCGCCTCGTGCGTGGCCCGATCCACCACTTCCAGTTGCACAGGCGCGAGTGGGTCGCTCTTTCCCGGCCCAAAGTAATCCTGATGCAGGCCGTTGAGCCGTTCGCGCCACTGAGCCGCGTCGCGATCGACGACCACGTACAACAACGAGTGCGCACCCTGCGCTGGATAACGCTCTTCGCAACGGAGCAACGCGCCATTGATTTGTTCGCGCGCTTTGCGGGCAAAACCCAGCGAACGATCCGCCGGCAGCACGGGCTTTGCACCGGCTGCGGTTGCCGGCGCGATGTCGGCGGGTTTGGCCGTGAGCAATTGTTCCAGCTTCGCCAGAAACGCCTGGCGGCCGCTCCGCAGCTTGATTTCGTTCAGGTTTCCCTTGAGGTCCAGCACGCCATCGGAAAGCGCCTGCTTGTTGGCGAGGGTTTCCAACATGCGATGCTCGATGGTGTTTTCCGAGACAAGATTGATGACGGTGACGGGGCGCGTCTGATGTTTGCGCCACGCGCGGGCGATGCGTTGCTCGAGTTTCGCGGGATTCCATGGCAGGTCGCAGTTGATGACCACGCTTGCGTTTTGCAGGTTCAGGCCGGCTGCGCCGGAATCCGTGCTGAGGAACACGCGGCAATCGGGATCGGATTTGAAGGCGTTGATTTCCGCGCGGCGCCGGCGTTGCGGCACGGTGCCGGTGTGCCAGGCGAAACCAAGATCCATCCGCTCGCATGACCCGCGCACCAGTTCGAGCATCCGCTCCCACTCCGAGAAAATGATGACCTTCACATCCGCGTTTTCGCGGCATTCCTCGAGAATCTTCTCCAGTTCCCCAAGCTTCGGACACGCCTTGTCTTCATCATTGAGGATGTAGTTGGTGTCGCACACCATCCGCATCATCGCCAGATGGCGCATCAGCTTGTCCTGCTCCTGCTGGGTGAGTGGCCGGCGTTTGGCCGCATTGCCCAGTTTCGCCACCACGCTTTCGTGATCTTCGTATGCGCCCCGCTGTTCATCGCTGAGCGGCACGAAGTGATTCCGGTCGGTCCGGTCGGGCAGTTCGGTCTCCACATCGGCCTTGCGGCGGCGCAACATGTAGGGACGAATGCGTTCGTGAAGTTGCTGCAGGTTGCGATAACCCGCGGGCCGGCCGCGTTCGTCCAGTTCGTAGTACTCACGGTTGAAGCGAAAGAGCGGGCCGAGCACCGAAGGGTTGAGGAAATCCATCAACGAATGCAATTCATCGATGCGGTTCTCGATGGGCGTGCCGGTGAGCACGAATGCGTAACGGCTGCGCAGCCGCTTGATGGCCTGCGTGGTCTTGGCGCTCCAGTTTTTGATCCGCTGGGCTTCATCCAGAACGACAACGTCCGGTTGCAAACGGATGTTTACTTCCAGTGAATCCGCAAGCATTTGCTCGTAATTGACGATCGTGAAAAACGGAGCGCCATCACCGGAATAGGCGCGCATCCGCTCGTGCCGCGAGCCAAACACCAGTTGGTAAGTCAGCTCCGTGAACCGCTGAATCTGTTCCTCCCATTCCGTTTTGAGCGAAGCCGGCGTGACGACCAGCACGCGGCGAGCCTGGCCCAGCCGATGCAACAGCGCGCACGCGGCAATGGCCTGGATCGTTTTGCCCAGGCCCATTTCATCCGCCAACAATGCGCGTTCGGTAAACGCCAGGTGCAGCATGCCTTCGCGCTGGTAGGGGAAGAGTGGCACTTTGGTTTCGTGTTCCGGCCACTCGCCGCGATGCACCTTCAGCTCGTATTCGCGCCGAAGCCGCTTGCGTTCATCCGCAAGCCGCCGCGCTTCCAGCCAGGGGCCGACTTCCTGCGAAACACGCAGTTTGGGAAAATCCTCTGCGCGCAGCCGTTCAATGGCCGCCACGGCATCCTCGGGCGCTCCGTTTTTCAACCAGCCTTCGGACGTGAACCACTCGCGCACTGCCTTGGGAAGCGACCCATTGGAATTCAGCAGCCGCAACGTTCCATTCGCCGCGTCAGGCACGAGGTCGATGCGCGTGGAATCGCCCTGCGCCGCGCCTTGGAAGAGACGCTTGAAACGCCCCTCCAGATGCAACAGCACCGCCTCGACATGCTTGCAAGTCCCCAGCCCGTTGATGCGAAAGTCAACACAGTCACAGGCGAATTGCCGCCCGCGCAGGTCGCGAATCTCCACGGAATACGTGAGCCCGCTGCGGGATTTGACCTGAAAGTTGGAAAAATCGGGTGGCGTGCTTCACGGTTGGCAATGGTGAACCCCTCATCGCGGGCCCGCAGCCGCCGCCGATTGATCTCGTCTTCATCGCTCGTGCGCCAGTTGTGCGGCGCGGGCACGACGATGTCCAGGCCATGTTTCGACTTTTTAGCCATGGCACGATGATTTGGCGTGGCTCGCATGAGTCAACGCCAAGTTATTGGCGTTTGTTCACACGCGATTCACAAGTTGTGCGCAACGGTCAGAGAAAGGCAGCCTGCCTTGTTTCCCCCTGCGCGGAAATAAGTGGGATAACGTGGGACAACCTGCCGCTTCCGCCCGATAATGCCACATATCAGCGCAGTGACTCCGCCGGCGCCACCTCAATCCGGTCGGCAATCTCCTTGGGAATCGGTATGGCCGCCATGGTGCCGTCGGTGTTGTGGGTGACGCAGACGACCACAAGGTTGCCGCGGGCGACTTCCTCGCGCCCGCCGTTGAGTTTCCAGAAGCGGAAGCAAAACTTGATGGAGCGCGATTTCTTTTCCTCGACGAGCAACTGAATCTCGACCTCGTCCTCGAAGCGCAGCGGCTTCTTGTAATCGCACTCCGCATGCACCCGCGGCCAGCCCAGCGGCGACTCGAATCCCTTGGTCACAACGGAGAATCCCAGCGAACGATAGAACGCGTGCTCGGCCGTTTCCATGTAACGGAAAAAATTCGAGTAATGCACGATGCCCGCCATGTCGGTCTCCGAGAATTCCACGCGGCGGACGGCTTTGTATTCGTAGGGCATGAGGGGATTTTAGCTTTTTGATTTGCGATTGGCGATTGGGGAACGGACCGGCACACGCGCGGCAGGCCGTGAACCGCCACGACTTCGCCCACCCGCGACCGTTCCCCTCCTGGGAGGGGTTAGGGGTGGGTTCCCCGGCAAATCCGGACACGTTGAGAAGAGAGTTCGCATCGGGTTCGATGTGTTATCTCGGCGCAGTGGCGGGCTGGCGCTTGTCCACCACGGCATGATAAACCGAGAGGACGTTGGCGACCATGCTGGCGGCGCCGTATTTTTCGAGCACCACGCGGCGGCCTTGCTCGCCGAGCGCGCGCGCCCTGGCAGGGTCGAGCAACAACGGCTCCAGTGCATCGGCCAGCGCCTGGGGATCGCGCGGCTTGCAGGTAACGCCGCCGCCCGTGGCTTCAATCAATTCGGGAAATGCCGCGTGGTCCGGCTGCACCACCGGCACGCCGGCGGCCAGCGCTTCGATCACGTAAAGCCCGAACGCCTCGCCGTACGTGGCGGGCACGGACATCACGCTCAGCGAGCGGAAGAATTCCTGTTTGGCGTGGCGGTCCAGGTTCGGGCAGAACTCCACGTCCTTCAACATGCCGAGTTCCTCGAGGCGGTCACGCAGCTTTTGCACGAACGGTTCATCGCCCGGCCCGCAACCGCCGCCCACGCGCAGCTTCAAGTTCTTCACGTGACCGAGGTGTTTCAAACTGATGAACGCGCCCACCAGCACATCGAGTCCCTTTTCCGGGCACATGCGCGCGAAGTAGCCGAGCACCGGCGGGTCCGGCGGCTGGGGCGCCGGCGCGTAACCGTCGAGGTTGATGCCGTTGGGCACCACGCGCACGCTTTCCGGTGGCAGCTTCAGGCGCTCGGCCATGCGCTCGCCGAAATAGCGGCTGGGCGCGATGAACGCGTCCACCTGCTGCGCGCGCGCCGCCATGGTCTGCCAGATGACGTCGCGAAATTCCTTCGGCATGGAGTCGATGAAATAATCCTCGCCTTGCAGCATGCAGACGACCGCCGAATGCAGTTCCGCCTTCAAACGCCGCGCCAGCCCGAGCAACATCGCGTTGGACAGGCAGATGATGTCTGGATGCGGTTGAGTCTTGAGCCACGCAATCAATTCTTCGAGTTCGCGCGCCTGGTTGCCTTCCTCCCCGCGCAGCATGGAGATGGTCAACTCACCGACATCTTCCGCGCGCGTTTTGGCGGCGCGCCCACTGGCGAGTTTCAGCAGCAGCGGCGAATCGAGCAGCCCATGCAGCCACTTGGGCGCGTGACGATACCACGCGGATTTCTGGTCGAGATAAACACTGATGCCGCCGTAGAAGATGGGCGTGCCGGCGCTGCTGTCGGTTTCCTCCAGCGTCATCGGCAGATAGAGCGGCACCATCAAGGTGGAATGCCCCTGCTGGCGCAGCGCGGCGACGAGAGCATTGTCGCGGAAACAATTGCCGCAATACATCCCGCCGGCGCCGGGCGTGATCTGCACAATGTTCACGCGCCCAATATTGATGCAGAAAGGGCGGGAAGCAAATTCTAAAGGTCCTTGGAGAAGGGCGTTAGCCGCGTTTCTCCGCGGTCGCGGTGGGCGCGCCGGGCAGGACGATGCCGGTTTTGCCGTGGAAGGCATCAACACGGCGCAGCGCTTCCAACTGTTGCGCGGGAGAGAGTTGATGTTCGATGATCAACCGCCCCTCCTGGGCATGCGGGTGGTCTTGTTCCTCGGCCAGTTGAAACCATTTCCATGCCTCGACCTGATCGAGCTTCACGCCCTTGCCTTTGGCGTACATTTTGCCGAGCTGACATTGGGCGTCCGCGTCGCCTTGTTGCGCGGCTTTCAAAAACCATTTGGCGGCTTCCTCGTGGTTTTTGGGCACGCCGGAGCCGGTGG
>JBFMBT010000088.1:0-21798 GCA_040754875.1 Verrucomicrobiota bacterium | reverse complement strand
TGACCTTTGGCAAGGAAGATGGCGAAGAAAACCACGCCTTCCGCCAACGCGGCGAAAATGATCGCCTGGTTACGGATGGCGCCCGCCGCGCCCGGATTGCGTCCGGTTGCTTCGGCGGCCTTCATGCCGATGATTCCCACACCGATGGCCGACCCGAGGGCCGCCAAACCGATGTGCAGGTTGCCACCCAGTGCTGCCAATATGGGCGTTAACATGTTCTGCCTTTCGTTTTTTTGTTGCATCGACCGCCCCCGCGGTTTGCCCACGGTCCGGCGGCCGAAATCTTTAATGTGCGTGCTTGTGCTCGCCGTGACCATGACCTTCCCCGTGGCCTTCTTCATGCGTGCACATGAGGGCGGTGAACACGGAGGTCAGCAGTGCGAATACCAGCGCCTGGACCAGTCCCACCAACAATTCCAAAAAGTAAAACGGCAGCGGCAACAGCCAGCCGAGCCAGGGCACCAACACCATCATGGATTCCAGGATGTTCTCACCCGCGAAAATATTGCCGTAGAGACGAAAGCTGAGGGAAACCGGACGGAACGCGATCGATATCACTTCGATCACGCCGACAAAGAAGAAAATCGCCATCATGAACACGGCGATGAAGCCCTTCCCGTTGTCGCCACCGCTGAAAATATGCTTGAAGAAACCGCCCGCGCCCAGCGCCTGGAACGACCAGACCGTCCACAGGAAGAAAAACGTCAACGCCATGGCCATCGTCATGTTCAGGTCGGCATTGCCGCCGCGCAAGAACGGTTTGTCCATGTGAAAGTGGCCGCTGGCGTCGGCATGGCCCAGTCCCACCGAACCAACGCCCGGAATCAACCCGAACCAATTGGTAAACAGAATGAACAGGAAAATCGTGCAGAAAAACCAGAATGTCTTTTTCACCAGTTCCTTGCCCAGAATCTCACCGAAGAAATCATAGAGCCCGCCGACGAGCCATTCGACGAAGTTTTGCAGGCCCGTCGGCACCATCTGCACATTGCGTGTCGCGGCCTGCGCAATGGCGATCAAGATAATCGCCACGATGATCGTGATGACGCCGGAACTGGTGATCTTGAGCGGCCCAACCTCGAACACCGGGGCGTCGGGCGGCAATCCGTGATGTTCCCCCGTCGCATGAGCCGCGTCTTTGGCATGCTCGCCGGCCGCCTCAACGGCCTGTTGCACCGCTTCGGCCCCGGCCGGCTCCGCCGCCATTCCCAAAACCGGCAGGCCCAGCAACAACGCTGCCGCAAATAATATTTTCAAGTGACGCATTTGAGCTGCAAAATCTGCTGCGGGGAAAAAGACTCCCCTCCACCGCGATTGCCCCGCGGCGAAACGTGCGGGCAACGTTGCCCAAACGTGAATTTTTTCACAAGCGTTTTTTTAAGCTATTAGCACGACTCCTCGGGCGATGAAGCGCGCCTTAGCGCCGCCTCGAAAAACCCACCCCTTCCGCGTGCAAAAACCGCCAACTATGCCAACTCTGCAAACTAAATTTTGCGCCCAAACTGCCGCTTTCGCCCGATAATGCCCGATAACGGCAACACCTCAGCGCAACCGCCGTTTCATCGCAACCCACCGCCAGCGAACCAGTTGCCGCACAACCCTCTCTCCGTCGCCATGCTTGCTTTTGTCGTGACGCCTGTGTTTTATTGACTCAACCATAAGGACATGCCAACGACGCCGAGCCAAAGCGCCGAAGATTATCTGGAGCGCATTCATGAACTCATCGAGGAGAAGGGGTACGCCCGCGTGGTGGACATCGCCTCTTCGCTCAAGGTCAAACAGGCGTCGGTCACCAGCATGGTCCAGAAGCTCGGGGAGATGGGCTACCTGAATTATGAGAAGTATCGCGGCCTGGTCCTCACCGACGAAGGCCGCGAGATCGCCACGAAAATCCAGCAACGCCACGCCACGCTCTCGCGTTTCTTTTCGTTGTTTGCGCTCGACGCGGAGACGCAGCGGCTGGACATCGAAGGCATCGAGCATCATCTGAGTCCCGAAACTCTCGCGTGCCTGGCGGACCTCACGCAATTCTTCGAAGACAATCCGGCGGTGCTCAAGCAATTCCTCAAGTCCCGCAAGCCGCGGGTCAACAAATAGCCGCGCCGGCCGCGCATCGGCCTGCAACGGCGCATTCGTCCATGAACGAACCCACTCCCTCCGCGCCGCGCCTGCCGGGTTATTGGAATCAATTGCTCCGCCTGGCCCAGGACGAAGTGCGCGCCACGCTCGATGAACTGCCGCCGCTCTTGCGCGAGCGCGCCGCGCAAGTGCCGGTGGTGTATGAGCCGCGCCCCAGCGCTGATCTGGTCCGCGACGGCATCGAGGCAGACACGCTGGGCCTGTTCATCGGCGAGGCGTATCCCGACAGCGCCTCCGGCGCGATTCAACTGCCGGCGCAAGTCATCCTGTATCTGGACAACCTTTGGGACTTCGCCGAGGGTGACGAGGAAATCTTTTGCGAGGAAGTAAGCACCACGTTGATGCACGAGTTGGGGCATTACCTGGGATTGGATGAGGACGATCTGGAGGAGAGAGGGTTGGATTAAATCCGAAATCCGAAGATCGAATTCCGAAGGAAATCCGGACGGCCAATGCCCGAGAAAGGAACGCGCCTCTTCCCAAATCATCAAATCATCAGAGTGGGTTTGGACGCGCAGGGGGAGAGAAGCAACAGGTTTGGAGTCCCGCCCCGCTCGGCGGGACGGTCGGACGTCGCCGCGAAACAACCAAAGGAAACTCCAAGCGCTTCATGTTGCCACGCCGCGGCCGGCGGATGCCGGACTCCAAACCTGCGCGTTGTCATCCGCTTTTAATCGCACCCGACAACGAGAAAACCGAATATCGAAGCTTGGCAGTGGCGCGCATTTTTTTTAGCTTGGTCCACACGTGATCGGGTTCCTGAGATTCATAGCGGTGATGAACGCCGCCATTTGGTTCGGGTCAGCCATCTTTCTGGTCGCCGGCATTGGGCCGGCCTTTCATTCCGAGGAAATGACGCGTCTTTTGCCGCGCATTCACGGCGAAGCGGCGTACCAGATCCTGGCGACGCGGCTGTTTCTGCTCCAAACGATTTGCGCGGGGGTGGCGCTGGCACATCTGTTCATGGAGTGGCTTTATTCCGGGCGGCCGGTGCCGCGCTCTTCGCTGTATGTGCTGTTGGTGGCGGGATTTCTTTCGGTGGCGGGCGCGTATGGGATTCAACCGCACTTGCAGCAGCTTCACCTGCAGCAGCACGGGGTGAAATCGACGACGGCGCAGCGGAGCGCGGCGGCGCAATCCTTCGCCTTGTGGCAGCGCGTCTCGCAGGGCATGCATCTGGTTGTGACGCTGGGTGTCGCGTATTATTTATGGCGCCTGTCCGTGCCGACCAACGGTGGCGGCCGCTTCTCGACTACGCATAAATTCCGGGGTTGACAAACCGGCATAAGGGTTGAAGTTGACCATCGGACCCATTGGCAGCTCAATGGTGTAGCAGAAGATTGGGACAGGTTATGATCTCGAACGAGAGACCGTCGCCTTACGGGTATCGCCCCCACGGCGCCAGCAGCAGCAGCGGTCACAAGCAGTCCGTCCCTGAAGATACAATCAAGCACGTCAAGCTTCAGGTCGAACGCAAGACCTTCATACTGACGCTCAAGGAAAATCCCCGCGGGCGCTTCCTCCGCATCACGGAGGACGTCAATGGCCGCCGGGATTCCATCATCGTGCCGGGCAGCGGGCTCGATGAGTTTTTGAAGGCGGTCGAGGAGATGGTCAAATATTCGGCGGAAAATCCCGCGAAGGAAGCGTAGGACTTCGCGGCAGGCTCACTAAATCGGGCGCTCACGCCAGGTTCACCGGGTCGATATCCACGATTGTCTTCACGTCTTCCGGCGGCTCGAAGCCCTGCATCAATTTCGCCAGCAACTGGCTCAGGCGCGTCATCTGCCGCGTGCGCAACATGATCTGGTAACGATAAAACGTTTCCGCGCGCAGCAACGGCGCCGGCGCCGGCCCCGCCACAATCAGGTCCTTGAATTCGCCGGCGAATTTGTCGATTTCCCGCCGCAAGTGGTCGGCGGAAAAGCGCACCTTGTCTTCATTGCGGCCCTTCAACGTCAACAACGCCACGCGCGCGACCGGCGGATAACGGAGTTGTTCGCGAAATTCGATCTCCTGTTCGTAGAAGCCCGCGTAGTCGTGCCGCCGCGCGTATTGAATGGCCGGATGAAACGGCGTGAAGGCCTGCACGAACACCTCGCCCTCGACATCGCCGCGCCCGGCGCGTCCGGCGACCTGGGTGAGCAATTGGAATGTGCGCTCGCCCGCGCGGAAATCGGCCTGATGCAAGCTCAGGTCGGCGTAAATGATGCCGACCAGTGTGACGTTGGGGAAATGCAGGCCCTTGGCGATCATCTGCGTGCCGACGAGGATGTCGATCTTGCCCTTGCGGAAGTCGCCGAGGATGTTGCGGTAATCCTCCTTGCGCTTGAGGGTGTCGGAATCCATGCGCCGCACGCGCGCGTGCGGGAAGAGTTTCTTGAGCGTGTCCTCGACCTTTTCCGTGCCGAGGCCGGCGTAGCGAATCTCGGGGTTGCGGCATTTGGCATCGGGACAAACCTTCGGAGCCGGCGCGGAATGGTTGCAGATGTGGCAGCGGATTTGTTGCGCACTGCGATGGTAGGTGAGCGCGAGGCTGCAATTGGGGCATTCGGCCACGTAGCCGCATTTCGGGCATTGCAAGGAAGTGGAGTAGCCGCGGCGGTTGAGGAAGAGAATCACCTGCTCCTTGCGTTCGAGCCGCTGGGTGATGGCTTCCTTGAGCTTGGTGGAAAAGATGGGTGTGCCCTTTTCCTTGCGCGCCTCCATGCGCATATCGACGACGCGCACCAGCGGCATCTTCTTGTTGTCCGCGCGCGTGGGCATTTCGAGCAGCGCGTATTTGCCCTTCTGCACGTTGTAAAAGCTTTCCATCGAGGGCGTGGCCGAACCAAGCACGACCACGGCGTTCTCCATCTGGCCGCGCACCACGGCGACATCGCGTGCATGATAACGCGGCGCTTCCTCCTGTTTGTAGGAGTGCTCGTGTTCTTCATCGACGATGATCAGCCCCAGCGGATCGACCGGCGCGAAGATCGCCGAACGCGCACCAATGACAATGCGCGCGCGGCCCTGGCGGATTTTGTGCCATTCATCGTGCCGCTCGCCGGAGGACAAATGGCTGTGCAAGACCGCAACGAGCGTCTGCAATTTGCCGGCGCTGAAACGCGCCTTGAAACGTTCGACCGTTTGCGGCGTGAGCGAAATCTCCGGCACCAGCACGATCGCGCCCTTGCCCTGCTCCAGCGCGCGCGCGATGCCCTGCAAATAAACCTCGGTCTTGCCGCTGCCGGTGACGCCATGCAGCAGGAAGACGCGACTCTTTTCGCCGGCGCCGTTCATGGCGTCCTTGATTTTCGCGAGCGCGACGGTTTGCTCATCGTGCAATTCGAGCGGTTGCGAAGGCAGGATGTGTTCGCGCGCGTAGGGGTCGCGCTCGGAAATTTCACCGGCGATGGAGAGCAACCCCTTGTCTTCGAGGCGGCGCAGCGTTTCGGTGGTGGTGCCGGTCAATTCCAGCAGGCGTTGCAGCGGCATTTCCTTCGCTTCGTGAAGGGCCGTGAGGATGTCCTGCTGGCGTTTGGTGAGCTTGGGCGCTTCGGCGGGCGGAGGCAGGAGGCGCACGTGGAGACGTTCGCGCCAGCCGGATTGTTCCTTGCGCACGGCTTCGGGCAGCACGCTGCGCAGGGCCACTTCCGGCGCGCAACAGTAATACTCGCTGATCCAGCGCGTGAGCTGGAGAACCTTCGGCGTCACCAGCGATTGGCGGCCGATGACGTTGAGAATGGGGCGCAGATTGGTGTGCGTGGATTCCTCGACGAGCGCGGTCACGACGCCCAACACGGCGCGCGGACCGAACGGGACTTTCACGCGCGTGCCCACTTCGATCTGCGCCGCAAACTCCGCCGGAATGGCGTAGTCGAACTCCTTGCGCAGGGCGATTTCAAGCGTCACGCGGGCAATCATCGCCGCCCAGCAAACGGGAAAAAATTGCGGAGAGCAACGCTCGACTTCCACGCGTACCGGCGGTATGGGTGGCTGAAGTGAAATCGCGCGTCGTATTGTTTCTCATCGTGCTGGTGATCGCCGATATCGCCCTTGTTCGGTGGTGGTGGGAAAACTGGCGCGAGCGCCGGCACGAGCATGCCATTCTGGTGGCGGCGGAGCGGTATCAAGTGCCTCCCGGCCTGGTCAAAGCCGTCATCTGGCGCGAGAGCCGGTTCGACGCCGGCGCGCTGGGCGGCAAACAGGAGATTGGTTTGATGCAGATTCGCAAGGCCGCCGCCGAGGATTGGGCCAAGGCCGAACGCATCCAGGGATTTCAGGTCGAGCATCTGTTCGACCCCGGCACGAATACCTTGGTGGGCACGTGGTATCTGGGAAAACTATTGCGCCGTTATCAGAACACGGACAATCCGTTGCCCTACGCGCTGGCGGATTACAACGCGGGCCGCACGCACGTGTTGCGCTGGAACAAAGGCGAGGCGGCGACCAACAGCGCGGCGTTCTTGCAGCAGATGGATTTTCAGGGAACGAAGAAATACATCGAGGTCATCAGCGAGCGCTATCTGTATTACCAGAAGAAATATCCGACGCGCACCGCTGCCGTCGATCAAGCTCCGATGTAAGCAATGGTTCCTCAGTCCTTCGTGATTTCCATCATCACGGATTGCAGTTTCTCCTTCAGCCGCGCGCGTTCTTCATCACTCGCTTCGCGGGGCACAGAGATGGCTTCTCCCAAAGTCACGGTGCAGCAGGCGAACGGCAGCGGCACTTGAAAGCGGTCCCAGTTTTTGAGCCGGTATTTCCAGTTCAGATGATACGACACCGGAACAATGGGCAGGCCGGTCAATTGCGCGGCGGCGATGACGCCGTCCTGCACCTGGTAACATGGACCGCGCGGACCGTCGGGTGTGATGGCGAGATCGTAGCCGCGTTCGGCGCAGGTGGTCAGCTCGAGCAACGCTTGCGCGCCCCGGCGGCTGGATGAGCCGCGCACCGTGGACACGCCGAAATGTTCCAGCGTGCGCGCCAGCAACCCGCCGTCGCGGCTGGCGCTGATCAACGCGACCATTTGCCGGGACGGCGCGCGCGACTGCACATACTTGATGTAGAGCATGAACGACAGCGCCAGCCGGTTGTGCCACCCGGCAAAGATGACGCGCTGCGAAAGATCCTGGTCGAACAGGCCGGAGCGGTCGTCCCAGCGAAAGCGAATCGTGGCGTACAACAAGCGCGTGAATATGTAAATCAACGCCGCCGCGAGGCGCCCGTGCCATTTCACCGATTGCGGCACCACCACGCCGGAGCGCCGCGCGGGTTTGGCCGGGGGAGTTTCTGACATGCGGGTTGGGTTACGCGCCCTTCTTCAACGCGGCGCGCACCAGTTCATCGACGCCAGCCGTCGCGCCAAGCACCGCCGCCGCGCCTTTGATGGCTTCGTGCGCCTCGTTCGATTTGAAGCCCAGCGCGATCAACGCGAGGATGGCGTCGTTGATCTTCTGGTCTTGCGGCGACAACGCGCGCTCGGCGCTGGCGGCTTCCCACGCGCCCACAGCGCCCACCTTGTCCTTCAATTCCACGACGATGCGCTCGGCCGTTTTCTTACCAAGGCCGGGGATGCGCGAGAGCGATTTGATGTCGGCGCTGGCGACGGCTCCGCGAAAGGAAGTCACGCTCATGCCGCTAAGCACGCTCAAGGCGATCTTCGGGCCGATGCCGCTGACGGTGTTGATGAGCAGGCGGAACAACTCACGCTCCGCCGCCGTCATGAAGCCGTAGAGCGTGTGCGCGTCCTCGCGCACGACCAGGTGCGTGAGCAATTTCACGTCGCTGCCCGGCGACGGCAGTTTGTCGAACGACGAAACGGGAATCATCACTTCGTAGCCGACGCCGTTGACATCGACCTCGACGTGCGTCGGAGCCGACGTCACCAGTTTGCCGTACAGAAATGTAATCATTGCCTGTCCCTTTCTAATGGGAACTCGGGCGCGAATCAACGCCGATGCGGCGCGCTACCAAACGTACGAAACTTTGTCGCACCTGCGACAAAGTTTCGTCAATGGGGTGGGCGCTTTTTTGTGGTGCTGTTTTGCGCGGCCGCGTTACAAAGCCCCATGCTTAATCGGGCTTTTGGGTTCGCTGGCGGTCTTGGGTTGCTGGTGCTGGCATTCGTTGCATCGGCACAGGAGTCCAAACCCCAAACCTTGCGCGTGGTCATTCTGGGAGATTCCACAGTGTGTGATTACCAGGAAAGCGAGCCGACCCGCGGTTGGGGGCAGTTCATCCAAGGGTATTTCACGAATTCCGTGCGGGTGTTCAACCATGCCCAAAGCGGGCGCAGCACGAAGACGTTCATCAAGGAAGGCCTGTGGGAGAAGGCGAAGCAGGACCGGCCGGATGTCGTGCTCATCCAGTTCGGGCACAATGATTCGCATGGCAAGGGCCGGCCTGAATCCACGGATGCGGCGACGGATTACAAGGATTACCTGCGCCGTTACATCGATGAATCGCGCGCGCTGGGGGCGACGCCGATTCTGGTCACGCCGATGCACCGGCGCTTGTGGGAACAAGGCAAACCCACGCAGGAACTGCTGCCGTATGCGAATGCAATGAAGGAAGTGGGCGCCGAGAAGGGTGCGGCGGTGATTGATCTGCACGCGCTGAGCGGTGAACTCTATGTGAAGCTCGGCGAAAAGAAGTGTCTGGAATTCGCCAACAAGGACGGAGACCGCACGCATTTTTCGGAAAGGGGGGCGCGGGAGATGGCGAAGTTTGTCATGTCAAATCTGCCGAACGTGGAGCCGCGGTTGAAGTTTCACCTTGCGCGTGAATGACACCTATGCGCGGATTGCTGATTTTGTTTGCCATCGCCTTTCACGGCGAAGCCGCGGACATGGTGTTCCCTGGCAAGGATTGGGCCGAGGCCGCGCCCGAGTCGCAGGGCATCAATGGCGCGAAGCTCGCCGGGGCAATTGCCTTTCTCAAGGAACGCGCGGGGCGTGATGGCGTCAATGAACTGGTCGTCGTTCACAACGGTTACCACATGTTCGTCATTCCCGAGTGGAACATGGTCATTGTCCGGCTGGGACTGGACCAAGGCGACCGCGAAATCACGGACGCGGACTACAATGGTTTTCTCAAAATGGTGGGCCAAGCGTTCGTTATTCCGTAATTCAACCCAACGTCTCACTTCATGGCGGCTACAACATATAGTGGCCGCTCCTTGTGACACCGCAACAGCAAGTGCTTGCTTTTCCCACTTTAACGGTATAATCAACGGAAACCGACGTTCCTTTGTCCGAACCATTTTGTGCGCCGCGTATTGCCATGGGTGTTGTTGCTGGTGCTGTTTCCGCTGACAGCCCGTGTGTTTGCCGCCGCGGAGTATATCGTCAAGCCGGGCGATTCGTTGAGCCGGATTGCGGCGACGCAATTGGGCAGCGAAGCACGGTGGACGGAGATCGCCAACGCGAACCAGCTCAAGCCGCCGTACCAACTCCGTCCCGGCCAGAGGTTGACCATACCCAGTCAGCCGGCGACAACCCGCCCGCCCAACGCGACGCCTGCACCGACGCGACCCGCGCCAGTGAGCGTCGCAGCGCCAGCAGCACCGACGGTGGCACCCAAGGGAACGACGGTGAGCGGGCCGCTGGTGCAGCCTCCGGGTTCACCGCAAGCAGATGCGACGGCCTGGCGCGACGTGGTGGGAAACCTGGCGCCCACGGTAAAGGAACTCGCACCGTGGATTCTTTTGTTGCTGGCTCTCGCGTGGTTCTTCCATGCGGTTTGCTTGCGTGGAGCGTGCTGGTTCGCCTTGGTGGAGACAAATCTGCGCCAGTGTTTCCTGATGGCTCTGATGATGATCCTGCTGGTTCTGTTGGCCAGTGGGATCGGTTTTCTCCTGACCATGTCGATGTTCCCTCCGTTGAACCTGCCGTGGCAGGCGATGGCAATCGCTGGCGTGCTGCTGGCCGTCGGTGTCAGTGTCGGCAGCATCCTCGTGGTAAAGCGGACGCTCGACTGCCATTGGCGCAGCGTGGTGACGATTTTCGTCATGACCCATTTCGTGGCCAACAGCCTGATGCTCCTGACCGTCGTGGCCATCACGCTGGTGCCCGCGGTGGACATGTCAATGCAGCAACTGGCACAGTCAAAACTGACGCACTGGGCGGTGTCAAAGCGGGCAGATGCCAGCGCCAATCGTTGACACGCAGGGTAAACAGCGCGCCACCAATCTCCTTCCGGTGCCCGGCCAAATCCACTAGAGTGCGCGCGTGACCATACGACTCCTGCTTGCGCTTTGGTTTTCAACGGGCCTCCTTTCCGCCTCGGACTGGCCGCAGATTTTCGGGCCGAACCGCAATGGCGTCTATGCGGGCCAGGACCTGGCGGCGGCGTGGCCAAAGGAAGGGCCGCGGCGCGTGTGGCAGGTGAAGGTCGGCGAGGGCTTCAGCGGGCCGGCGGTGGCGCAGGGCAAGGTGATTGTGTTTCACCGGCTGGGAGATCGCGAGGTGGTGCAATGCCTCGACGCGAAGACGGGCAACGCGCTGTGGAAATTCGATTACGAAACAAAGTATCGCGACCAGTTCGGATTCGACAACGGGCCGCGCGCGGTGCCGGCGATTGCAGGCGGCAAGGTGTACACGCTGGGCGCGGAAGGCACACTGTCGTGCGTGAACCTGGCGGACGGCAAATTGCAGTGGCGCGTGAACACGAAGGAAGAATTTAAAGCGCCCGCGGGCTGGTTCGGCATGGTGTGTTCGCCACTGGTGGAAGGCAACGCGGTCGTCGTGAACATCGGCGGCGAAGGCGCGGGCATCGTGGCGTTTCACAAGGACACGGGGAAGGTGTTGTGGAAGGCCACGGATGACCCGGCCAGTTATTCGTCGCCCATTGCCGCGACGATTAACGACCGCAGGCTGCTGGTTTTCTTCGCGTTCAACGGCCTGCTCACGTTGGAACCGGCGGGCGGCAAGGTGGTGCATAGCTTCGAGTGGAAGCCGCCCATTCGCGAATCGGTCAGCGCGGCGACGCCCATCGTCGTGGATGATTTGATCTTCATTTCCGCCAGTTACAACACCGGCGCGGTGCTGTTGCGCGCCAAGGGTGAGCGCGTGGAGAAGGTGTGGTCGGGCGACGAGAGCATGTCCAATCACTACGCCACGTGTGTTTATCGCGACGGATTTCTGTATGGACTGGATGGACGACACGACTTTGCCGGCGGAACGGAGTTGCGCTGTGTCGAGTTCAGGACCGGCAAAGTGCGCTGGAGCAAGCCGGGCCTGAGCGCGGCCAACGTGATGCTGGCGGGCGACCAATTGCTGGCGCTAACGGAAAACGGAGAATTGATTCGCGTGGCAGCGCAATCCAATGCGTACAAAGAAACGGGCCGCGCGCAGATACTGTCCGCCGGCGTGCGCGCGTTTCCGGCGCTGGCGGACGGGCGGTTTTACGCGCGGAGCAAGAACGTGCTGGTGTGCATCAACCTGGGGCAATAAATGAAATCCATCGTCACCGCACTGTTCGTATTCATCGGCTGCGCCTTTTGCCACGCGCAAACCAAAGCCGAGTCCAAGTTTCACGACGCGAAGCTGGGTCTGACTTTTCCCAAAGAGATAAAGACGTTTGAGCGCAGCGAATGGCATCGCTTCGACGAGCCGGAACTTGGGTACAGCGTTGCGTACAATTCGTTGACCAGCGCGGTCACGGTGTATGTGTACCACGGCGGCTTGAAGCGCATCCAAAGCGGCGCTGGCAAGGAGGCGAAGCAACAATTCGAACAGGCGAAACGGGACATCCTCATGGCGCAGCGGCTCGGTGGTTATCGCTCCGTCAAGCCGCTGGGCGACACGGAAATCAAACTGGGCGGCGAGACGAACGGGTTGACAGCGCTCAAAGCGACCTTCGAAATCGCCCGGAACGAAGGTGAAACAATGTCCATGCTCGTCCTCACGGGTCACAAGAACCACTTCGTCAAATTGCGTTGTACTTATCCGAAACATTTGAAAGCCTCTTCGGAAAAGCATTTCGCCGCCTTTTTGGAAGAATTCGGCAAATTGTTGAACACGCCATGAGCACGGAAAACCCTCCTCCGCCAACCAATACTTCCACACGCCTCATGTCGCTCGATGCGCTGCGCGGGTTCGACATGTTCTGGATTCTGGGCGCGGACGCGCTGGTGCGGGCCATCGACCGGATGAGCGCCAATTCCGTCACGAAATTCTTCGCCACGCAACTGAGCCACAAGGATTGGGAAGGGTTTGCGTTCTACGATTTGATTTTCCCGCTGTTTGTGTTTATCGCGGGCGTGTCGCTCGTGTGGTCGCTGACCAAGGAAATGGCGCAACACGGGCGCGTGGGCGCGTGCAAACGGGTGATTCGCCGCGGCTTGTTGCTGGTGGTGCTCGGCATCTTCTACTCGGGCGGGTTTTCCAGCGAATGGCCGGGCATCCGGTTGCTGGGCGTGTTGCAACGCATCGGACTGGCCTACCTGTTCGCGGGACTGATCTTCTGTTACTTCAAGCCGCGCGCAATGGCCGGCATTTGCGCGGCGCTGCTGGTGGGTTACTGGGCGCTGATGACATTCACGCCGATTCGCGACATTCAACTGGCCAAGGCGAACCTCGACCAACTCGCGCAGGCTACTGCCGCCAGGAACACACCGCAGTTTGTCCAACAAGCGTTCCTGGACACTTCGGCGCACGTCACGGGCAAGTTCGGTCCCGGTTACAACGTCTCGAATCATTTCGATTACCAGCATCTGCCCGGGCGCAAATACGACACCTACTGGGATCCGGAAGGAACCCTCAGCACGCTGCCGGCGATTGCGACGTGCCTGCTGGGCGTGTTCGCCGGCCTGCTGTTGCGCAGCGCCAATTACTGTGACAAACGGAAACTCATCTACCTGTTCTCGCTGGGCGCGGCGGGCGTCATCGTGGGTTTTCTCTGGGGCCTGCAATTCCTGGTGGTGAAGAAGATCTGGACGTCGTCGTTCGTGCTGGTGGCCGGCGGCTACAGCGCGATGTTGCTGGGCGCGTTTTACTGGATGATTGAAGTGCGCCGGTGGCGGGCGTGGTGCCAGCCGCTGGTGTGGATTGGCATGAATTCAATCACGGTGTACCTGGCCAACAACATCATCGGCTTCCGCAAACTGGCGGACCGTTTCGTGGGCGGCGACATCAAGAGCTTCCTCAATGATACCTTCGGCCAGGGTAGCGGGGATTTGTTGGGCGCGCTGGTGGGACTGGGGCTGGGCGTGCTGCTGGTCTGGTTCCTCCATCGGAAGAAAATCCTTTTGCGGCTGTAAGTGGCGAATGGACGCCAATAGACACGAATGCGACGAGGGTTGGCGCAAGTTCCGGAGGAGCGGTATGTTTATGAAACGGATGAGCTCCTCGGAGTTCTCGTGAGATATTAAGTCAACGAACCTCCCAAGTTGCGGTTGCAAGCGAAGCGCTGCGGCTGGGGACAGCCGCGATCCGAAAGTTGCCGCATATTCCATTCCATCGTGCCGAGTTTAATTCGTGTCCGTTGGTGTGCATTCGTGGTGCCTCTGCATACCGCTCAATCCAACGGCTTCTTTTCGAAATCGGTTTCGTTGACCCAGCCGGCGCGGAGTTTTTCGCCGCGCATGAAGCGTTCGTAGAAGTTGCGCGTGTTCGGGTCGGAGTATTGGTATTCGTCAAAGAGGTGGCCCTGGCCGGACATGCGCGGGTCGCCTTGTGATTTGAGTTCGGTGTCCATTTGCGCGCGCAGTTGCGTCAGGCGCTTCTGCAATTTGGAATCGCTGGCCAGGTTGTTCAGGCAATCAGGATCCTTCTTCAAATCATACAGTTCCTCGCCCGCGCGTTTGCCAAACGCGAGGTCCCAGAAGCGCGCCGTCTCGGAATTGGTGCGCCCTTGCAGGATAAGCGTCTTGGTGGGGCTGGCGTCGCAATTCAAATAACCCGTCTCCGGATTGCACGCGGGCCAGCGCGTCGGTTCGTAATTGCGCAGATAGAGAAAGCCGTCCTTCTGGATGCCGCGAATCGGATAGCCCCAGTCGTGCGGGCGGCCGATGTCGTGGCGTTCCTTGCCCACGAGGATGTGGTCGCGCGCGGCGATGATCTGGCCCGCTTTCGTGCTGTTAAAGATCTCGGTCAAACTGCGGCCTGGTGACGCCGCCATGCCGGTGGCTTCCCATTTTACGCCGGCCACTTCGATAAACGTGGGGGCGAGGTCGATGAAGCTCACGAAATCATTCGCGGCGCGGCCTGGTTTCTTGATGCCTTTGGCCCACATGATGGCCAGCGGAATGCGGTTGGCGAACGGATACGCCTGGCCTTTCACACGCGGGAACGGCATGCCGTGGTCGGAGGTCACGACGACAAGCGTGTTTTCCAGCAACCCTTTCTGGTCGAGTTCATCGAGCATGCGCGCGAGATGGCGGTCGAAATGCTCCACCTCGAAAGCGTAATCGAGCATGTCGTTGCGCACGGTTTCAGTGTCGGGCCAGTAGCCGGGCACGCGGTCGATGTCCGACAGTTTCTTACCGCCCTTGGCGACGCCGGCGCCGTATTCGTAACCGCGATGCGGCTCGAGTGCGCCATACCAGAAACACCACGGCTGGTCCTTCGGCGCGGCGGCGAGGAAATCGGAGAAATTGGCCGCGTAATCATTCGCCACGATGCCCTTGGCGGGCGGCGGCGCGGTGCGTTTGGTGTACGGCTTGCCGACCATCTGGCGCGGCTTGCCGCTGGCGTCGTTGGCCACGCCGGGGCCCCAGCCCTTGCCGGTGGTGCCGGTGAAATAGCCGTGTTCGCCCAGCGCCTCGGCCCACGTCTTGAACTCGGCGGGGAAGAACGGGAAATGATTGGCGGCCTCCTTCAACTGCCAGGAATTGCGCCCGGTGAGGATGCACGCGCGCGACGGCGCGCACTTGGCGTTCGGTGTGTAGGCATTGTGAAAGAGCAACCCGCCGCGCGCCACGCGATCGAACCCCGGCGTGTTGACCCATTTCGTGCCGTAGGCGCTCGCATGGCCGTACGACCAGTCATCGGCGATGGCGAAGAGGATGTTGGGGCGATTGGGCGCAGCGGCGCGGGAAACGAAGACCGACATCACAAGGGCGCAAAGCAAAGCAACAAGTCGTTTCATAGGGTGCCTGAGAATGCGCGAACCGCGAGGAGTTTCCAAGGGGGAACTCGGGGCTTTGCAGCGGGAGGCGCTTCTGGTTGCATGGGCGCATGGGCAAGGTTTCGTTGGGAAAAGTGGTTGGGTATTGCGACACGTTGCTGCGCACGGGCGAGGTCAAGGATTACGACGGCGCGGCCAACGGGTTGCAGGTGGAGAATCGCGGCGCAGTGACGCGCATCGCCGCGGCGGTCGATGCCAGCCACGCGACGGTGCGCAAGTCCATCGCGGCGGGAGCAGACCTGTTGATTGTGCATCACGGATTGTTCTGGACGCCGTCGCATCCGTGGACAGGGAAACGCTACGAGTTGTTGCGCCTGCTGCTGGATCACAACGTGGCGGTTTACAGCTCGCACCTGCCGTTGGATGCACACGCGAAGCTGGGCAACAACGCGCAGCTTTGCGCCGCACTGGGGTTGAAGGGATTGAAGCCGTTCTTCCTCACCAAAGGGCAGTATCTCGGATTCAAGTCAAAGGCATCCATCCCGCGCCACGAACTGGCGAAGCGACTCGCGCGCGCCGTGGGTGGCGAAGTGAAAGTGGTCCCCGGCGGCTCCGCGCAGTGCCGCAACATCGGCGTGGTGACCGGCGGCGCCGGCAGCGAAGTGAAGCAGGCGGCCAGCGAAGGCGTGGACACGTTCATCACGGGCGAAGGCCCGCATTGGACGTTTGCGTTGGCCGAGGAACTCGGCGTGAACGTGCTCTACGGCGGACATTACGCCACGGAAACCTTCGGTGTGAAAGCGCTGGCCGCGCATCTGGCGAAGAAGTTCCGCGTGCCATGGATGTTCGTGGAGCATCCGACGGGGTTGTAAGGTTCAAAGGTCGAAGCTTTGCCACCGCCACGGTTCACGGCCCACGCTTCAACCCGTCCCGGTCTTTGTCATTCCCCTCGCATTCTTGAAACTGCCACCGCCCTAACCCTTTCATACTCAGCCTCGACGACCTCGCGCCACCGCGCTGCCTGGCTGAGAACGGATTATGCTTTCTCTCTTTTAGGAAACGCGATCGGTCTGAGAGGGCATTTTAGACCGCACGGGCGAAACTTTGAACCCGGCTGGTCCGGTTCATCTGGCCGCTTCGCCACGGGTCAAGCCTTCGAGACTTCACAAAGTGGATCGTGTTTTGCGGCGCGCTTGTGAGGGCGCCATTCATCCTATGAAACGTTCTATCCTGACCGTGGCGCTTTTGCTTTCTGCCGCCCTCTTTTTGGGCCGCCCGCTCCGCGCCGAAAACGTCCGCTATTCCTATGACGACGCCGGCCGCCTCACCGGCGTGTATTATCCCAACGGCCGCACCATCCAGTATTTCTACGATGGCGCGGGCAATCTCCTCCGCCAGCTTCGCACGTCCATCACCGACAGCGACAGCGACGGCCTGGATGACGCGTGGGAAACCACCCATTTCGGCTCGCTCGCCCGCGACGGCTCGGGCGATTTCGACAGCGACGGCGTGACCGACCTGCACGAGTTCATGGCCGGCACCAATCCCAACGACAATGCCTCGCTCCTGCAAGTCACTGAAGCCTCGTCCACCGCCGGCGTGAGTTTCACCATCCAATGGGCATCGATTCCCGGCAAAGCCTATCGCGTGCAATACACCGATTCGCTCGATCCGGTGAACTGGAAGAATCTCGGCGGCGACGTGACCGCCACGGGCGCCACCTCGTCGAAAACCGACCCCAACGTCACCGCCAACACGCGGCGCTTCTATCGCGTCGTCGCATTGTTTTAAAGAGGCCGCACCATGAAGACGCTCATTTGTTTTTTCGTTCTGATGGCCCGCGCCGTCGTAGCGCAGGTTTCTCCCGATGTCTCGGGACTGAATCGCAGGTTTCCAACCTGCCGGGCTCAATTGGCACCGGCGCGCGTCATGGCAGCTTGCCGCACGCAAATCCCCGGCTTCGCTCTGCTCTGCGCGCTCCTGTTCTCCACCCTGCCCCTCCGCGCACACAATTACCCCTCTGAAATCGAGGTGATGGTCGGCCGCACCAATACGTTTCAAGTCGCCGACACCGGCGGTTGCGCCGCGTTCGTCTCCGCCGCGGTGACCGGCACGGCGCTCGTGTCCGTGACGCCCAACAACGGCTTTGGCGAAATCGTGGAATTCACCGTCATCGCGGGCATGACCGCCGGCAACACCACCATCACCGTGCAATGGATTGGCGCGGACAAGTTCGCCGGCACCGACGGCCCGTGTCAGGAAGACACCACCCCCCTGGGCCGGCAGATTACCGTCAAGGTCATCCCCGAACCCGAGCCGGACAGCACCGCCAACAATCCCACCTCCGCCGCTTCGGGCGATCCCGTGAACCTGTTCAACGGCGAACTTTTCTTCCACGAACCGCCCGACCTCGAATCCGGCGGGCCGTTGCCGCTCCAGTTTCAGCGTTACTACGCGTCGCGCCTGCGCCGCAACTTCGTCGTCGGCACGATGGGCGACAACTGGCGGCACAACTTCGAATGGCGCCTTCACTGGAACGGCACGTTTATCGCGCTGGTCACCGCCGAGGGCAAGGTGCTCAAGTATCTCAAGCAGGGCGGCAACTGGACGCTCCAATCGCAGACGGACAATCCCCTCCAGGTCATCCAGGTGGGCACGGAAATTTACGTCGGCGACGTGCGGAACAATCGCATTTATCACTTCAACGGCGTCGGTCGCGTGCTGGACATCACCGACCGCGCGGGCAACAAATTGTACTGCACGTACGATTTCAACAACAACCTCACCGAGGTGCGCGACACGCCCACCGCCACCTCGACGTCGCGCCGGCTGACGTTCTTTTACACCAGCGGCAAACTCACCACCGTGCAGGAATTTCACGGCTTCAGTTCCAGCCGGTTTGTTTCCTTCACTTACACGGGGGAAAACCTCACGTCGTTCCGGAACGCCGGGAACAGTTTTACCACTTACGTCTATGACACCGACCACGCCGATCCCGGCCTGCTCAAATGGACCGTGCGTCCGCTCGGCAACATCCCCTGGCAGAACACCTGGGACGCCGTCGGCAAGGTCGCCACGCAAACCGATGCCTATAACAATGTCACCACCTACGATTACGGTCCGCCACAAACGCCCGGCACCACTGTCGTGACGATGCCCGGCAACCAGGTTTGGACTTATATCCACAACTCCGACGGCTCGCTCACGTCGATGACCAATCCCGAGGGCCAGACCATCCAGATCGGCGCGACCGCCACGCGCCAGCGCGCGCAGGTCACCAGCGCCGCCAGCACTTCCATCAGCCGCAATTTCCTCGCCGCCAATGGCAACGTCACCACCGAGACCGACGAGAACGGCAACCCCGTGCAGTTCACCTACGTCCCCCGCACCGATGCCAATGGCATAGAGTTCCAGGACCTCGTCGCCATCACCTACCCCGACGGCTTGATGGAAAAATTCGAATACGACGCCAGCGGCAATCTCATCACCCACACCAACCGCGCCGGCGAAGTGTGGCGTTACACCTACAATGCCTCCGGGCAGGTCCTCACCGAATTGAACCCGCTGGGCGGCACCACCACTTACACGTACGACACGCGCCGCAACCTCGCCACGGTCACCGACCCCGTCAGCAAGGTCACCACCTACAGCTACGACAGCGTGCAGCGGCGCAACCGCGTCACGTGGCATGATACATCGTTCCGCACGTTCAACTTCGATGCCGTCGGCCGCCTGTCGGATCGCAGCGATGAAAATGGCAACGCCATCGTCAGTTCCTACGATGCCAACGGGAATTTGATCCAGGTCACCGACCGCCGGTTCAACAACACGTTGCACGTGTATGACTTCATGGACCGCCTGGTCTCCACCACGCCCAGCGAAGGCAACGGCACGACCCTCACCTACGACGCGCTCGGGCGCATCGCCACCATCACCGGCCCGAACACCAACACCTTCACGTTCACCTACAATTCGCGCGGGCAGGTGCTCACCGTCACCGACTCGCTCGGGCTCATCGAGGAACGCACTTACGACCCGGCGGGCCGGCTGGTTTCCGTCAAAGACGCGCTGGACCAGGTCACGCTCTTTGAGAACGACAATGCGGGCCGGCTCAAGAAAGTGACGCTGCCCGGCGGCGAAGTGATGAATGTCAGCTACGATTCGTTGGACCGCGTCACCAGCGTGAACCTCGGCGGCGTCGGCTCCGCCACCACGTATGATGATCGCGGGTTTCCCGAAGCCGTGGTGTTGCCCGGCGGCGCGGTCGCCAACAATTACTCGCTTGATCCGTTCGGCCAGGTCACCGGCGTGACTGATGGCAATGCGCGCCTCTGGACGTTCCAACGCGATAACCTGGGCCGCCTGACCGCCGCGATTGATCCCGCCGGCAAGACGCGCAGTTTCAGTTACGATGACCGCCATCGCATCAGCGGCATCACCTTCCCGGACAGCCTCGGCACCGTGGCCTACACTTATGACGCGGCGGGCAATCTGTTGCGCGCGCTCTATTCGGACGGCACCGACCACATTTACACCTACGACGAGGAAGGCAATCTGCTGACCGGCCCTGATCTGAATTTCACTTACGACACCAAGAACCGCCGCGTCTTCAGCAACGGCGTGCTCGCGGAACTGGACGCTGGCCGCCGCGTGAGCCGCCTCACCTTTGCCGTCGGCAAAGTCGTTGAATTCACCCATGACCGCCGCGACCGCCTCACGCGCATCACCGATTGGGTCGGCGGCCAGACGGATTTCACCTACGATGCCGCCGATCGCCTCCTGCAAATCGACCGGCCCAACGGCATCTCGACGCTCTACACTTATGACGCCGCCGGTGGCGTGACGGTCATCGAGGAAAAGCAGGGCCCGGTGCAAGTTTCGCGCCTGGCGTTCACGCATGATGCGCGCGGCTTGTTGACCGAAGCCGAACGCACGCCGCCGATCGCGCTCGGCGCCTTCAGCCTCGCCGCGTCCGACCAGCAATTCACCTACACCACCACGTCGCAGAATTCCGCGGGCACCTACGACAGCCTCGGCCGTCTGCTCGGCGACGGTTCGCGCGCGTATGTCTGGAACGCCGCTTCGCGCCTGGTTTCTTACACCGAGGGCGCGACGACCGTGAACTTCACGTACGACGGCGAAGGCAATCGCCTCAGCCGCAACGACGGCGGCACGCATCACAAATTCGTCTGGAATTATCTCTTCGACCGCCCGTGCGTCGCCATCATCCGCGACGGCGCGGATGCGGACCTGCAATACAACGTGTTCACGCCCACGGGCGAATTGCTCTACACCATCGATGCGAGCGACGCGCGCCGCTTCTATCACTTCGATGAACACGGCAACACCCACTTCGTCAGCGATGGCAGCGGCAATGTCCTCGCCGCGTATCGTTACACACCTTACGGCGAAGTGCTGGCCGATTCTTCCGGCGGCGCGTTCGCCAATCCCTTCAAATACCAGGGCCGCTACAGCGTCATGGCGGAAGGGACCACCGGACTCTATTACGCGCGCGCGCGGTATTACGATTCGACCACCGGGCGCTTCCTCTCGCGTGACCCCGTGCACACGTTTTCCGCGCTGTTTTTCAATCCTTACCAGTATGCGGGCGGCAATCCCCTGCTCTTCCGCGATCCTTCCGGCGAGGAAGTGACCGCCAACGATGTCGCCTCCGGCGCGGCCAACGGCCTGGCCGCGGGCTTGGGCGACGTCAGCCGCACTCGCGGCGGGCCGATTACGCAGACCGCCGCCAAGCTGGACCGCATCGCCCAGGCGGCTGGCAACGGCCCCAGCGCCACGCGCATCGCGCAAAACGCCCAGCGCGTCCGCACCGCCGGCAAGGTGCTCGACCGCGTCGGCTACGGCGCCGCCGTCGCCAGCGCGGGACTGGAAGCGGCGGACTTGAACAATCGCCTGGGCGACCTGCGCAGCCGGGCGCGCGACGCCGAAGCCAGCATGCTGGGCGCCGCCGAACGCCTGGGCCGCGAGGCGCGCGACGCCTTCAAGGCCGGCCGCATCACCTACGCGCAATACGAGGAACTCTTGCGCAACATCGATGCGGCGTTGATCGCACAACTCGAGGGCAGTTCCCGCAATGTCATGGTCGATTCCGTCCTGGAATCCACCAAGAGCCTGCTCAAGTCCGTGGCCGGCATCGCCCCCGTCCCCGGCGGCGTGTGGGATTCCTACTTCAAGTGGCTGGAAGAATGATGTCCAGCCGTGGCCGGGCGGTTGCCGAGCGGCGGCGCAATTTGGGCGAACGGCGGCGCGCCTTGGCAGATGGATGGCGCGGCGGGGTGCGGGTTGGGGCGATCGATAAAAATATGTGGCGGTATGTGGCGGTATGTGGCGGAAGGGGACGGAAGAGGTCGGATGGAGGTCAGATGGGATTTTCGATTTGCGATTGGGGGACCGGTTGGTGATGTCGCGGGGCGGTTCATAGTTCATGGTTGGAAAAAATATTATGTGGCAGAAGAGGGCATTATCGGGCAGAAGCGGGCGGATTGCCTGGTTGAGGGGCGGCGGATTGGACGGACAGAACGGACTGGGGTTCAAAGTTCCTGCTTGGGAGTTCAATCGAAGGGGGGAAGGTGGCACGGCGAT
>JBFMBT010000087.1:0-22035 GCA_040754875.1 Verrucomicrobiota bacterium | reverse complement strand
CGGCTTGAGCCAGCGGAGGACGGCGCGCACGTAGTCATCGCGCCGCGAAGGATCGATGGCACAGAACAGGGTGTGTTCAAAAACCCAGTCGAACAGTAGCGTATGGGCGTAAACACCCCCCACCCTCGGCCCCTCTCCCCGTTGAGGGGAGAGGGAAGAACTCGTGGCGCACTTTGGCAAAATTATATTGTCCGGTGCATCACCCAGGAAATCGCCAAGGTGGAATTCGGCGGTGAGGCCGGCGGCGGCGGTGCGTTCGTGGGCCAGGCGGACGGCGCTGGGGGCGAGGTCCAAGCCGGTGACGGCAAAGCCGTGTTGGGCCCATTCGCGGGCGTCGTGGCCCGTGCCGCAACCGGGCACGAGGACCGCCCCCCTGGGCAAGGCGGGGTGTGCGGCCAGAAAATCGACGAGCCCCGGCGAGGGCGCGCCCTTTTCCCACGGCATGTCGCCGGTCTGATAACGTTCTTCCCAATTCGTTTCGGTCATGCGGAGAAAGTATGGAAAGTCCCGCTCGAAGTTAAAGTTCCGAGTTGGAGAATTCCGCACACCGAATCGTCCCCCCGAACATCCTTTCTCCGTCGGAGCAAATCTGCTATGTATCCGTCTAACAGGCTGAAATGAACATGAAGCCGATTTCATTGCTGTCCCTTTCCTTATCGCTCGTGGCGGCAGGACTTCTCCTCGCCCAGCCCAGCGAGTACTCCCAACTCAAGGCATTGGCCGAAAAGCACTTTTCTGACGGCTCTTACAAGCTGGCCAATGACGCCTACCAAAAGGCCAAGGCGCTGAAGCTTTCCCCCGCCGACACCCGCTGGGTCGAGTTCCGCCTCGCCGACACGCAATGGCGTTCCGAAGCCTCCACGCAAAAGGCGGACAACACCAAACTGCAACAAGGCCGCCAGCAACTGGAAATTCTCGTCCGCGACATCAATCGCAACGAAGACAAGGATCTTATCTGGGTTGAAGTGCAGGAATCCCTCGGCGATTTCTGGTGGACCCGCCGCAATCAACAGAACTGGGGCCAGGCGTGGAATCATTATAACGCCGCACTGGAATGGTGGGCCGGCGCGCGCGATGTCGAACTCGCGCGCGAACGTTATCTGAAAATCGTGTGGCGCATCGCCCTGCCGCCGGGCCGCGACCAATATTATTCCTACGGCTATTACGGCAACGTTTTGCCCGTGCCCGTCCTGGACAACGTCCTGCGCATTGCGCAGACGGACAACGACAAGGCGCACGCGAATTATTTGATTGCGATGACCATCCGCAATCAGGGCGGCAGTTGGGAGCAGCGCGCGCGCGTGCCCGAGTCCTTCGAATCCGCCATCAAGGCCGGCAAAGGCACGGACTGGTATGACGACGCGCTGTATCATTACGCCGAGTGGATGGCCAACCAGGGCCGCGCCATTCCCCTCGAGAACGGCGGCTGGACACAAAAGCCGGATTACGTGAAGGCGGTGGAGATGTTTCGCCGGCTGGTGCGTGAATTCAAAAAGGGCGAGACGCGCTACTTCGATCAGGCCGAGCAGCAGATCAAGAATATCACGCAACCGCAGGTAAGCCTGGGCGTGTCGCACATCTTCCTGCCGGACTCGGAAATCCAGTATCACCTCAACTGGCGCAACGTGAAGACGATCGACCTGGCGCTGTATGCGGTCGATTTGACGCAGGCGGTGCAACTGGACGAAGGCACGGAGCGCCGCCGTTACTGGCTCAATTCGATCGACCTTGAGAAGCAGGAGAAAATCAAATCGTGGAAGAAGGACACCAAGGACCAGGGCGACCACGTGCCCGGCGGCGAGGCGCTGACCATCGACGGCAAACTGCGCGTGGGCGCGTATGTGGTGGAAGCCAAGGGAGGAGGGCAAAGCGCGCGCGACCTGATGTTGGTGACCGATGCCTCGATGGTGTTGAAGACGTCGGGCCGCCAGACGCTGGTTTATGTTTGCAACGCGCTGCATGGCGCGCCGTTGCCGGGCGCGAAAGTGAAATTGTGGGAGCGTTATTACGAGGGCAACAACACCTGGCGCTGGCGCGAGCAGGCTGGCACGGCGAACAAGGACGGCATCGCGGTGTTCGAGTTGAAGCAGCAGGCGAACAACAGTGTCGAGATCTTCGCCGCGGCGGTGCTCAAGGACCGGCAGACCTTCAGCGCGGGCAACGCCTATCACCACCGCGAAGGGGACGAAAACTGGCGCATCTACGCATTCACCGACCGCCCGGCGTATCGTCCGCAGGAAACGGTGAACTGGAAGTTTGTCGCGCGCCGTTACAACGGCTCGGTGTATTCCACGCCGGCGAACCAAACCATCTGGTATCGCATCGACGGCCCGGACAACGCGCTGGTGAAGGAAGGCGAGATCAAGCTTAACGAATTCGGCAGCGTGTGGGGTTCGCTCGATTTGACCGAGACGATGAAGCTGGGCGAGTATCGCGTCTCCTTCCGCGACCAGTCGAAGAACCATCACATCGGCAATGCCACGTTGTTCCGCCTGGAGGAATACAAATTGCCCGAGTTCAAGGTGACCGTGAAGACGCCCGAGGAGAACGGCCAAAAGAAGGCGTTTCGGCTGGGCGAAACGGTCGAGGTGACGATTCAGGCGGATTATTATTTCGGCGGGCCGGTGAGTGAGGCGAGCGTCGAGGTCATCGTCTATCAAAATCCCTTTTACCAATACTACGAGCGGCCGCGTGAGTTCCCGTGGTTCTACGAGGACATGTCGCCGACGTACAACTGGCGTCGCTGGGGGCGCGGCGGTGGGCAGGTGTTCAAGCGCGAAACGCTCAAGACCGACGCCATGGGCAAGGCCACGTTGAGGTTCGAGACGCAGGCCAACGCCGGGCAGGACTTCGAGTATCGCGTCGAGGCGCGCGTGACCGACGCCTCGCGCCGCGAAATCACCGGCAACGGCACGGTGCGCGTCACGCGCCAGCGTTACTACGTGTATGCGAATGCGGACCACAACATTTACCGCCCGAAGGACAAGGTGCGCGTGGAGTTCACGGCGCAGGATGCGAACAGCAATCCCGTGCAGACCGAGGGCACGGTCAAGGTCACGCGCGAATACTGGTATGAAATCTGGCTCAAGCCGGACGGCACCGAGGTGAAGGGCGACGAGTTGAAGCGCCTTCAGGCGAAGCACAAGATCTGGCCGCCTCCGCCTGAGCGCCCGGACCAGAAGGATTGGCGGCTCAAGTTCCGCGGTTACGAACGCGATGAGATTCTCACGGTTCCCGTGAAGACGGATGCCAATGGCAAGGGCGAACTCACCTTCACGCCCGCGCGCGAGGGCTATTATCGAGTCGCGTGGACCAGCGAGGACAAACTGGCCAATCGCGCCACCATGCCGATTCATGCCGCCACCACCGTGTGGGTGGCCACCGGCGCGACGACGGAGCTCGGCTATCGACACGGCGGCGTGGAAATCATTGTGGACAAGGACACGTTTCGCGTGGGCAACGAGGCGCAGGTGATGCTCGTGGCCAACGCGCCCGATCGTTACGTGTTGTTCAGCCTCGAAGGCGAGGATCTGTATAGCTACCAGCTCGTCCATCTCACCGGCAACGTGAAGCTCGTCGATGTGGTCATCGAGGAAAAGCACGTGCCGAACATCTTCCTCGGCGCGGCCATGGTCGCCGACCGCCAGATTCACATCGACTCCAAGCAGGTCATCGTGCCGCCGACGAAGAATTTCCTGACCGTTGAAGTGAAGTCCGACCGCGAGCAATACGAGCCGCGCGAAGACGGCACGCTTACCATCACGACCAAAGACCACGACGGCAAACCCGTGGCCGCCGAGGTGTCGTTCGGGTTGGTGGATGAATCGGTCTATTACATTCAGAACGATTACGCGGGCGATCCGCGCCAGTTCTATTTCGGCCAGAAACGCCCGCAGCGCATCCAGACGCAAAGCACGTTCAATCAAAAGAGCTTTGCGCGCCTGGTCGAATGGGGCGAAGGCAAGGACAAGCAGTTGCTCGAGGATTACGAGGTCGATGAACGCAAAAAGCAGGTCGCGTATGAGGACCGTTCCTCGGGTACCGCCGGCGGCGCCGGCGCGATGACGCAGCGGTTTTATCGCGCGGAATCTGAATCCTTGCTCGCCGAAAAGGCCGCCGTCACGCGCGGCCTGGCCTCGGCGCCTGCGGCGACGGCAGCAGGCATCCCCATGGATGCGCTGGCTCTGGGTGACAAGCAACTCGCCCTCGGGGCGCGCTTCGATGTGGCCAAAAGTGCTGAATCCAGGCTCGGCCGCGGACCCGACGAACCGGCTGTCCAGGTGCGCAGCGATTTCCGCTCCACCGTCTTGTGGAAGCCTGACGTCGTCACCGACCGCAACGGTCACGCCACGGTGAAGGTCACGTATCCCGATTCACTCACCGGCTGGAAGGCCACGGCGCGTGCCGTCAGCGCCATCAATCAATTCGGCATTGCCGACGCCGCCACGCGCACCAAGCAGCCGCTCATCGTCCGCCTGCAAGCGCCGCGCTTTTTCGTTGTCGGTGATCAAGTTGTCATTTCCGCCGTCGTCAACAACAACACCGACCAGCCGCTCGAAACCAAGGTCAGCCTCGAAGCGATCGGCGGTTTGTCCATGACCAGCGTCTCGTCGCGCACCGCGCCCGGGCAGTCTTTCACGCTCACCGTGCCGCCCAATGGTGAAGCGCGCGCGGATTGGAAGGCCGAGGTCAAAGCGCCCGGCGAAGTGAAACTCAAGACCATTGCGCGCGGCGGCAAATACTCCGACGCCATGGAGAAGACTTATCTGGCGCACGAACACGGCATTGAGAAATTCATCACCAAGTCGGGCAAGGTGCGCGGCAAGGACATCACGGTGAAACTGGACATTCCCAAGGAGCGCAAGGCCGATTCCACGTCACTCACGGTGCAGGTCACGCCGAGCATGGCCGTGACGATGCTCGACGCGTTGCCTTACCTCATCAATTACCCCTACGGCTGCACCGAGCAGACCATGAGCCGATTCCTGCCCGCCGCGATCACGGCGAAGACGCTCAAGGACCTCGGTCTTCAGCCCGAGGACGTGATGACCCGCGCGTTTGGCGGCATCGAGCAGGCCACCGGCTTGAAGACGCATCCGGACGGCAAGAAGGATTTGCAGTTGCTCAACGACATGGTGAAGGCCGGGTTGAACCGCTTGTATGATTTCCAGCACGGCGACGGCGGCTGGGGCTGGTGGAAGGAAGGCCAGAGCGATCATTGGATGACCGCGTATGTCGTCTGGGGCCTCGCGCTCGCGCGCGACGCCGGCACGGAAATCAAACCCAACGTCATCGAGCGCGGCGCGAGCTTCCTCAACAAGGAACTCGTCGAGCAGGAGGAAAATCCCGACATGCAGGCGTGGATGCTCCACGCGCTGGCCGTGTTCAATGCTTCAAAGAAATCCGCGCCCACGAAGTTCCAAAACACCGCCTTCGAAAATCTGTGGAACCGGCGCGACGCGCTCAACGCCTACACGCGCGCGCTGCTCGCCTTGAGCGCCCATCACCTCGGCAGGGCCGCGCAGGCGAAGACGCTCATCGCCAATCTCGAAAACGGCGTGAAGAAGGATGATCGTCCGGATGCTTCGGTGCTGATTGATGACGCTGTGCCCAACAACCCCGGCGTCATCGCCACGGCGCATTGGGGCGAGGACGGCATCTATTGGCGCTGGAGCGACGGCGGCGTGGAAGCCACGGCCTTCGCGTTGCGCGCGCTGCTGACGATTGATCCGAAGAACGCGCTCATCGAACCGGTCACCAACTGGCTCATCAAGAACCGCCGCGGCGCGCAATGGAGCAACACGCGCGACACCGCCGTCACCGTGCTCGCCATGAACGATTACCTGCGCGTCAGCGGCGAGTTGAAGCCGGAGATCGAATACGAAGTCCTCGTCAACGGCCGCTCCATCGCGAAGAAAAAGATCGCGGGCGCGGACATCTTCAATGCCCCCAGCCGCTTCACCATTGATTCGAAGCTCATTCGCGACGGCGACAATCGCATCCAGATCAAGCGGCGCAATGGCGACACGCCGGTTTATTTCGCCGCCGAGGCAAAGTACTTCAGCCTGGAAGAACCCATCCCGCCCGCGGGCAACGAAATCTTCGTCAAACGCGAGTATTACAAACTCGTCGGCCGGCCTACGCTGCTCAAGGGCTACGTGTATGACAAGGTCCCGCTCAAAGACGGCGAACCCGTGAAGAGCGGCGAGCGCATCGAGACTGTCCTCACCATCGAAGCGAAAAATAATTACGAGTACCTCGTGTTCGAAGACCTCAAGCCCGCAGGGATCGAAGCGGTGGAGATTCGCAGCGGCCAGTCGCTTTACGCCAGGGAACTCAAGTCCGGCGCCGTGGACCGCAAGTTCACCCAAGCCGCCACGCGCGTGGCTGCCGCCGGCGAACTGGCCGCCGCCGCGCCTGCGCGAATGATTGCGCCCGCCCGGCCGCGCCCCGGCATCCCGCAGCCGCCGCCGACCATGGAAGGCCAGGATTACACCGGCCGCAATCGCTGGGTGTACCAGGAGCTGCGCGACCGCAAAGTGGCCTTGTTCCTCGACAAACTGCCCGAAGGCGTTTGGGAAATCCGCTACGACTTCCGCGCCGAAGTCCCCGGCGATTTCCACGCCCTCCCCGTCCTCGGCCACGCCATGTATGTGCCGGAAATTCGGTGCAATGGGGCGGAGATTCGGGTGGTGGTGGCGGATGCGAAGTAGTTCCCCGTGATCTGGCGATCAAGCAGCGCGGTTCACTGACACTGCGCACTGAACGCTCGCCTTTTCCCGCCGTTCTGCCATCATTGCGGCATCACCCGTGATGCGCATGAAGACCTTGCGGATTTCCGCCCTCGCCCTGGTTGCGTGGTTGCTCGTTGTTTTCAGCAACCTCTCGCACGCCCAACCTGCCAATGGCTACCAGAAACCGCCCGCCGAGATTCTTGAGGCCCTCGATACGCCGCCGTTGCCCGTGGTCACCATAAGCCCGGCGCGCGACCGCCTCCTGCTCGCGCAGGGCGTCCGTTACCCGCCCATTGCCGAAGTCGCCGAACCGATGCTGCGCCTCGCGGGCGTGCGCATCAATCCGCGCAACAACGGCCCGCACCTGCCCACCACGTACATCGCGCTCACGCTGAAAACCGTCGCCGACGGCCGGGAACAAACGCTCGTCCTGCCGCCGGGAGCGCGCATCAGTTTCCCGGCGTGGTCGCCGGATGGCGCCCAATTCGCCTTCGCGCGATACAACTCCGACGAGATCGAACTCTGGGTGGGCGATGCCGTCTCGGGAAAGCTCCGGCGCTTGCGCGGCGTGGCCTTGAACGCCGCTTACGGTTCTTCGTTCGAATGGATGCCCGACAGCCGCGCGCTGCTCTGCAAAACGATCGTGGCCCGGCGCGGCCCGCCACCATTGCCGCCCGTTGCGCCCGCGGCCCCCGTCGTGCAGGAATCCGCCGGCAAATCCGCACCCGTGCGCACGTTTCAGGATTTGCTCGAAACGCCGCACGATGAGGATTTGTTCGATTACTACGCGACGTCCCAGCTTGCACTGGTCGAGGCGCGTTCCGGCCGGCTCACGAAGGTGGGCGAGCCCGCGTTGTTCGCCGCGGTCGATCCCTCGCCGGATGGCCGCCTGATTCTCGTGTCGCGCATTCACCGGCCTTATTCCTATCTGCACACCGCGTCGTCCTTCCCGCGCGAAGTCGAGGTCTGGGACCGCGCGGGCCAGATGGTTTACCAACTCGCCAGCAAGCCGCTGGCCGACAACATCCCCATCGGCGGCGTGCCGACCGGGCCGCGCAATTACCACTGGCATCCCATCGAACCCGCGACGCTCGCGTGGGTCGAGGCGCTGGACCGCGGCAGCGAGCGCACCAAGGCCGCGTATCGCGACAAGGTGATGCTCGTGCGCGCGCCCTTCGCGGACAAGCCCACGCAACTGGCGCGCACGCAACAACGCTTTTCGTCGCTCATGTGGACCGAAGCGCCCCACATCGCCTTGCTGCGCGATTATCAAAGCGCCAAACGCGTCGCCCGCACCTTCGTGATCAATCCGCAGAAACCCGGGGAAGCGCCCAAACTCATCTGGGAACGTTCGACGCAGGACCGCTACCACGATCCCGGCGTCCCCCTCTCCAAACTGCTGCCCAACGGCAAACGCGCCGCGCGCGTGGACAATAATTGCCTGTTCCTGGCGGGCCCCGGCGCTTCATCTGAAGGAGATCGCCCGTTTCTTGATCGTTTCGACCTTGCCACGTTCAAGTCCGAACGGGTCTTCCAATGCGATGACCAAAGTTACGAAACCATCGTGGGGCTGGTGACGGAGGATGGTTCGCGGCTCATCACGCGAAAAGAAACGCGAACGGTTCCACCAAATTATTTTCTGCGCGATTTGCCAAAGAACACGGCAACCGCATTGACGCAGTTCACCGACACCACGCCGCAGTTGCGCCAGTTCACCAAGCAGCTCGTCACCTACCAGCGCGACGATGGCGTGCAGCTTTCCTTCACGCTTTACCTGCCCGCCGGCCATCAACCGGGCCAACGGCTGCCGACGGTGCTGTGGGCTTATCCGCGCGAATACATCGATGCCGACACCGCGGGCCAGGTTTCCGGTTCGGCCAACAGCTTCACGAGCATCACCGGCATTTCGCATCTGTTTTTTCTCACGCAAGGCTACGCCATCCTCGATGGCGCCACGATGCCGGTCGTCGGCACATCGCAAAGGCGCAACGACACTTACCTCGATCAAATCGTCGCCAGCGCCAAGGCCGCCATCGACAAGGCGGTGGAACTGGGCGTGACCGATCCCGACCGCGTGGGCGTGGGCGGGCACAGTTACGGCGCGTTCATGACGGCGAACCTGCTGGCGCACTCGGATTTGTTCCGCGCGGGCATTGCGCGCAGCGGCGCTTACAACCGCACATTGACGCCGTTCGGTTTTCAGAATGAGAACCGCACGCTCTGGCAGGCGCAGGAGACTTACCTGAAAATGTCGCCCTTCATGGTCGCCAACAAGATCAACGAGCCGGTGCTCCTCATCCACGGCGAGGCGGACAACAACTCCGGCACCTTTCCCATCCAAAGCGAGCGTTTGTACCAGGCCGTCAAAGGCACCGGCGGCATCGCGCGCCTCGTCATGCTCCCGCATGAATCGCACGCCTACACCGCGCGCGAATCCGTCGAGCACGTCCTGTACGAGATGACCGCGTGGTTCGACAAACACGTCAAGCACGCGCCAGCCAAAGCGAAAACCGCCAGCAGTGAATAATCAAAACTTTGTCCCATATGGGACAAATTTTGATAGGGCAGTTTGCCGCCAAAAGAGAAGTGACCGGCGCGGGTGGTTTGCAGTAGGCTCGCGCCCCGATGGATCGCGAACGTCTGGATCGCGGGTGCGAATGGGGCATCCTGGCGCTGGCGCTGGGCCTGCTGGTCTTTGGCCCGCTGGCCACCGGCATGGTGCGCCCGCAGGATTTTCTGGTCGCCCAGTGCCTCGTCATTGCCATGGGGCTGCTCTGGGTCGCCCGCCTCTGGCTCAATCCCCGCATGCACCTGCTCTGGCCGCCCATCTGCTGGGCCGTGGTGGCGTTCGTCGTTTACGCCGTGGTGCGTTACCGGCAGGCGGACGTTGAATACGTGGCGCGTGACGAATGGCTGCGCGTGCTGGTTTATGCGGTCGCGTTCTTCATCGTCCTGAACAACCTCAGCCATCCCGACCGCGTGAAACCCATCGTGCTCGTGCTGGCGGTCGTGGGCACGGGCATCGCGATGTATGGCATTTATCAATTCCTCACCCGGTCCGACTCGGTGTGGCACTTCATCCGCCCGCCCGGCTATACGGGGCGCGGATCCGGCACGTACATCAACCCGAATCATTTCGCCGGTTATCTTGAATTGTTGCTCCCGCTGGTGGTGGCCTTTGCCCTGATGGGGCGGTTGAACGTGATGACCCGCGTGATGCTGGGCTACGCCGCGCTCGCCATGACTGCCGGCATCGGGGTGAGCCTTTCGCGCGGCGGCTGGATCGCCCTGGCCCTGGCGTTGACGGTGTTCTTTCTCCTGCTGCTGCGGCAGCGCGAGCATCGCGCCGCGGCCGTCGCCTTTTTTGTGCTGCTCGCCGTTGGCCTGGGCGCCTTCGCCGCCAAAAGCGAAATGGTGCAACGCCGCGTGGATGGTTCGGTCGTCGCGGGCCGGGTCGAGGATGTGCGCTTTCGCGTGTGGTCCCCGGCCTTGAAAATGTGGCAGGACGGCCACGTCTGGTGGGGCGTGGGGCCCGGCCAGTTTGACGTGCGCTTTTCGCAGTACCGCCCGCCGGAGATCCAGGTGCGTCCCATCCGGGTGCACAACGACTATTTGAACACGCTCGTCGATTGGGGCGTGGCAGGCGTGGCGCCGGTCATTGCGGCCTGGGCGCTGTTGTTCGCGGGCGTGGCGGCCACGTGGCGCGGCCTGAACGGGGGCGGTGAGTCATCCGGCGGCCGGCGGAGCAACCGCGCGGCGTTTCTCCTGGGCGGTTCCATCAGCCTCCTGGCCTTGCTGGTCCATTCGTTCGTTGATTTTAATATGCACATCCCCGCCAATGCGCTGACCGTCGTCACGCTCATGGCGTTGCTCAGCGGCTACTGGCGCTTCGCGACCGACCGCTGGTGGGTGCGTTTGAACGCCGTGGGCCGCCTCTTGCTCACCGTGGCCGTGGGCGCGGCGGCCTGGTATCTCGTCCAGCAGGGCCGCATCCGGTGGCAGGAAACCGCCTCGCTGGTGGAGGCGCGGAAACATTCGCGTTCCTCGGCGGAATACCTGGCCGGCCTGCAAGCGGCGCACGCGGCGGACCCGATGAATCCGGATACGCCCTATCGCATCGGCGAAGCGTATCGTTTGCGGAGCTGGCAGGGGAATGATGACTACGCGAAATGGGCGCAGGAAGCCATTCAATGGTATGAACGCGCGGCGGGGCTGGACCCCCACAGCCCGTACAACCCGTTGCGCCACGGCATGTGCCTGGACTGGCTGGAGCGCCACGACGAGGCCAAGGCCCGGTTCGAGCGCGCCTTGGCACTGGACCCGAACAGCTTCTTTGTCCTCGCGCACATGGGCTGGCATGAGATCCAGACCGGCAATTACGAAGGCGCCCGCGAATGGCTTTCCAAGTCCCTGGCCCGCCGGACTGATGGCAACCAAATCGCCGTCAGCTACTGGGACATCGTCGAGCGCCGCTTGCGCGAGCAAAAGGAAGCCGGCAAGCCCTGAGCGCCCTGAGCCTGCTTTTCCACAGTTGCGCCAGCCCCTCACCTTGACTAACTTAGGCTCCCTTTATGACGTTGACAGAAAAGATACTGGCGCGGGCGGCGGGCAAGGCCTCCGTGCAGGCGGGCGACAACATCTGGGTCAAGGCCGATGTCCTCATGACCCACGACGTGTGCGGCCCGGGCACCATCGGCGTGTTCAAACGCGAGTTCGGCCAGACCGCCAGGGTCTGGGACCCCAACCGCGTGGTCATCATTCCCGACCATTACATTTTCACGGCCGACTCGAAGTCCAACCGCAACGTCGATATTTTGCGCGACTTTGCCAAGGAACAGGGCCTGCAATATTTCTACGACGTCATCGATGACCCCAACGGCCATTGGGTGTTCGACCCGAACAAGGGCAACCTGAAGCGCCAGTACGGTTCGCAATACGCCGGCGTCTGCCACACCGCGCTGCCGCAAAAGGGCCACACGCGCCCCGGCGAAATCCTGTTCGGCACCGATTCGCACACCTGCATGGCCGGCGCCTTCAACGAATTCGCCACCGGCATCGGCAACACGGACGCCGGGTTCGTCATGGGCACCGGCAAATTGCTTATCAAGGTTCCCGAGACGATGCATTTCCGCCTGGAAGGCAAATTGCAGCCGGGCGTCATGGCCAAGGACGTCATCCTTCATTGCATCGGCGAAATCGGCTTCGACGGCGCCACCTACCGCGCCATGCAGTTTGACGGGCCGGGCGTCGCCAGCCTGTCGATGGACGACCGCATGACCATCGCCAACATGGCCATCGAAGCCGGCGGCAAGAACGGCATTTTCGAGTTCGACGCCCGCACGCAGGAATACGTCGATGCCCGCGTCAAACTCAACGGCACCAAACAGGCTTACGAACCGGTGTTCGCCGACCAGAACCAGAAGTTCGTCTTCGAACTGGTGGTTGATCTGGACAAACTCGAACCGACCGTTGCGTGCCATCCCGATCCGGGCCAGCGCAAGAAGGCCAGGGAACTCGGCCACATCAAGCTGGACCGCGCGTATGTCGGTTCGTGCACCGGCGGCAAGACCAGCGACTTCGTGGAGTTCGCGCGCGTGTTGCGCGGCAAGCATGTCACCATCGACACATTCGGTGTGCCGGCCACGCCGGAAATCGTTCATGACCTCCAGTCCACGCGCTGGGGCGACAAGACGATCTGGCAGATCCTCGAGGACGCCGGTGTGCGCATGACGGAAAACGCCGGTTGCGCCGCGTGCCTGGGCGGGCCGGTCGATACCTTCGGCCGCATGAACCAGCCGGGCCTCAAGTGCATCAGCGCCACCAACCGCAATTTCCCCGGCCGCATGGGCCACAAGGAATCGCAGGTGTTCCTCGCGTCGCCCGCCACCGTGGCGGCCAGCGCGATTGCCGGCAAGATTGCCGACCCGCGCGAATACCTCACCAACTGAGCGCCCCTCCCGCGCCCATGCGAACCCTGCCGCACACCCGGTCCTGCTTCGTGTGCGGCGCGGCCAACGCGGAGGGTCTGCGCCTCACGATGGAGACCGACGGCCAGTTGGTCCGCACGCGCTTCACGCCGGCGCACGGGCACGTCGGGTTCACCCACACCATTCACGGCGGCATTCTGGCCACCGTGCTGGATGAAGTCATGGCGTGGGTCTGCATCGTGCGTTCGCGTCACCTTGCCTATTGCGCGGAAATGACCGTGCGCTTTGTCCAGACCGCCGAGCCCGGCCAGGAAATCGTGGCCACCGCCGAACTGACGGCCAACAAACGCAACCGGCTCTTCGAGGCTTCCGCCGAATTGCGCGACGCCAGCGGCGCCTTGCTCGCCACCGCCACCGGGAAATACCTCCCCATCAAGGGCGAAGTGGCCGCCGAGTTTGCCGCCGACATCGAAGATCCCGGCGAATGGAAGAAGCTGTTGCAAGACCCGCCGGACGCTTGACGAAGCGCCGCCGCATGGGGAACTTTCTATTGTGGTGCCGTCAAATCAAATCCAGGCGCATTGCGTTGCCCAAACGCGGCAACAACATCTCCCTCTCCTTGGGGAGAGGGCCGGGGTGAGGGGGACCGCAACGCTGCAAACCAATCCGCCCAGAACGCAAACTCCGCGACCTTCACAGACCCACATCTGAAATGATTTTGCCTTCTCCCCCCAATCGCAAATCGCCAATCTAAAATCGAAAATCTCCTCATGCCGATCTACGAATTTGCCTGCCCCAAGTGCCGCGTCATCTTCAGCTTCCTCTCGAAGCGGGTGAATCCCGACCGCCTGCCCGTCTGCCCGCGCTGCGGCAACAAGAAGATGTCCAAGCAACTCAGCCCCTTTGCCACCCCCCGCCGCGCGGTTGCTCCCGCCACGGAAGCGGAAAGTGACGCCGGCCCGGTGCCCGACCTGGACGATCCGAAAATCGCCCGCGCGATGGGCGAGATCGAGCGCGACATGGCGAACCTCGACGAGAACAATCCCAGGCACATGGCCCACATGATGCGGCGCATGAAGGAAATCATGCCGGCGGGCACCATGCCCAAGGAATTTGACATCGCCATCAAACGCCTCGAAGCCGGCGAAGACCCCGAAAAAATCGAAGCTGACATGGGCGACATCTTTGGCGACGCCATGGGCGAAGGCGGCGCATCCGGCGGCGCCGGTGGTTACTCGCGCGACAGCAGTCTGTACGATTATTAGCGAAACCTTTGTTCGTCCACGTCGTGACATGGCGCGCATTTCCCTCCAAGACGCAGGCGCGCTTACCGTACGTACGACATCCGCGCAAGCGTCTTGGAGTGCGCCAGTCCGATGGCGCTTTGTTGCGCGCCGCAAATCCACCCGCGTCATTCCGCCAGACGCACCGCGCGCCTTTCCCTCTACCCCGAGTAACGAGAGGGACCAAGCTGAGCTTCAAACCCCGAGCCCTTCCTTGCTTGTCGCCCCGGCTTCGAGTATCGTGGCCTTGAATATGAAAACCTTCTGGCTCTCGATGCTCAGCGTGTGCGCCCTCGCTTTGTCCACGGTTGCCCAGGACACACCGGCCAAGGATGAAGGCCCGCAGCCCTCCAAGGCCACCAGCGTCACCGTCCAGGGCGGCAAGGTCATCGCCAACGAGGAAGGCAAAGCCGTCGAACTGGAGAAGGACATCATTTTCGCCGATTCCATCCTGGTGACCACCAACGCCACGTTCAAACTCAAGCAGGGCAAGGAACGCAAACTCAAGGAAGGCGAAACCTTGAACAAGGATTTCACCCTCACCGCTCCGGACGGCTCCATCACGCCGGTCGAGGACCACATCGCGGTCAAAGGCGGCCAGATCGTTGTGGTGCGCGACGGCGAGAGTTCGGTGGCCACGCAACCGGTGACCTTGCAGGACGGCACGGTCGTCCAACCCGATGGCATTATCGTCCGCAAGGGCCAGCCTTCGCGGCTGATTGACGGCCAGTTGCTCAAGCTCAGCGGCTCGGTCATTCCCGCCACGGACACCGCCACCTTGAAGGATGGCCAGGTGGTCGTGCAAAAGGACGGCGCGCTCCTGCGCGTCAATCCCATTTCCAGCATCACCATGTCCGACGGCACCCGCGTCTTCGGCAACGGCACCGTCCGCAAGCCCGACGGCACGGAAGTCCAACTCAAGGAAGGCGAACTCCTTCGCATCGAAGGCGTCCGCACCGGATTGCGCTGACCCACACCTTTCACACCTGTCAAACTCGCGGATAATCAACCGGCCCCGCAAAACAAGGAGGAAGTCGATGAAATCCTCGAAGGTTGAACGAGGCGTTCGCCGAGTATGTGGACAGCCGCGACAGATTCCCCGCCAGCGTGGAGAGTTGATTCGGTCCAAACACATCGCCGGCCTGACGAAGGCTCCGCCCGGCAAACGCATTGTTTTGGATCAGCAGAAAAAGCAGTTCGTGCTGGTCAACCAGTAGCACGAACCAACCATGCCGCCGGCTGAAGCGGGATTCCGAACCGCTTGCGCTTCGAGTCGGCGCGGCTTACTTCTTCAGCGTGACCAGTTCGAATTCAGGGTTCAACTCGAACTGAAAATCCTTGTAGCGCACCTCGAAGGGGACCGCGCCGGAGTGAAGTTGGAACGCGATGATGCCTTGGCGCGCGCTGGCGGTGTCCTCCAAATCCACGCACAAGTTGCCGTTGATGGCGGTGCGGACGCGGCTGCCGACGGCAAGGATTTCATACGTGTTCCAGTCGTTGAGCTTCACGTGCTTCTCGCCGGATTCCTTCCACATCAACCCGCGCCCGTGCTCCTCGTAAAGCTTGCCCCACCAGCCCACGCCGACGTCCGCCTGGAATCCCTTCACGCTGCCGCCGGGTTCGGCTTCGCTGCGGAACTGGATGCCGCTGTTGCCTTCGTTGGGCGTGAGCTTCACTTTCACCACGAGCCGGAAATCGCCGAACGCCAGCGGCCCTTTCAGGAATTCGTTTTTCTTCAGGCCCTGGCTGCGGCCCACGATTTCGCCGTTCTCGACCTTCCACAACGCGAAGTCGCCGTCCCAACCATCGAGATCCTTGCCGTTGAAGAACGAGCTCGCGTTGTCCGGCGTGGCGAGCATCGGCACCTGCGCGGGCGCGGCCAGATAGGCGATAAGGTCGCGCACTTCGTTTTCCTTGAGCGTGGCGAGCAGGCCTTCGGGCATCATCGAAAGCTCGCTTTGCTGGATGGATTGCACATCGGAGCGCGGCAGTGTGAGTGTCTCGTTCGCGGTGGCCACGGTGAGCGTCTGCTGGTTTTGTTCCTTGATGATGCCGGTGAGCACGCGGTCGTCCTTGGTTTCAATCACGAACGGGCGGTAGTCGTTGGGAATCTCCGCATTGGGATCGAGAATGTTGTGCAGGATGTAATCGAGGTCGGCGCGATTGGAACCGGTGATGTCCGGCCCGATCTTGCCGCCCGCGTCGAACAACGCATGACATTGCTGGCAGGTACGCGCATACACCGCGCGGCCGTGCATCGGATTATCGCGCCCCTTGGTCTGCAACAGTTTCTTGTAGCGCGCGATTTCCTGCTTCTTTTCGTCCGGCGTGGCGCGTGTCACGCCCCAGAGTTTAGCGACCTGCTCATCGATATCTTTCTGCCGCAGCCCGCCCAGTTGCCGCACGATGTCCGCGGACAAATCTTTGGCGGGCACGGCGCCGCGTGCGACCGCCGCGAGCAACGGCCGCGCGAACGCTGCGCGCGAAACCAGCGTGTTCAACGCGTCGCGCTTTTCGGCGGCATTCAACTTCAGATAAAGCGCGAGGATTAATTCCGGCGTCTTTGCGTCGTCGTAAGCCGCCAATCCGCGCAGTGCTGCGCCGCGCAAAGCGGCATCGCTAAGCAACTGCTGCAACACCGGCGCGAGCTGCGGATCTTTCGCTGCGAGCAACGAGTCCAAGGCACTGCGGCGCGCGACGACGGGGGCCTTGGCGTCGGCCAGTTGCGCGCGCAACGAGGCGAGCGCCGACGTGCTGCCGAAGGTGAGCGAGAGCGATTGGGCGAGTTCGCGCACGGAGGGGTTGGGGCTTTTGGCCAGGCGCGTGGCGACTTCATCCCAGCCGGCGGGCATGGGCACATTGCGGCGTCCTTTGAGGCCGTCGTTCATGCCCTTGAGGACGTCGAGTTGGAACTGGGGGTCGTCGGTTTGCTTGAGGACTTCGACGAGCGCGTTGAGCGCGTCAGGTTCCTGCGCGACAACTGGTTGGGCCAGAAGCAGGCCGAGCAAAACACAAAGCAATGGGCGCATCCGCCCATTTCACCCAAGCCGGCGCGTCCGGGCAATCTCCAATTCAAGGCTCGGATGAAAGCCAAAAAAGAGCCGGGTTCCGTTGACATCACGAAAAGCTGTGCAACTTTGGTATGACGTCGCTGGAGCGGCTTTTCCCCCTGGCGACTAAAATCACCGCCATGTTAAGCGCCCAACACCTGTCGTCGCGACCTCGCGCGGAACTGCCGTTCCGCGTGGTGCCGCTGAAGGTCGTCGGCCGCGAATGGCGGCGGATGACACGGCTCTTTCGGTTGCGACTGGTGACGGGGCAACTGCGCCCCGTGAAACGGATTGTGGCGCGCGTGGCGGCCGAGACGTCGTGGCCACAATCCACCGGTCCCTACCAGGAAGCGTAGCCCGGCACGAGGGTTCAAGGTTTGTCAGGTTGCTGTCAGGTTGCAGATGGATGAAACCTCGTGCCGGGTGTTCTTTTTGCCAAGGCAGGACCGGCGCTTCATTGCTTCAGGAGTTTTTCTCCAAACGACCAGTGCGTCACTTCTTGTCCGCGCTGCGCAATCCCGTCTGACAAAAAAACTTCACGCTGCGCCGTTTGTGGCCAGTTTTCACTGATAATTCCCCGTGGCATAGGCTGTGCTATTGCCCGCGCTGTGCGGAACGCAAGTTCCGCGTTGGACGCCGCGGGTGTTCGACGCTGTTCGTTCGGATGCTCGCGGCGCTGGTTGCAAACTGAAATCCGGACCTTCCTCCACGGAAGATATGAAAACGAAACTGATCACCTCCCTCACGCTTGCGCTGCTCTGCACAGCTTGCCGCAAGAAAACCGAAACCTCCTCGCCGGCCACGCCGCCGCCCAAGCCGCCGGCCCAGGCAATGGCCTCATTGTCCGGGCTCACCGAGACCCCGCCTCCTCCGCCCACCGTGTCCACGGCGTTCGGCGAACCGGTCGTCGCCGCCGCGCCGACGGCTGCCACACCCGCGGGCGACACCGATGAAATCGCGCCGTCCGGACTGAACGACCTTGAACGCTTGAACTGGGCGCTTGGCGTTTACTTTGCCAACTCGGAAGCGCCGGCCATCAAAACGCTCGACCCGCTGATGCAAGCCGGGCTGATCAAGAAAATCCCGCAAGCGCCGGCGGGATTGGATTACGTCATCGACATGAGCCGGCTGCAAGTCCGCCTCGAGAAACGCAACTGAGCCGGGTTCATTCACAATTAACGTCAAAATTTTCTTCCATGAAATCCGCACGTGCAAATTCTTCGCGACACCTCAGTGCGCGCGCCTTCACGCTCATCGAACTGCTGGTGGTCATCGCCATCATTGCGATCCTGGCGGCCATGCTGTTGCCCGCGCTCGCCAAGGCGAAGCAAAAGGCGCAGACCAGCGGTTGCCTGAACAACCTCAAGCAATTCGGCCTGGCGGTAAAAATGTATGCCGGCGACAACACGGACAAGCTGCCGTATGCGTCCATCCATTACGCCAGCGGTGGACTGAGCTGGGACGATCTGCTGGACACGTACATCGGCGGTTCGCACACGGCGGCGCAGTTGGACACACACGGCAACAAGTTTGACGGCGTGAATGTCAAGCTCGTGAAATGTCCCAGCGACAAGATCAATCCCAACAACGGCTGGGCCGGGCTGACCGCCACCGGTTACCGGCGCAGTTACGCGATGCCGCGTTATGACACGCGCCCGGCCTCGGCGACGATGCCGGTGAATTCGCAGGCGCAAACGGGCGTGGGTCTGCATTGGACTTGGGCCTCATGGCAGTTGTCGCTGGCTTACACCAACGGCTGGCGCGCAGGCGACTCGACGCTGGGCCCGCCGTCGAATCCCGCGCGCGCGGCGCGCTTCGTGCCGGCCGTGATTGAAGGCATGGTCCTGGAGCCGGCCGGCACCATCACGCTGACCGAGTTTATCACGCGCAATAACATGGCAGGCAGCGCGGAGGTCGGTCCGTCCATGTGGAGCGCCAGCGAACATATCGGCTCGGTCAATGCGGGCGAGGGCGTGTTCACGTCCGACCAGTTGCATGGACGCCAGCAATTCAATTACCTGTTTGTGGACGGGCACGTGGAATTTTTGCCCACGTTGAAAACGACGACCAACGAAACGCTTCAGCGCGGCATTTGGTCGATCCGCCCACAGGATTGATTGGTGTCAGGTCGGTGCGGCGCCGGCGGGGAGCTGCCGGCGCCGTCCGGGTTTACATGCCGAGATCGGGCGGAAGCGGGCGGAAGCGGCAGTTCGTCCCACATAATCCCACGTAATCCCACGTAATCCCACGTAAGGGGAGGCGGTGAATGGTGATTCGTTGAATCGTTAAATCGGTTAAATGAGTTACATGGGAGGTGGAGGTGACACGCTTTCGATTCAACGATTCAACGCGTTAACGTTTTAACGTGCCGGTTGGTGCGAGCGAGAGGACTTGAACCTCCACCCCTTACGGGACCAGATCCTAAGTCTGGCGCGTCTGCCATTCCGCCACGCTCGCGACGCTGGTGGGGACATTAGCAGAAGCGGGGCGGCGCGCAAGCAACGGCGGCCAGGCGCGCAGGCGCACACTTCGGTATGTCCAAGGGCGCGGCGACGTGGTAAAGTCCGCCATGCCGGACGGATCGAACACGGAAGTTGAAATCAAAGACAGGCGCCTGGAAGAATTTTTCACGCACCTCGCCACGGACAAGGGGGCGTCAGTCCACACGCAACGCAATTACCGGCAGGCGTTGACGGAGGTGTATCGATGGCACCGCGATGAGCGACAGCAGCCACCGGACTGGCGGTCGTTGCAACGGGATGATTTCCGGGCGTACCTGCGGTATCTGGGCCGGCACAACCTGAGCCGGGCGGCGATTCAATTGCGTTTCTCGGCGTTGCGCACCTTTTATAAATTCCTGGTGCGACGCGGGGTGGTGGAAGGTTCGCCGATCAAGAACTTGTCGCTGCCCAAGCCGGAGAAGCGGCTGCCGAAATTTCTGACGGGGCAACAGATGCTGGATTTGCTGCAGGCGCCGTTGAAGGAGATGCAAGCGCACCGGGCGAGCGACGCGAAGGACTTTGACGGGAGCCCCTACCTGCGCGACGTGGCGATTCTGGAAACGATTTACTCGTGTGGCCTGCGCATCAGCGAATTATGCGGGCTGCTGGCGGAGGACATTGACTGGGGGGAACGGATCGTGCGGGTGCGCGGCAAGGGCAAGAAAGAGCGGCTGGTGCCGATTGGCGAGCCGGCGTTGAAGGCGATCGAAGTGTACTGGGAAGCGTTGCCGAATGCGCCGGGCGGGAATGCGCCGGTGTTTCTGGCCGCGCCGGACAAGCCGCGGCCGATGTATCCACGACTGGCGCAGATGCGGTTGAAACGATACCTGGCGGCGGCGGGACTGGACCCGCACCTGACGCCGCACAAACTGCGGCACAGTTATGCGACGCACCTGCTGGATGCGGGCGCGGACCTGCGCAGTGTGCAAGAACTGCTCGGCCACGCGCATCTGGTGACGACACAGATTTACACGCACATGACGACGGAGCGGTTGAAGCGAGCGTATGACCAGGCCCACCCGCGGGCGTGAGCATTGAACGGGAGGCGCAGGTTTGACCACTGGACGGGTTTGGCGCACCTTGGACGTTCATGAAGGAAGCATACATTGCGGCGAAGGAACGCTGGGCGCGCAAGATGGCCGGGAAGGAAAAGCGCGTGATTCGTTCGGAGAACCGGCTGCCGCCCGGCCAGCGGCAGGTGCATAATTTCCCGGTGCTGGACCTGGGCGTGCGACCGCAGGTGCCGGTGGACAAATGGGAGTTGCACATCCACGGATTGGTGGAGAATCCGGTCCGTCTGAACTGGGAACAGTTCATGGCCCTGCCGCAGTTTACGGACGTGAGCGACTTTCATTGCGTGACGACGTGGAGCCAGTTTGACATGCAATGGCAGGGCGTGTCCTTCTTCACCCTTGCCGAACTGGTCAAGCCAAAGGCGGAGGCGACGCATGTTTTCTTCAAGGGCTACGACGGTTATTCGACCAACAACCCCGTTGATGCGTGCATGGATGATGACGTGCTCATTGCCCATAGCTGGAATGGGAAACCGCTCACGGTGGAACACGGCGGGCCCGCGCGGGTGATCATTCCCAAACGGTATGCGTGGAAGGGTGCGAAGTTCATCCGGGAAATGACATTTCTGGACCGCGATATCCTGGGTTTTTGGGAGTTGCGCGGTTATTCGAACACGGCGGAACCGTGGACGGAAGACCGATCTGCGTAAACCGTCCATGCTTGCTTGGACGCAAAGGACGGAAAAGACGGGTGGGCATTCCTCTCCCTTGCATGGGGGGTGTTATTGCATGGCCATGTGCGTCATAATGGCGCAAACAGTTGGGTGCCCATTCGCCGTTGTTTAGGGACAAAATGGCTCAATTGGTTTGATTGGCGGAGCCGATTTTAGATTCTACACTTCTTTGTTAGGTTCTCATTATTAGAGTGTTATGAGGGTTTGTGTCGTGTCAGATTCTGCTTTGGCATGTCGCCAGCTTAAAGGGTTTCAGTTGGACAACAAAAACAACCGAAAGGAATAACTATGAACCTGATTCGATTCAATCGCCCAACTGACTGGGAATGGGACTGGGCACCGCCCCAGCTCACGACACTCCAACAGGAGATCAACCGCTTGTTCGAAACTCCCTTTGCCGAGTTGCGGCCGGCGGATTTTTTCAACGCCTGGACGCCGGCGGTGGACGTGTATGAGGACACTGACCATCTGGTGGTGAGGGCCGAACTGCCGGGGCTGAAGAAGGATCAGATTGATGTCTGGTTCGAGGACGGCGTGCTGAACATTGCCGGCGAGCGCAAGCAGGAAACGGAACAACGGACCCTGCATCGCACCGAGCGGTTTCATGGCAGGTTCCATCGCAGCTTCACGCTGCCGAAACCGGTGAACGCGGACAAGATCAGCGCCGCGTATCAAGATGGCATTCTGACGGTGACTCTGCCGAAGACGGAAGCGGCCAAACCGAAACAGATCGAAGTGAACGTTTCGGGCGACTAACCAACCACGCGGCCGGCGGCCCAGTCCGCCGGCCGCC
>JBFMBT010000086.1:0-22232 GCA_040754875.1 Verrucomicrobiota bacterium | reverse complement strand
GGTACACCCATATTTCTTACTCTTTCTCGAACTTCAACTTATCCAATGCAGCCCAAGCAGACGACTCCATGCCGGTCTGACCTGCGCCGCGCGGTTCGGTCACTAGCGGCGCGTTCGGCAGCCCGCTACACTCGGTTCCGCACAACGGATGTTGCGGAAACAGGAGGAGAATATCTTCCCGTATCCAAGGCGTCAAGTCCACGCAATCGTCCTGGATAGGCACCTTGTCCTCACCCTCCAACGGCAGATGCACCGCCCACTCCGGGACATCAATGGAATGCGCGTACCGCTTCAAACACCGCGCACACTCGCATTGCAAATCCAAGTGCAAATGCCCCTGAACCAACACCGCATGGTCAAAAAGCTGCGCTTCCAGCTCATACTTTAACGGTACAGTAACGTGAACAAGCTCATCAATCCCTTCCAATTCGAGGGTTTCTGGCGAAATCTCCCCTTGGAGGGCGACCGTCTTCGTTTCCAAGTGACGTATGTTAATGGTCGGTCCCATACCTCGGTCTAATGTCGGACAATTCCGCCTTTTTGCAAGCCCTCCGCGAAACCGCTTTTACGGCTCCGCATCCACCGCATCCATATTGCCAACGCCCGCCGCTTTCCCTATAGAGATGTCGCCAGCCGCTATGCCAACACCCAATCCCTCCTCCTGCCAACCCGAGGTTTCATCCTTCATGCGCGAGTTCATCCGCCGCAATCCGGGCGAACCCGAATTCCACCAGGCCGTGCAGGAAGTAGCCGAAACGCTCATGCCCTTCCTGTTGGACAATCCGAAATACCGCGACGCGCAGATCCTCGAACGGATGACCGAGCCGGACCGGGTGATCATCTTTCGCGTCACGTGGGAAGACGACCAGGGCGCCATCCGCGTCAACCGGGCCTGGCGCGTGCAGTTCAACAATTCCATCGGGCCGTACAAGGGCGGCATGCGCTTTCATCCGGATGTGACGCTCAGCGTGTTGAAGTTCCTGGGCTTCGAGCAGGTGTTCAAGAACAGCCTGACCGGCCTGCCGATGGGCGGCGGCAAAGGCGGCGCCAACTTCAATCCCAAAGGCAAGAGCGACCGCGAAGTGATGCGCTTCTGCCAGTCATTGATGATCGAATTGCACCGGCACATCGGCGAGGACACTGACGTTCCCGCCGGTGACATCGGTGTGGGCGGGCGCGAAATCAGTTATATGTTCGGCCAGTACAAACGCCTGGCCAACCGCTTCGTCGGTACGCTTACCGGCAAGGGCCTGGCTTTCGGCGGCAGTCTGGTGCGCACCGAGGCCACCGGCTACGGCGCCGTCTATTTCATGGAACACATGCTGGCCGAGCGCGGCGAGGGCATCGCGGGCAAAACCGCGCTCGTCTCCGGGTCGGGCAACGTCGCCCTTTACTGCATTCAAAAACTCGTGCGCCTGGGGGCCAAGGTGCTCACCGCCTCCGACTCCGAGGGTTTCATCCACGACCCCGCCGGGTTCACGCCGGAAAAAATCTCGTGGCTGCGCGAGCTGAAGGAAGCCCGCCGGGGCCGCATCCGTGAATACACCGCGAAGTTCCCGGAGGCCACCTTTCACGAACAAGCCCGGCCGTGGGGGATCCCGGCGCAACTCGCCTTTCCCTGCGCCACGCAAAACGAACTCGACGCCGGCGACGCGCAATTGCTCCTCAAGAACGGCGTGTTCGCCGTGGCCGAAGGCGCCAACATGCCCTGCACGCTCGAAGCCACGCAGCAGTTCCTGGCGGCGCACGTCCTGTTCGCGCCGGGCAAGGCGGCCAACGCCGGCGGCGTCGCCGTTTCCGGCCTCGAACAAAGCCAGAACGCCATGCGCATCGCCTGGTCGCGCGACGAAGTGGATGCGCGGCTCCAGGGCATCATGAACAACATTCACAGCACGTGCGTGAAATACGGCTCGGAGAAGGGCTTCGTCAATTACGTCAAAGGCGCCAACGTGGGCGGCTTCGTCAAGGTCGCTGACGCCATGCTTGCCTATGGCGCGGTCTGATTTCCTTCCGCTACGCGAACCACTTCCCCTCCGTCTTCGGCGGCTGGTAGGTGTCCAGGTACGCAAACACCGCCTCGGGCGTCGCGGCCACGTGATACAGGTGGCGGTTCTTTTCCTTCACGAACTTTTCGCGATAGAATTGTTCAAAGAACTGCAGCAGCGCGTCGTAGAATCCGCTGGTGTTCAGAAACACCACCGGCTTGGCGTGATAATGCAGTTGCTTGAGGGTGAGGATCTCGATGGTTTCCTCCAGCGTGCCGAAGCCGCCGGGCAACGCCACGAATGCCTCCGCGCGCTGGTCCATGATGGCTTTGCGCTCGCGCAAGTCCTTGGTCACGATCAATTCATCGGCCGCTTCATAGGCCACCTCCTTCAAGCGCAGCGACACGGGAATCACGCCCACGACGCGGCCCTGGTGTTCGTGCACCGCGCGGGCCAGTTCACCCATCAGGCCGATGCTCCCGCCGCCGTACACGAGTTCGAGGCCGCGCGCGGCCATCAAGCGGCCAAATTCGCGCGCCGCTTCGAAGTAATGCGGCGCGACGGCGTTGCTGGAGGAACAATAGACGCAAATGGTGTTCATGTGACGTGCTGGCGCGCGGCGAACGTGTCGCCAGCGCGGTTGTATTTAGGGCATGCCGTCAAATTAGGAAAGGGTTTGCTGGCGCGGAGTTGGGGCGAGGTTGGTTGAACGGTTTTCCCCGCAGGTCGAAAACTGTTGAAACGGTTTTCTCCATCAAGCGCACCAACACCCCCGCTGAAGCGGGGTGCTAATGAGAGGCGTCCAACAAAGCCCGACGTCCGGGGTGCATTCTGGAAATACTTTGGGCAAAAACGAATTTTAATCTCGTGTTACCCCTCATTTCCGGTATAACTGCCCCCGACGTTCGGCATCGGACGGCCGCGATGGTTGCCGAAACCGGCCTGCCGGAGAACCACTTACGGATGATGACCCATGACCAAGTGGCTGGCGTGGTTCAAAATGAATCAGCCCCCGCCGCTACAACGACGTGCGTGCCGCCCCTGACTCTCGGGGAGGTTCTGGGTCGCCCTTATCCCCACCTGGCGGACAGCGGTTTGACGCGTTTCCTCACCCGGGGAACACTCGTTGCGTTCCGGCAGCGCATCCTCGAAGTCCAGGGCCTGGAACACGTCCGCCCGGAAAACGACCCGTTCATCCTGGTGCTCAACCACAGCCAGAAGCTCGAAGCGGTCCTGGCGCCCGCCATCTTTTTCCATTACCGCGACGGCAAGCGCATCCATTTCATCGCCGACTGGAATTTCTGTCTCATCCCGGGCGTGTATTTGTTTTATCGCGCCGGCCAGACCATCACGCTGGTGCGCAAACCGGCGCGCCCGCGTTTTCTCAATGTGTTCAAGCCGCTGTTCACCGACGGCGTCCCCGCTTACGAACGCGCGCGCCAGCGGCTGGACGCCGGGGCATCCGTCGGCATCTTCCCGGAAGGCACGACCAACCGCGACTCGAGCCGGTTGTTGCGCGGCTTCAACGGTGCGGCTAAGCTGTCCCTGGAAAGTGGTGTGAAGGTCGTCCCGGTGGGGTTGACCTTTCCCGGCGTGCCGCCCGGAGAAAAAGTTTCCGAATTCGCCCCCATGCGGGTTAATATCGGCCCGCCGATGCAACCGGAGAAATTAAATGGCGCTCCGTCCGCTGAAGCTGTAAATGACTGGCACGCATGCGTCATGCGCGCCATCGGCCGCCTGTCCGGCAAAGAATGGCAGGCCAATACGAGCAGGAGATAAACGATGTCATTAAAAGATCGCATCCGGGTAATCCGCGTTGAATCCGAGTCGGACCGCGCCCAGGCGATGAAGGTGTTGAAGGCGACCTACCGCGAGGAAAAGCATTGGGTCGCTGACGAAACCAAGATGTTTGCCCGCGATGACATGACCAACGGCAAGGTGTCGTGGTTCGTCACCTTCGTTGACAGCGAGCCCGTCGGCGTCCTGCGCGTGCTCTACGAACCGCCCCTGGATCTTTACGCCGCGTATGGTTTCAAGCAAATCGACAACTCGATCAATGTCGATGAATTCGTCCGCAACAATCGCATCGCTGAAATCGGCCGCTTCGCCGTCCTGCCCGAGTATCGCAAGTTTATTGTTGTCGTCGGCGCCCTGATGCGCGCGGCCAGCAAGGAAACGGTCGAGCGCGGATTTACTCATTACATCACCGATATTTTCGAAGGCGAGAAACACAGCCCCTATTTGTTCCACACCCGCGTCATGGGGTTCACGCCGGTGGCCACGCACGATGTCGGCGAACTCAACTGCCCGTTGCGACGCATCACGCTGGTGCTGGATATCAAGGACGCTTACAACCGGCTGCGCGCCACGCAAAAGTGGGTTTTCCGCTTTCTCACCGAAGGCTGGGACAAGTCCCTCCACGAGCGCCTGCAAAACGGCTCCGCCAGCAAATTGTCGTTTCCAAAGGCCAGGGCGTCCGAAGCGAAAGCCTGAGGCACACTGGAGTCAGTTCCCCAACAGGTCGGCAAGGGTGATTTCGCTGATCGTTGCGCGGATCAAATCCGCCTGCCGTAGTTTCTCCTCCGGAAAACTTTGCGCCACTGCCACGCAGCGCATGGCGGCGGCCTTGGCGGCTTGTACTCCATTCGGCGCGTCTTCGATCACCACGCATTCGCAGGGCTGTTTTCCCAGTTTCTTCGCCGCCGCCAGGAAAATGTCCGGCGCCGGCTTTTTGTGGACCACGTCGTCACCGCTGACCACCGCATCCCACGTCCGTGGCGGCAGCCCGATTTTGTTGAGATTCGCCTCGATCTTGATCAGGTCGGCGCTGGAAGCCACGGCGGTTTTCAGACCTTGCGCGCGGCAACGCTTCACCAGTTCGCCGGCGCCGGGAAACGCCTCCAACTGCGCCGGCACCAGGTCCAGGTAGATTTCATACGTGCGTCTCTTCTCGCGCTCGATGTCGATGGGAAATCCATACTTCTCGGCCACGCCGCCGATGTAGCGGTTCTCGCCCGTCCCCACGAACGGCAGAAAATCCTCCGGCTGCACCACCAGGCCCATCTCCCGAAACATCGCCACCGCCGCCGCGTTGATCAACGGCTCGGAGTCCGTCAACACGCCGTCCATGTCGAATATCACCGCGCCAATTGTCCCATCCGCCATGGCGCAACACTGCCGCAAACCACCCTCAAGTCAATCCCGGCGGTCTGGTTCCATTGGCCGATGCCGGCGCGGGTGCGCATCATCGCTCGCGTCGCATGAGAAACGGGTAGAACAACACACCCGCCGGGCCGCCTGCGAGATTGTTGGCCTGCTCGGCACTCAAGCCGTCACGATAGCGGCCTGACTGCTGTTCGCGCCACTGCCTGGGCGTGGTCGAAAACGTCTGGCAACCCGTGCACGCCAGCAGCGCCAGGCAAACCGGAATCAGCGCAACAGCGCGAACCGGACGAGGGAGGGAAACGGATTTCAGGGAATTCATCCCTGATACTTATCATCACCTGCCACGGTCGCGTTAATTGAAAAAACGCACCGCCAGATTGATCCTGTCGATGATTTATCTCGCTCAGTTCCGCCGCCCCTGCCGCTGCTGGCGCGGGCGTGAACTCTGCCCCCGTTGCGGTCGCCCACCGAATCCGCCCTGGCGCGCGGACTCACCGCGGCGCGGTGACTCGCGCCGGTGCGGCTGCGGTCCGCGCCGGGTTGGGTGCGGCATCACACTTCGGGAGCCGCGCGTGAGGCAGAAGTCCACCTGCTTCTTGAACGTGTCCACCTTGGCGACCTGGACTTCGAGGCGGTCGCCGAGACGGATGATGCGGCGGTTGCGGCGGCCAATGAGATGGTTGCGCGCGGCATCGAAGATGTAGAAATCGTCTTCCAACGTGGACAACGGCACCAGGCCGCTCATGGCCAGGCCGGGCACATCGACGAAGAAACCGAAGTTGCGCACATCGGTCACCAGCGCGGGATAACTCTGCGGCCGCGCGGAATCGAGTTGCGCCTTGAGGAACGCGAACAGTTTCACGTCTTTGCTGTCGCGCTCGGCGTCGGCGGAATTGCGTTCGGTCAGCGAGATGTGGTCGGCCGTTTCCTTGAGCGAATGCGCCGCGCCGTGGCTCTTCTGAAAAAGCGCGCGATGCACCACCAGGTCGGCGTAGCGGCGGATGGGCGACGTGAAATGCGCGTAGCGCGCCTTGGCCAGACCGTAGTGACCCAGCGGTTCGACGGCGTAACGGGCGCGCATGAGCGATTTGAGAAAACCAATCTTGAGCGCCGGGCCGATGGGCAGCGTGCCGAGGCGGTGCAACAGTTTCTGCACTTCGCCGCGCTGGCTCAGATTGCCACAGGGCACCTGGTGGCTCAGCACTTCTTCGCGATACTCCTGGAGGCGCTTGGCGTCCGGTTCTTCATGCACGCGGTGGATAGCCGCGTGTTTCAATTGCAGCAGGCGCGTGGCCACCGCTTCGTTGGCCAGCAGCATGTATTCCTCGATCAACTGGTGCGAAATGTCGTTGACCACTTTTTCAATCGCCGTGATGCGGCCGCGCGCATCAAGACGGATTTTCATCTCGGGAAAATCGAGATCGAGCGAACCGGCCTTGAAGCGCAGCCGGCGGATGCGTTGGGCGAGGGTGTTGGCCGCGTGCAGCATTTCCTCAATGGGATTCGCGGGCTTGCGTTCGAGAATGGCAAACGCCTCTTTGTAGGTGAATCGTCGCTGCGAATGAATGACCGCCGGATAAAAGCGCGTCTTCAACACGCGGCCATCGTCCGCCACGAGAAATTCCACGCATTTGGTCAGGCGGTCCACGTTCGGCTTGAGCGAACACAACTCGTTGCTCAACGCCTCGGGCAGCATCGGGATGACGCGGTCCACCAGATACGTCGAGTTGCCGCGCTGGCGCGCCTCATCATCGAGCGCGGTGCCGGGCTTCACGTAGTGGGATACGTCGGCAATGTGGATCCAGAGTTTCCAATGTTCCCGCGAGAATCGTTGCAGGCAGATGGCGTCATCGAAATCCTTCGCATCGTCCGGATCAATGGTGATGACCGGATGACGCCGGCAATCCTCGCGCCCGTTCAGTTCGTGCACCTGGACGGTGCTGCCGAAGGAACGCGCCTCGTGCAACACGTCCTTCGGAAAATGAAGCGGAAGATTGTATTGGCGCAGCACCGAAAGCATGTCCACGCCTTCAGCGTCCGGCGCGCCCAGAACTTCAATGATTTCACCCTCGGGATTCGTGTGGCGCGATTCCCAGGCGCGCAACTCGACCACCACCTTGTCGCCGACCTGGGCCGGGCGCCCGACATCGCGCGGCTCGGGCACATAGACATCATGCGGGATGCGCGGGTCATCGGGCACCACGTACAGGAATTGCCGGCTGCGCTGGAGCGTGCCGACGATCTGGCTGCGGCGGCGTTCGAGCACGCGAATGACCTTGCCGGTGTTTTCGCGCGACGGGACATCGCGCCGCACGAGCACGCGATCCTCGTGCAAGGCGGTGGACGTGGCGTTTTCGGGGATGATGATTTCCTGCAACGCGGGATCGTCCGGCAACAGAAAGCCCTTGCCCTGGCGGGTGATGCGGATGCGGCCCGGGATGAGGTCGGCCTCGCGCGGGCGGATGTATCGGTTGCCCTTGATGCGGGCGATCTCGCCGGTCTGCTCCAGTTCCGCCAGGACGCGCTGCAATTGCTGCTGCGCCCGTGGCGGAAAACCCAGCCGCCGGAGCAACTCGGGGACGTTCGCCGGCACATAATCCTTATGCCCCAGCACTTTTAAAATTCGTTCCTTCATGATGTGGAATCGGGTGTGGCAATACCTTCAGTCGCCGGGACTATGCCGCAAGGAGAACACAATGCCAGCACGTAAGATGAAGGCTGGCCACCGGAGAAAGGAGCAGATGGCTGCGCGCTCACCTTGCGACTGGCATTCGCGAAGCGTCTTGGAGTGCGCCAGCCCGATGGCGCTTTGTGAGGTGTCGATGCAACGGCGAGCGAAAATCACACGGTCACCCGTGAGTACGTTGAAGTAATCCACGCACAGCGCTGTCAGGCCATCATCTGCGGCACGAGCTTCCCCGCCACATCCGTGAGCCGGAAGTCGCGCCCTTGGAAGCGGTAGGTGAGTTTGGTGTGTTCCAAACCAAAGCGGTTGAGCATCGTCGCGTGCAGGTCGTGGACATGCACCGGGTCCTTCACGATGTTCCAGCCGATGTCGTCGGTCTCGCCGACGACCTGGCCGCCCTTGATGCCGCCGCCCGCGAGCCACAGCGTGAACGCAAACGGATGATGGTCGCGCCCGCTGACGGTTTGGAAACCGGCGCGGTTTTCGCCTAGCGGCGTGCGCCCGAATTCCGACGCCCAAAACACCATCGTGCTGTCGAGCAACCCGCGCTGCTTGAGGTCCTTGATGAGCGCGGCGATGGGCTGGTCCGCCATCAACGAATTGTGCGTCAGTTCGTTGTTCAGATTGCTGTGGTGGTCCCACGACGCGTGGAAAATGTTGATGAACCGCACGCCGCGCTCCACCAATCGCCGCGCGAGCAGGCAGTTCGTCGCAAACGCCCGGAACTGTCCCGGCCCGCCGCCGCGTGACGCTTTGATCTCGGGTTCGACGCGGTCGATGCCGTAGGCGTCGCGGATGTGCTGCGGTTCGCTGGAGATGTCCATCAACTCCGGCGCCGCCGCCTGCATGCGGAACGCCAGTTCGTAGGCGTTGATGCGGCTGGCGATTTCCGGATCGTTCACGCGCGCGTAACGCATCTTGTTCAGATCGTTCACCGCATCGAGTCCGTAATGCTGCATCTCGCGCGTAATGCCCGGTGGGTTGCTCAGGTTGAGCACCGGATCGCCCTGGTTGCGGAACAACACGCCCGCGTAATTCGACGGCAAAAATCCACTCGACCACAGTGACGCCCCGCCGCTGGTGCCGCGCCCCGCCGTCAGCACGACGTAGCCGGGCAGGTTCTGCGATTCGCTGCCCAATCCGTAGGTCAGCCACGCGCCCATCGTGGGCCGGCCGAACATCGACGTGCCGCATTGCATCATCAACTGGCCGGGATGATGGTTGAACTGGTCCGTGTGCATCGAACGGATCATGCAGATGTCGTCCGCGCACGTGGCGATGTGCGGCAACAAATCGGAAAAATCCATGCCGCTCTGGCCATGCTTGGAGAACTTGCGCGGGCTGGCCATGAGCCGTGCGCCCTCTTTCTGAATGAACGCAAAGCGGACCTTCTCCAGCAACGAATCCGGCAGCTTCTGCCCGTCCAGTTCGTTCAGCTTCGGCTTCGGGTCGAACAAATCCATCTGGCTGGGCGCGCCCTCCATGTAAATCGAGATGATCGCCTTGGCCTTCGGCGCGAAGTGCGGCGCCTTGGGCGCGAGCGGGTCGGCGATGTTCGCTTCGCCGGCCAGCAAACCGTCCTGCTTGAGCATCGTGGCGAGCGCGATGGTGCCGATGCCGCTGGCGCTGGTGGCGAGAAAATCGCGCCGCGTCATCCGGGCCAGATCCTGGGCGTCAAAATCGTTCTTCATAACTACTCACGCGTAATAAATTCATCGAGGTTGAGCACCACGCGCGCCAGCGCCACCATCGTCGCGCGTTCATTGGCGTTCAATTCAATTTTCGGCTTGCTGTCTTTGCTCTCGGGCAAACCAAGGATTTTCGTCGCTGCTTCCGGCTGTTGTTCCAACGCCACGAGATGCTCGAAGTAAAGCTGCTTGAGGCGCGCCAGTTCCGGCTTCGTGGGCTGGCGCGACAAGGCCGATTGAAACAGGTGTTTGATTTTTTCATCCAGCGTCGATTCGTCGTCCGCCACGCGACGCGCCAGCGCCTGCGAGCATTCGAAGAACACCACGTCGTTCATCAACGTGAGCGCTTGCAACGGCGTGTTCGAGCGCTCGCGCCGCGTGCAGGTCACGTTGGAATCCGGCGCGTCAAACGTCATCAGCATCGGATACGGCACCGTGCGTTGGAAAAAGATATACATGCCGCGCCGATATTTCTCCGCGCCCGGACTCTCCTGCCATTTCACGGAATTCGCGTAACCCAGCGCCGCGATATCCGCCGGCAACGGCGGCCGGATGCTCGGCCCGCCAATCTTCGGATTCAACAGGCCGCTGGCCGAAAGATAAATGTCGCGCACGTTCTCGGCATCGAGCCGATACCGGTTCTGCCGCGACAATAGCGTGTTCAACGGATCGCGCTCCGCCAGCTCCGGGCGATGTGCCGAGGACTGCCGGTAAGCCGAAGACATCAAAATCGTTTTGACAAGCGCCTTGCGGCTCCAGCCCAACCGGATGTATTCGGACGCCAGCCAGTCGAGCAGTTCCGGATGCGACGGCTTCTCGCCGCGCACGCCAAAGTCTTCCACCGTCGGCACCAGGCCGCGCCCGAACAGCGTGCGCCAGACGTGGTTCGCCGCCACACGTCCCGTCAGCGGATTGGCGGGATCCACGAGCCACTTCGCGAAGTCCAACCGGTCGGGCGTCGTGTCGCGCGGTTTGAACGGATTCAACACCGCCAGCGTGCCGGGTTCCACCGGATTGCCTTTGCGCAGGAAATCGCCGCGAATATGAATGAACGTGTCCCGCGGCTGGTCAATTCGCTCGACCAACGTCTGCGCCTTCGTCGGCGGCAACGCCGGCGCTTTCTTCGCATGTTCCGCCAGGCGTTGCGTCAGCTTCGCGCCCTCGGGATCGACCGTTTCGCGGTAATATTTCGCCAATTCCGCCTTTTGCTTCGCCGTGCGTTGTGCCGCGTCGGTGTTCAAAATCTTCGCAATGGCATCGGGCATCATTGACGCCGCAATCGTTTCCTTCGTGGCCGTCACCGACAACCGGAACTGCGCAATCGTGTGTTGCGTGCCGTATTTCTGGTCCAGCGTGAAGATGAGTTTGCTGCCCGGCGACAGCTTCAACTCCTCCTTCAGCGGAAACACCGCCAGATGATTCTGGTCATACAACGGTTTGATGGCCCACCCGCTCTTGGCATCGCCGTCAATCGCGCCGCCAACCTGGTAATTGTCCTGCGAATGATTCGCCAGCGCCTGCGCCGGTTTCACCGTGCGCTTCTTGCCGTCCGGCCCCACGACCTGCACCGTGAATTCATTCAACACAAAATTCTTCCCCTTGCTGCGGCCCACTCCTTTTTTCGCGTCCGGGTCATCCAGCACCTCCAGCCGGAATCCGGTGATGCCCGGCAACTCCGTCTCCGCTTCGACCGTGTAGGTGGCCGTATCCGGATTCGCACCCGTGGCCACAATCGATTTGTCCGCCTGCACCTTCAATGCCACGCCGCCGGTCGCATCCGTCTTCTTTACGTCCAACATCGTCCAAGGCACCGCCGCCGACTGCGCCTCCTGCTCCCACGCAGCGAGCTTGTCGGTAATGTCCGCTGCGACAAACGCGTCCCATTCCTTCTTCAACGCGGTTTGCTGCGCGTCCCATGTTTGCTTCGCCGCTTCGTATTTCGCGCGCTCATCTGGCGTCGGCGCGGGCATGTCCAGTTCGTCCGCGTTGTTGAAGAACGCGAACATCTGGTAAAATTCCTTCTGCGTGATCGGGTCGTACTTGTGCGTGTGACACTCCGCGCACGCGACCGTCAATCCCAGCCACACCGTGCCTGTCGTGCTCACGCGATCCACCACCGCCTTGCAGCGGAATTCTTCCTTGTCCACGCCGCCTTCCTTGTTCGTCAGCGTATTGCGGTGAAACCCTGTGGCAATCTTCTGTTCCTCCGTCGCATTCGGCAAAAGATCGCCCGCCAGTTGCTCGATGGTGAACTGGTCGAACGGCAGGTCGCGGTTGATGGCGGCGATGACCCAGTCGCGATAGATATACGCATACGGCCGCGGCGTGTCCTTCTCGTAACCGTCGCTGTCGGCGTAACGCGCCAGGTCCAGCCAGTGCCGCCCCCAGCGCTCGCCGAAATGCGGCGACGCCAGCAGCCGGTCCACCAGATCTTCGTACGCGCGCGGACTCTTGTCCTTCACGAACGCCTCGACCTCCGTTGCCTTCGGCAACAATCCCAGCAAATCCATGCTCAACCTTCGAATCAACGTGGCGCGGTCCGCCTCGGGCGACGGCTTGATTTTTTCCTTCTCCAGACGCGCGAGGACGAAGTTATCAATCGGATTGGTGACCCAGCGCGAATTGCGGACCTTCGGCGGATTCGTGCGCTGCACCGGTTTGAACGACCAATGATCCACCTTCGGCGCGGCGGCCACTTCGGTGTCGGCCGGCCAGGGCGCGCCGGCATCAATCCAGCTCTTGATGAGCGCCACCTGCGCCTCGCTGAGCCGTTCGCCCTTCGGCGGCATGATGCTGTCCGGGTTCGCGCCCGAGATGTTTTTGTAAAGCAGACTCTCGGCTCCCTTGCCCACAACGATTGCCGGCCCCGTGTCGCCGCCTTCGAAAGCATGCTTCTTGGTGTCGAGCCGCAGACCGCCCTTGACCTTCTCCGGCCCGTGGCAGGAATAACAATGCTTCGCCAGCAGCGGCTGGATGTCGCGCGCGTAATCCACCGCCGTGGGCGACGTCGGCGCCGCGCCGCTGGACGGCGCAAACGCCAGCGCCGCGGCTGCCACAGCCAGCCTGCCCGCATGTTCAATCCTCTTCATGTCAAACCAAGTCTGCATCATCACTTTGTCTCGTGCATCGTCTCGGGGCGTATCCCATTAGACGGCCCGGCGTTTGCCGCGGTTTCACCTTTGGCGCGATACCACCCCACACCGCAGGGCTGGCGCGTTTGAATACACGCCGCCGCCGCACAGTCCAAAAATCTTGTGATTCAATTTCGATTTTAAACTAATCCGCGCCGCGCGTCTAAGCCATAGACAATAGTCCATTAAATATGTAAAATCCTACCATGCGAGCAGCCCCTAAACAGACGAAAATTCTGATTTCGCTGTTCCATACGCCCACGGACGCCAGCCGCGAGATGTTTTACTGCGTCCTGCGCGCGGGCCATCTCGTCGCCGGACGCGATTACCGCAAGGTCCACCCCAACTATCCCGGCCACAAGATTCTCCTCTGCCTCAAAGGCGACGGCTACGTCAAAGTCAACGACCGCACCTACCCTGTCGCCACCGGCCAGATTGCGTGGATTTACAATCATTATGCCAATGAACATTGGCCCAAGGAAGGCTCGCCTTGGGAAATGTATTGGATACGCGTGGACGGCCCGCACATGGATCAGATTTATAAAATGCTGACGGGCGTGGGTTCGCCGGTATTCACCGGCATGAACGTCGCCACCTGCTCGGCCATCTACCGCCGCATCTTCCGCATCATGGAGACGCGCCCCATCGCGATGGAAGCTTCGCTCCATGCGCAAGTCGCGTCGCTGATCACCGAGATGTTCCGCGCGCGGTTTTCGGCGAATCCGTCGCCCAAGGGCGAAACGGAACTACCCAAATCGCTGGTGAAGCCCATCGAAGCCATGCGCCTCTATTACGCCAAGCCCTTGCGCGTGAAGGAATTGGCCGATCTGGCCGGGATGAGCGTTTCCAATTTCTTCCGTAACTTTAAAGCCGCCACCGGCACCAGCCCGATTGACTGGCTCAAGCGCGAGCGCATCAACCAGGCCAAGCGCCGCCTCATTGAGACCGATGATTCCATCGCCATGATCGCGGAGCAGACCGGTTACTACGACCAGTTCTATTTCAGCCGCGACTTCAAGCGCATGACCGCCGTCTCCCCCTCCGAATACCGCCAGCGGGAACGCGCCCACAAGAAAGAGAAAGAAGCCGAGGCCAAGCTTTAATTGCCATTTGCCATAGGCTATATCTGCCATCTGCCATGGCCATCTCCGCGTCCCCTTGGCTATCGGCTATCCGGCGATTGGCAATCCTGCGCGAGCACTCGGACCGCGGGCCCTTGAACCTTGGGACTTTGGTGCTTCTCTTGAGCTTGGATTCTTTGACCTTGGAGCTTCCCACGACCCATATTTTCCTGTCCAAAATCCGTGCCAACCGGACTTAATGATTGAAGCCATGAACGCGCCCGACCCCGAGTTGTTCGTTTCGCTGCTGGCCCGCCACGAGCGGATGCTGGCGGCGTATGTCATGACGCTGGTCCCGCACGCGGCGGATGCGGACGACATCCTCCAGGACGCCAAGGTCGTGATGTGGCGCAACTTCGGCCAGTTCCGGCCGGGGACCAACTTCGGCGCGTGGGCGCGCAAGGTGGCGTTCCACCAGGTGCTCTCGCATCGCAAGCGCAAACAGCGCGACCGCCTGCAATTCAGCGACGAATTTCTGGAAACGGTCGCGCAGGAGATGGAGAACTCCGCCGAGCACCTGGAGCAGCATCAGCGCGCGCTCAACGATTGCGTGGCCAAGCTGCCACCCGACCACCGCGAAGTGTTGCAACTGCGTTATCACGAGGGCCTGTCCATCGACGCGCTGGCGGAGCGGTTGAACCGCACGGTGGCCGCGCTTTACCGGCAGTTGAGCCGCGTGCGCCGCAATTTGCATGATTGCGTGACGCGAACCTTCAAACGGAGTCCGTCCTATGGAACAGATTGAGGAAGTATTCGAGCTGTGCGAGCAGGTGCTCGAAGGCACGCTCACGCCCGAAGGCAAGGAGCGCCTGGAACAATTGGTGCGCGACAACGCCGATGCGCGCCGCGCCTACGTGCAATACCTGCAGGTCCACGCCGGCCTGCACTGGAGCGTGGGCGCGCAGGCGGAATTCTCCGTGGCGGAACTGGAAAAGATGGCGGGCAACAACGTCGTGCCGCTGCCAACAACGGCAACGCGCGAAAGGAATTCCGGCATCGGCTGGCGCATCGCGGCGCTGGCGGCGAGCCTTGTGTTGACGATTGGTCTGATCTGGCTGACGCAACGCGGAGCAACGCCGGGCGCCAGCGCGGCGGCGGAATTCGCGCGCCTCGCCGAAACCAAGAATTGCCAGTGGGGCCCGAGCGGTCTGCCCACCGAGGAAGGTTCGCGTCTGGGCGCGGGACGCCTGCGCCTGGCCGAAGGGCTGGCGGTAATCGTGTTCGACAGCGGCGCGCGGGTCACTCTGGAGGCGCCGGCGGAATTGGAATTGGTGTCCATGCAACGCTGCGTGCTGCATCAAGGCATGTTGGTGGCGAAGGTGCCGCCGGCCGCCATCGGGTTCACCGTGGAAACCGCCACTGCGCGGCTCATTGATTATGGCACGGAATTCGGCGTGAGCGCCGGGCCGGCGGGCGAGACGCAGGTGCAGGTCATCGAAGGCATCGTCGATGTGCAACACATCAAGTCGGGCGCGAAGGAGCGGTTGACGGCGGGGAAGAATTCCCGCGTGTCGGCGACACTGTTTGCCGTGTCCGAGCCGCCGGCGTTTGAACCGCAGAGGGCCAATCTGCGGCGGCCGGCGGAAATCGCGCCGGGCACCGTCACTATCACCACCGCGTCCGGCCGCGGCAAGGACGCCTACGTGCAGACCGAGCCATCGGACATGCACGGCTCAGACGTGCTGTTGCTGGTGAAGAACGCGAAGTCCGACAGTTACCGGCGCAAGGCGTATCTGGGCTTTGACCTCGCGTCCCTCGACACGCGGCGGCTGCGCGAAGCGTCGCTCGTGTTGCGCATGGAACCCAGCGGCTACGGTTACGCGTCGCTCACCCCCGTGAGCACCTTCACCGTGTATGGCCTCACCGATCAATCACTGGACAACTGGCCCGAGGCCGGCATCACGTGGGACAACGCCCCCGCCAACCTGCCCGGCGGCGCGGAAGTGGATTTAACCAAGGCCGTGCCGGTGGGCTCGTTCGAAGTGCCCGAGGGCCTGTCCTCCGGCGAATTCACCGTGAGCGGCCCGGCGCTGGCGGATTTCCTTCGGCAGGACGTCAACGGTCTGGCGACGTTCATCCTCGTGCGCGAAACCAGAGAAACGCGCCCCTACAGCCTGGTGCACGGCTTCATCAGCAAACGCCATCCCTCGGGCACGCCGCCGACGTTGCGATTGGTGATGGAAAGGTAGAACACTTCAAGTTGGAACTCGGAGTGATGCGTCGGTCAGCGTCCATTCGACCCTGCCTTTGGCAAGGTGAAGCGGCTGCGTTCGCCCGTTTCGGAATCAACGGCAACGCTGTTGCTGCCCTCGTTCGCATTCATGGCAAAGCCATAAATCCGCCATCGATTCGACTCCTGGCGCATAAGCATTACCGTCAACATTGGTCGTTTCGCGGTGGTGCCCGGAGTTTCAAGGTGCATTTTTACCACGACATAGGTCCGCCCGGCATCATCCGTTCCGGACGAGGCAATTTCAAAGGTGCGGGATCCTGTGAGCGAGAGCAACGCATCGCGTCCGGGGCTGCCGGTCCGTTTCCGGGCCGCCTGGAGGGCCTCGCGCGCTTTGTCGGTCATCAGCGCATCGGCCTCGGCCACATTGGCCTGCATTCTCGCCGTCATGTAAACGCGGGCGACTTCCTCGGGTGTGGCATCGACGGGAATGTTGGCAATCGCCGAATCGTGGTGCCCGGTGGCGAAGACAAAGTAGCAGGCGGCCCCAACTCCGAGCAGGCCAAGCCAGCCGCAGACCACCAGCATCCTTCTCCCCGAGCCGGAAGCGGGACGCAGTTTGGTGGCGGCCGGGGTGAAAGCAGCCGGAGGTGGAATCTCCGCCACCGGCGGCGACTCCGTGTTTGCTGGTTCCGTGTCGCGGTGGCGCACGGAAAGCGCGGGCTTGTGCGGCGGCGTTGCCACCGCGGGAGCCGGGATTTGAACGAGCTTCCCGCAGGTGGGGCAGTTGATCTGGATCCCGGCATAAGCCGCGTCGGCTTCGATATGCTGGCCACAACTGGAGCAGGTAAATTTCATAAGCTGTTGAGGTCGTGGCTGGAAGCAGGCGGAGCGGCTTTGCTCTGCGCGCTTAAAGCCACCGCGTATGAATTCGTCCAACGGGACAGCAATCTTTCAGAAAAGTGAGCGATTAATTGCGCCCGCCGCGGTCAGGAAGGGCCGCTTCGGGGTTGTCCGGCGGTTCGTGGCGGCATAAGGTCGGGATATGAAGCCGCAGGAATTCTTCCGCTCCATCGCCATCATTGGCATCAGCATCTGTCTGGCCGCCGCGCCCGCCACGGCGGGCGAGAGCCGGTTGCTGGATTTGGAAATGGCCAGTGATCTGGTGCCGGGACCGGTCAAGTTTTACGTGTTGTTGCCGCCGGATTATGACGCGGCGAAGGAGCCCCTGCCCTTGCTGCTCAACCTGCACGGCGGCGGCGGCGACCGCGAGGTGCTCAAGCGGCAGCGCGCCATCTTCGACGAGGTGTGGAAGGATGGCAGCGTGCCACCGATGGTCGTGGCCATGGCGAGCGTGACGGAGCGCGGCTTCTACCTGGACTTCCGCGATGGCTCGGAAAAATGGGAGACGTTTCTGACCGGGCCGTTCCTCGAGAAGCTGCGCCAGGATTACAAGGTGCGCACGGACGCCAAAGGCACGCTGATCACGGGCATCTCGATGGGCGGCATGGGATCGCTGCGCATCGCGTTCAAGCATCCCACGAAATTCGGCGCGGTGGCGGGAATGGAGCCGGGCATCGAGCCAGTGCTCAAGTGGAGCGAAATCCGCACCAAACACCGGTTCTGGCGGGGCGACCAGTTGTTGCAGCGGGCGTATGGCAATCCGATCGACGAGGCGTATTGGGAGGCGAACAACCCGGCGTCCATCGTGGCGGCCAACGCGGCGAAGCTGCGCGAGTCGGGCCTGCAAATTTACGTGGAGGCGGGCGACGAGGATTTGTTCTGGCTGTATGAAGGGGCGGAGTTTCTGCACCAGACGTTGTGGAACCAGAAGGTGAAGCACGAGTATCACCTGGTGCGCGGCGCCGATCACGTGGGCCGCACCATCGCGCCGCGGACCAAGGAAGCGTTGCGCTTCCTGGCGCGGACGCTCCAGCCACCGACGCGCGATCCGGTGGTGGAACGTTCGCGGGCGAAGATTGACCCGCTGAAGCGCGGATTGAAGGATCATTACAATGATTTGTAATTTTCAGAGGACGCAGAACGGAACCGCGGTGGGCGGGAAACGATTCGGCCGGCGCGCGCGCGACCCGATGCCCGTGAATTTCACCGCCCCGCCCGCGCTTCACTTTTTCCGTGTCAGGATCATCAGGAACTGCCCGTCGCTCGGGCGTGTGCGAAACTCCGTGGGGCGCTGGCTGCGGGGATTGTCATTGGCCGAACACCACTTCAACGTGTCACCTTGCAACACATAAATCCCCTTGTACGTCTTGCCCTGCACCCGGCCCATGGTGCCCGTCGCGTCGATCATCCGCCGCGCCGGGTCCAGCCGGTAGGTGCCTTGCCCCATGCTCACGCCGCCCCCATCCTTCGCCGTGATCTTGTCGGCGGCGATGACCAGTTCGCTGATGCGCTGGCGGCGGTGCGTCTGGCTGCTGCCGTCGCTGTCCACCACCCATCCTTCCCAAGTGCCGGCCAGGCGTTTGCGTTCGGCGGCGTCGGAAGTTTGCGCGGTGGAAGTGCTGGCGAGTGCTGAAAGGCTGGCGCACAGAACCAGCGCCCGGAGAAGAGAAACGTTCATGGATGTTCTCAGTTGCCCAGTGTGTATGGGGACAATACCCCATGGGCGCGGAATTTCAAGTGGACCGGAGCAAAACTCCAAACCGCAAACTTCAAACTCCAGAGAGGCCTCCATCACAACCATGCCGTCAAGCGAATCACGCGTTTACGCCGCTTCAGGCCGCAATACCGGGCATGCTGAGCTTAAACTCACTTCGAACGCCTTCGAGCAAACCGCATTGAAGCGGGCTAAAGCCCGCGCTCCGGAGTTTCATCACTCGCCTTTCACTGCTCTTTGCCCCACACTCCGCGCCACGAACCATTGCTGGACCATACTTTGGCTGTTCGTTCTCGCGCCGGGCCTTGCGGGTTGTCACTCGCCCGCTTCGCACAGCCCCGGTTCGTTTCACAATTTCACGCTCGACTGCGCCACACCCACGGACGCCGCGCTTCAGTCGAAATTGGAGCAGATCGACGCCACATTGCGGGCCAGACACGGCATGTCCACCGGACACACCGCCGTCGGCCTGCTGGATTTGCGCCGCGTGCGCCTGGCCATGATTCATCCCGACCGCATGGATTACGCCGCCAGTGTGCCGAAGATCGGCATCCTGCTCGCCTATTTCCAGTTGCACCCCGAAGCCGCCACCAACCTCAACGCGCGGACGCGCCATGAACTCGGCCTCATGGCCAAGGCGTCCAGCAACGAGATGGCCGCGAAGTTCTCGCGCGAACTGGGCCTGAAGCAAATCCAGCACGTGCTCAACACCCACGGCTTTTACGACCCCAATCACGGCGGAGGCATCTGGGTGGGCAAGCATTACGGCAAGAGCGACGAACGCATCGGCGATCCCCTCGGTAATCATTCACATGCCGCCACAGTGAGGCAACTCCTCCGCTTCTATCTGTTGCTGGAACAAGGCCGGCTGGTTTCTCCCGCCGCGTCGCAGACCATGCGCGAGATTTTCGCTTCGCCGGATATCCCGCACGACTCCATCAAATTCGTCAAAGGTTTGGCCGGCCGCGATGTCCAGATTCTCCGCAAATGGGGCACGTGGGAAAACTGGCGGCACGACTCCGCGGTCATCACCGGCCCGGGCCGCCACTACCTGCTCGTCGCGCTCACCCGGCATCCCCGAGGCGATGCCTACCTCGAGGATCTGGCCCGCGCCGTGGACGATTTGATGATGCAATGACGCCGCACATTCAGCTAACCTTGTTGTCTATGAAACCCGCGTTCGCATCGCTTGCCGCCTTCTTCTGGGCCTGTGCCGCACCCGCGGCCGAACCCCAACTCTATTTCCCACCTGCCAAAGGAGATTGGGAAACCATCGCTCCGGCCAAGGCCGGATGGGACGCCGGCAAATTGAACGAAGCTCTTGAACTGGCCGGACAGCGCAAGTCTTCGGGCGTCGTGGTCCTCCATCGTGGCCGCATCATGGCCGAGCGCTATTGGAAGGCGGACGATTCTCCGGGCGCCAAGGGCAAGGACTATTCGTTGCGCGTCAAGGGCACCGACGCCGTCGGCGGCGCGATCGAAGACGTCGCCTCCGTGCAGAAGAGCGTCTCGGCCATCCTCACCGGCATCGCGCAACACAAGGGCCTGCTCCGCCTCGACGATCCCGTGCACAAGCATCTCGGCCAAGGCTGGTCCAAGGCCTTGCTCACGCAGGAAGAGGAAATCACCATCCGCCACCTGCTCACGATGACCAGCGGCCTGACTGAGGATCTGACGTTCGAAGCGCCCGCCGGCAAGCGCTGGCGCTACAACTCCGCCGCCTACGCGCGCACCATGGATGTCGTGGCCGCCGCCGCGAAGAAATCCGCCAACGACCTCACGCGCGAATGGCTCACCGGCCGCATCGGCATGAACGACTCCGCGTGGGCCGAACGCCCCGGCCTCGGCGCCAAGGGCGCGCTGAATCCGCGCGGCTTCACCACCACCGCCCGCGACCTCGCGCGCTTTGGACTGTTGATTCTCGCCAACGGCCGGTGGCAGGACCAGACCATCATCGCCGACCGCGAGTTTCTCCACGACGCGTTGCATCCCTCGCAGGAACTCAATCCCTCCTATGGTTACCTCTGGTGGCTCAACGGCCAGAAGGAAGTCGCGCGCGGCGCGGGACAGCGCGCCAAAGGCCCGTTGATTCCCGGCGCCCCGCCAGATCTCGTGGCGGCCTTGGGTGCGCTCGACCGCAAAGTCTATGTCGTGCCCAGCCTGGACCTCGTCGTCACCCGTCTGGGCAATGCCGCGGGAGCCGGATTCGACAATGAATTCTGGAAGGCCCTTTCCGCCGCCGCGCCGAAACCCGAAGGGCGTCCGACCTCACAATGAGTGTTCATGAAAATCTCCGCGCGCACCCAATCAATCGGCGTCGCCTTGTATTCGTTGCCCTTTCTTGCCGTGATCGCGTTGAGTTTGTTCTTTGTTTGGGCGGGTGACCACGAGATGGTTGTCGCCGGGGCGGCACTACTGCCCGCGGTGCTGTATTTCCTTGGCGTGCGTTGGTGCCATTACGTAGTCGGCGTGTTCGCGGCCATCGGCTTCCTGGCCGCCACGATGATTCCCCTGACCTCGCCGGTGATGAATCGCGGCCGGTATTTCTGGGTGATTTGGACACCCATCTGGCTTCTATTTGCCTTTTCGGCCCTGGTCTCGTTTGTCCCTGTGCGGCAAAAGAATCAGATTGGTGATGGCCCCGGATGATCGCGTGACGCAGAACCGGCGCGGCTGATCCAGAAGATCATCAACCACTCGTTGCCCTGCCCAGAAGCATGGCCGGGTTGCCGGAGCCGGGCAAAAAGCTTGGGGGATGACGACATCTGAAAAACTAAAAACGGGCATCCGTTTCCAGATGCCCGTCGTGAAATGCCCTGCGGTTTCGCGTTACGCCACGGCTTCGCCGACTTGGAAGCGGACGAAGTGGCGGACCTGGATGTCGTCGCCGAGTTGCTTGGCGACGGCGGCGATGTGTTCGCGCACGCTGACTTCGGAGTTCTTCTTCACGAAGCCCTGGTCCACCAGACACGTGGTCTGGTAGAATTTCTCAAGCTTGCCTTCGACGATCTTGGCGATGGCCTGGGGCGGCTTGTTCTTCACCTGTTCGGCGGCGATTTCCTTTTCCTTCGCCACGACGGACGGGTCGAGTGATTCACGGGAGATGGCCAGGGGATGGGCGGCGGCAATCTGCAAGGTGATGTCCTTGGCCAGTTGCTTGAAGTCCTCGTTGCCCACGGTGGCTTCGTTGGCGGCGCCCAGTTCGACGAGGACGCCGACCTTGGCGCCGATGTGAATGTAGGCGGCGACGAGGCCGTTGCCCTTGACTTCGAGGCGATGGAAGCGGGCAATCTTGATGTTCTCGCCAATCTTGGCGACCTGCTCGGTGCGCAGCGCCTCGACGTCGGCATTGGGATTTTCGGCGAGGCGGCGGGCGATGTCGTCGCAGAAGGCGCGGAAGGTTTCGTTCTTGGCGACGAAATCGGTTTCGCAATTGACTTCGACGAGCAGGCCGGCGCGGGAGCCGGGGAGGATGCACTGGGCGATGACGCCCTCGTTGGTTTCGCGTCCGCCTTTCTTGAGGGCGATCTGGCCGCCCTTCTTGCGGAGGATGTCAATGGCGGCTTCGAGTTCGCCATTGGCCTCGGAGAGGGCCTTCTTGCAATCCATCAAACCGGCGCCGGTCATTTCGCGCAGTTTGCCAACAGATGCCGCGGTGATTTCTGCCAT
>JBFMBT010000085.1:0-22289 GCA_040754875.1 Verrucomicrobiota bacterium | reverse complement strand
CGAAACCGCAACGCTGAACACTGATTACTGGAGCTTTCACTCTTCCACCGGCACCGCCCGTCTTGCCGCGCCCACCGCCTGTTTCATCAACGCCTTCCCGATCAGCCGCGCCCCCAGCCGCCGCGGCAGCGACGGCCGCACGCGCGGATACATCTCGCGAAACAACGGCCGCGTCTTCTCCACCAGCATCGGCGCAATCGAATCATACGCCGACGACACGCCAATCATTTCGCCCAACAGCAATATATTGCGAGCGTGTTTCTCGACCTGCGGCGAGAGCGCCGCGTGCGCTTCCTCGACGCTGCGCGCGAACCGTTCGAGCAACGCGCGGTCCGCCGAAAATGCGACGCCCATGATGCGATACGTCTTGTTCATGTAGGACAGGTGGCGCTGCTTTTCCTCCGCCGTGAGCGCGCCGCATTGTTTCTCCACGTTCTCCAGCAAGCTGAACCCAAAATGCGTCATCATCCATTCCGGGATCGCCAGGCGCTGGTGGCGTTTCATGATGCCTTGCAACACGGCGCGAACCTTGGCGCTGGAAATGCCGCCGGTCGGTTGCAGCCCGGAATCGGTCACCTCGCGAATGAACAGGTCGGTCTGATAAAACGAATCCGCCATGTTGCGAAACGACCGGAACCGCGGCGGATGCTTGGTGTCATGCAGCACGATGAAATCCCGCAGCAAAAAGAAATTCAGGTACGCCCCAATCCCCGGCCGATACCCGCACGCAAACCACAATCGGCTTACCGTCTCCAGTTCCGCACCGAAGTCGGCGCCAAGCAACGACCGTTCGAAGCGCTCATACGGCCGCTCCATCTCCCGATGCATTGCCAGGTAATCGCTCATCGAATCACCACCTCAACAAAACCTGTCCGCCGCTGACCTTCATCCCACCGCCATTCGCCCAAACCAGTCATTCGCTTGGCAATCGCTCGGCAACCGTCAGACATTCCCAGCGTGACACTATTTGGAACCATCGGGCGGCAACTTCTCCACCAGCACCTGCGGGAACCGCCGTTTCTGATACCACGCAATGGCAAACAAATCAAAAATACCCCGCCCCAGCCGGTTCCAAACCCCGTATTTCGAAACACCTGCCACGCGCGGACGGTGGTTTACGGGGATTTCCTTGGTTTTTGCCCCACTGCCTTGCACCAGAATCGGCAGGAACCGATGTAACCCGTTGAATCCGAAGACTCCATCGAGCGAAGACCGCTTGAATGCGCGCATCGCACACCCGGTATCTTGGAAATCTGCGTTTAATGCCACCTTCCGCGCCCATCGCGCGATTCGCGAGGAAACCCGCCGCACGAAGCTGTCCTGCCTGGCCACTCGCATACCACACACGAAATCAACATGTTGCAACTCGGCCAGCAGTTTCGGCAAATCCGCCGGGTCATTCTGCAAGTCACCATCCAGCGTCGCAATCAGTTGACCATCAGTCGCTTGTATGCCGGTCCATAAGGCGGCGCTTTGTCCGGCATTCCGTCGGTGCCGGATGCCCTTGACCCTTGGATCGGAGCGCCGTGCTTCCTGAACCCGCTCCCAAGTTGCGTCCGAACTCCCGTCATCGACGAATACCAATTCATAATCAATGGGTTGCGCTGCCATGGCTGCGGCAACCTCGCGGGCCATGGGCAGGACATTGTCCGCTTCATTATAGACGGGGACAATTATCGACAGTTTAACCGGCACGGGCGGAGGCTAGCTGGGAATGAGGCAGTTGGGAATGAGAAAGTGCGAGGCGTTGGAGGGCCTTGGGAGGCGTGAAACCCGTTGAATCAGGGGCTTACAAAAAAAATGAAAAAACTTATTGTCAAGAAAGGTGCTTTTGGTATCTTCCGGCATTAAATGCACCGTTTTGGTGCGGGGGTAAACCGTTTTTACCCCGCCAAAAACGCATAGAAACGTTACATAAAAACATCGCAGGAGGAACTAACTAAATGAAAATCAATCAATGGACGTTGGGACTGGCCGCGGCAGGCGTCGTCAGTCTCGGGTCAGTGGTTCAGGCGGAAGAAGCCTCTGAACACGTGATGACGGCCGTCTCTGGCACGCAGATCAGCGGCTACGTCAGCACCTCCGCCATCTGGAAGTTCGGCACGGGCACCACGGTCCCGTTCCGCGCTTATGATGGCACGGCCAAGCAGGATCAGTTCAACTTGGATGTGGTGAACCTCACCGTCTCCAAGCCGCTCGACGAAGGCGAATGGGCCGCCGGCTACAAGGCTGAACTGTTGTTCGGCCCCGATGCCAATGCACTGGCCACGTCTTCCACGGGCTTCAACATCTCCGACTTCAACATCAAGCAGGCCTATGTGGCGCTTCGCGCTCCCGTCGGCAACGGCATTGATCTGAAAGTTGGCGTGTGGGACACGATCATCGGCTACGAAGTTTTCAACGCCGGCGATAATCCGAACTACAGCCGCTCCTTCGGTTACCTGTTGGAACCGACCACCTACACCGGTTTGCAGGCCAGCTACCGCTTCAGCGACTCCGTCGCGGTTGTCGCGGGCGTGGCCAACGGCCAGGGCGTCGGTGTGGCCATCAACGGCACGGGCGCCACGGTTGACGAAAGCGAAAAGTCCTACATGGCTGGTTTCACGCTGACCGCTCCGGATAGCTGGGGCGCTCTGGCGGGTTCCACCCTGTCGGCTGGCGTCGTTGACCACGCTTCCGGCGCCGGCACCGGCTCGGACATCATCAATTGGTATGTCGGCGGCACGTTCAAGACCGGTGTCGAAGGCCTGACCGTTGGTGCGTCCTATGACTACCAGGGCCGTGACGCTGATCCGACCGCTGCGGCTTTCTACGCCAATGCGATCGCTGGCTATGTCAGCTATCAGGCCACCGAGAAGATGAAGCTGAGCCTGCGCGGTGAATACGCCTCGGGCAGCTCCGGCACAGCCGCGGGCGTGGCCACGGGTCCGTTCAGCGTGTTCGGCAAGGCAATCGCCGGCAGCAACACCGAGCTTTTCGGTGTGACCGGCACGGTTGACTACTCCCTCTGGGAAAACGTCATCAGCCGCCTGGAACTGCGCTGGGACTCCGACGTGAGCGGTGGTCCGCAGATCTACGGCTTGGCGGCCAACCCGGACAAGAACGCGGTTTCCGTCGCGCTCAACGTCATCTACAAGTTCTAATTTAGCTTAGAACAGCAAAACCCCTTCCGGGAAAACCGGAAGGGGTTTTTTGTTACCCAAAATTTCTTCAACGCCGGCGGCGATCGATTTCGGGTCCACTCCTACTCGCCACCAAACTTCCCCGTGTCCGCGCACACACCGCGCTTGGACGCCGACAGGAATTCCAACATCATCCGCGACCACGCACTTCGATATACACTGCGCGCGCCGGCAATCGCCGCACCGAGTTGCTGCCCGTTGCGAAACAACGCGTGATACAACCGCTTCAATTCCGACCGTTCGACCTGGCTCAACCCCGCCCGCCGCAAGCCCACCGTATTCAGCCCGCAAATCCCGTTGTCCCCGCGCGCAATCGTGAACGGCGGCAGGTCCTTGCTGATCCCTGACCCGCCCTGCATCAACGCCAGCATCCCGATGCGCACATACTGATGCACCAGACAGTTGCCGGAGATGAACACGCGATCCCCCACCGCAACGTGCCCCGCCAGCAACGCGCCGTTCGCGATGATCACGTTGTTCCCCAACTGCACGTTGTGCCCCACGTGACAATTCGCCATCAAAAAATTGTTCGCCCCGATGACCGTGTCCTCCTCCAGCTTGTTGGATCGATGCACCGTCACGTGTTCGCGAAAGACATTCCCCTCGCCGATGCGCAACCGCGTCGGCTCATCCTTGTATTTCAAATCCTGCGGCGCATCGCCAATCACGCAGCCGGTGTGAAACACATTGTTCGCGCCAATCAACGTGCGCCCCGTCAAATGCGCGTGCGGCCCCACGCGGCAATTCGCGTCCAGCACCACGCCTTCATCGATGATCGCGTAAGGGCCGACCGATACCGTGGAGTCCAATTGCGCCTTGGGATGAATGATGGCGGTGGGATGAATCATCGCCCCACTGCTTAGCGGAAAGCTCTGCGTCCATCAAGCTCGCGAACGTGCGGTCCATAACACCGCTTCTCCATCCCTTCCCAACGTAACGAGCCACGCGTCCCTCCACACGCTGAAGCGTGAACTCCGTACCAGCGCGGCCATCACGCGCAGAGATGCTCCACGTTTCTCGTGCGCTCCATGATTTCCGAGTGCGTGTCCTTCTCTTGTTTGGAGTTCAAGCTTTAGCTTGTGGAAGGCAGCGTTGCCGGCAACCAACTGCTTGTGAACACCGCCGCGCGTCACGAATAGAAATAACCCAGTTCGCGCAGCGACGCGTAATCCTTCTCCCGCTCGGCCGTGCGCCGGCCGAAGATGACGTGGTCAATCACGTCAATCTTCAACAACTGCCCCGCGCGGATCAAATCCCGCGTCACCTTCACGTCCGCTTCCGAGGGCGTGGGGTCGCCGCTGGGGTGATTGTGCACCAGAATCAGCGCCGCCGCGTTCGCCAGGATCGCCAGTTTGAACACCTCGCGCGGATGCACCAGAATCGTGTCGAGCGTCCCTTGCGAAATCCGCTCCACGCGAATGAGCCGCCGCCGCGTGTTGAGCAGCACCACCTGGAATTGTTCCACCTCATAAAGCCGGTTTTCCTCGCGCAACAAATTCGCGATGCGCTCGGGCGTGTCCACCAGCGGCGCTTCGTGCTGCAATTCCTTCGCCATGCGTTGTGCCAGCGTGAACGCGCTCTTCAACGCAATCGCCTTGTCGCGTCCCACGCCCTTGACCTCGCACAGCTCTTCGAGCGTCGCGCGCGCCAGCCGGTCCAGCGTGACGAACTTTTGCATCATGCGCTCGGCCACCTGGATTGCTGACATTCCTTTGAGGCCCGTGCGCAACAGGATCGCGATCAACTCCGCGTTGCGCAATGCTTCCGCGCCATGCAACGCCAGCCGCTCGCGCGGGCGTTCGTTTTCTGGAAGATCCCGAATCAACAATGGCGCGCTCGCATCGCGAATGGCCCCGTCTCCACCGGCGTTTGACCCCTTCATCGCGGCTGAAAATACAGGACTCCGCCCCTTGCCTGCAAGCCGGAGTCGGGCTATAAAAACGGTAGTGAAGATCGAACGAGTGCGCGAACTCCTGCATGCCGAGCCCTTTCGTCCGTTTCAAATCCATACCGCCGATGGCGGCCGCGTCATGGTGCACCACATGGATTACGTCGCGCTGCAACCGTCTGGCCGCGAAATGATTGTTTACCAATCCAACGACACGCACCAGATCGTCGATTTGATGATGGTCACGCGCCTGGAAGTCGGCGCGAAAAATGGCCTCAAGAAGAAGCACTGACCATCGCGGCTTTTTACTCGCCTCGCCCGGCCCTTACTTCAATGCCTGCACGATGAACGGCGCGAACTCCGCGTGCAGATACGGCGGAATGCGCGCCTTGAACCGCGCCAGCTCGCCTTCGTAATCGCGTTCCACCACCTGCGCCAGCGCGTGCAGCCGCGCGATCACCGACGACTCCCCGTGCGGAATGGCCAGCTCCACAAATTCCCGCACCGGCCGCAGTGATCTCCCCAACTCCTCCATCAACCCTGGAAAACCGTCGCCCGTCCGGGCTGACACCGCCACGCCATTCGGAAACGCCTCCAGATAGCGTCCCACCGCAAATCCATCCGGCACGCGGTCCGTCTTGTTGAAAACCATCAACGTCGGTTTGTTGCCCGCGCCGATTTCCTCCAGCACCGTGTTCACCGCCGCGATTTGTTCCTCCGGCGCCGGATGGCTGATATCCACCACGTGCAGCAACAAATCCGCCTCCACGACTTCTTCCAGCGTCGCCTTGAATGCTTCCACCAATCGATGCGGCAGCTTGCGGATGAAACCCACCGTGTCGCTCAACAACACGTTTTGATTCGTCGGCAACCGCAACCGCCGCGTCGTCGGGTCCAGCGTGGCGAACAGTTTGTCCTCCTCCAGCACCTCCGCGCCCGTCAGCGCGTTGAACAACGTCGATTTGCCGGCGTTCGTGTAACCCACGATGGACGCCAGCGGCCATTGATTGCGCTGCCGCCCCTTGCGTTGTGTCGTCCGCTGCCGGCGCACCACGTCCAGTTCATTCGTCAGCTTCGTGATGCGGTCCTGCACGCGGCGGCGGTCCGTTTCCAACTGCGTTTCACCATCACCCCGCATCCCGATGCCGCCCTTCTGGCGCGACAAGTGGCTCCAAAAGCGCGTCAACCGCGGCAGCAAATGCTGCAACTGCGCCAGCTCCACCTGCAGCTTGCCCTCCCGCGTGCGCGCGCGCTGCGCGAAAATGTCCAGAATCAGCGACGTCCGGTCCAGCACCTTGCACTCGAAAACCTTCTCCAGATTGCGCCCTTGCGCCGGCGACAATTCGTCATCGAAAATGACCGTGTCCACGTTGTCCTGGCGGCAAAGCCGCGCGAATTCGCCCGCCTTGCCTGACCCGATGAACGTCCCGGCCACCGGCGTTTCCAGCTTTTGACGGCCGTCCCCGATGACGTCGCCCCCCGCCGTGGCTGCCAGTTGGCGCAATTCACCCAGCGAATCGTCCACCTCCCATGCGGCCCGCGACTTGAGTTCGACCCCGACGAGAAATACCCGCTCCGTTTTCTTTTGAACTGTCGAAACTAATGCTTTCAAATCTTTTTGACTGTCTCTGCCGCAGAATACCACGGTCCGGCCCGATTTCAACATCTCCTACAAAGTGCTGCTCACACCATCCAGCCGCTTCAACTTTCAACGATTTAACTTCTGTAACTCATTTAACCCATTTGACTTCCTTCCCTCAACTCCGCCCTTGAACTTCCCGCCTCGCCCCGTAACCTCGCACCCCTATGACCGAAAGCGCCCTGCCACGCATTGCCAAGTGGCCGTTCCTGGTTGGCGACCTCACCCTGCTCGCCGCCGCTGGGTTCGCCGTCAAACAGACGGCTGTCCCGTTTGATTTCCGCCTCATCGCCCTCTGCGTGGCTGCCGTCGCCATCGGTGCCATCCTCGGCGTGGTTCCTTTCCTCGCCGAATACCGCGCCGCTGTGAAACTTGCCGAGTCACAAAATCTTGTCTCCACCGTCGCGCAAATCCAGAACCTCGAATCCGTCGGCCAGCAGATCGCCACCACCGGCGCGAAACTCCACAGCGTCATCGACGAAGCCAACAAGGCTGTCACCGCTTCCGATGAAATCGGCCGCCGCATGACCGACGAGGCCCGCAACTTTGCCGAGTTCATGCAGAAAGCCAACGACGCCGAGAAGGCCCACCTGCGCCTCGAAGCCGACAAGCTTCGCCGCGCCGAAAGTGATTGGCTCCAGATTGTCGTGCGCCTGCTCGACTATGGATTTCTCCTGCACCAGAACCTGCGCCGCACCGGCCAGCCCGCTTTGATCGATGAAGTCACCCGCTTCCAAAACGCCTCTCGCGATGTCGCCCGCCGCGTCGGCCTCATCCCCTTCATCGCCACCACCGGAGAAACCTTCGACTCCAAGAAGCATCAACTCATGGAAGGCGCGCCTGCCGCCGCTGATGGCGCCTTGATCGCCGATACCGTCGCCGCCGGCTACACCTACCAGGGCCAGCTTATCCGCCCTGCGGTTGTTGTGCTGACCCAGTCCACGTCCACCGTGTCACCTGCCGAAGCCGTCACCACGCCTGCTGATCAACAAGCGTTGCTTTGATGACGCCAGACCGTAGGAAACGCTGACATCCACCACTTGGCTCAGTTAACTGTCGCTTCAACGCTCAGTGTCCTTCTCAGCTTCAAAAAATGCAGCCACCGCTCCGTCACCGGCCGGCGGAAGATGCGTTCCAACGCCAGCGCGTACAGGCGGAGTTGCGGCTCGTAATGCTTCATCCGCCGCGGCAATTCCCCGGGCGCAATGTCGTCCGTCTTGAAATCCAGCAGCCAGATTTCCTGGTTCAGAATCACCGCCAGGTCCGCCACGCCTTGCACCACGATGAACTCATCATCCGGCAGACGCTGATCCACGGGCGCGATGCCGGCGCGCTTCAAATCACCGCCGGACACGCGCACGGTAAACGGCAGTTCGTGCCGCACGCCCCGCGCTTTCGCCCGGATGCGCCGGCCCGGCACCGAATTCCAAAATTCCAACAACCCCTCCCAATCCAGCACCGCCGTTTCCTCGGCACGCATCAACCCTTCGCCGACCAATCGCGCCGCCTCGGCTTGCAACGCCTCCACGCTGGCCACGCTGTCCAGCGACACAAATTGCAGAAACACGTGATGGAATGATCCCTTTTCCTCGGCGCTCACTCCCGTGTCGCCAGTCTGGTCGCCCTCTGCCTTCTCCGCAGCGAAAGCAAACCACGGCTGCGCTTCTTCATCCGCCAGTTCCACGCGTCGTTCGCGCAAACCCGTCACTGATGCCTTGGCCGGCTCCACCGTGGCCGCTATCCGTGTGTATTTCCACGCCAACCGTTGCTTCAGCGCTTCCACCGTCTCGCTCGACATCGCCTTAAGCTCCTCCGGCGCGGGCTCGGCCACCACGCCGCTGTGTAATGCCCGCGCCAGCAGCGGATCGTTCGCATCGTAAATCTTCCAGCGCAACAGCGCGTTGGCCCCTTCGTCGTCGGAAGTCCAGTCCTTGTCCGCTGTCACCATCGGCAGCCAGAGGCGCAACCATTCCAGATAACGCTTCGCGCCGCTCACTTGCGCATCGCTCAAAGCCATCGGCCCCAGCGACGGCCAGCGCTCACCCGCCGGTTTGTTCTTCGCCACGCCGCTGAGGATCAGCGTGTCCCGCGCGCGCGTCACCGCCACGTAAAACAACCGCAGTTCCTCGCCCGCCAGTTCGCGCGTTTCGGCGCGCTGCGCCAGCCAGTGCGGCAGGCTTGGATAACGCACCTCCAGTTCCGGCGGCATCACCTTCGCGCAAAGCCCATATTCTTCGTTCAACAGAATGTCCTCGTGCGCCGATCCAAAATTGAATTGCTTGCCCAGGTCCGCCAGCGCCACCACGGGAAACTCCAGACCTTTGCTCCGATGAATGCTCAGCAGCCGCACTGCGTTCTCCGTCTGCACGAGCGCCGGCTCGTGGTCCAGTTCGGCGTCCTCCTGGGTGGTGACGAATTGCAGGAACCGGAACAGCCCCTGCCGCTGATACGGATCATACTGCCGCGCCAGTTCCAGCAACCGCCGCACATTCGCCAGTTTCATCGCTCCGCGCGGCTCCGCCTGCAACAGCGCCTCGTAATGCGTGTCCAGCAGCACCCGCTCCAGGCAGTGCGACAGCGCCGTCTTCTGCGCCATTTCGCGCCACGCGTGATAACTCCTTAAAAACCAGTCCGCTTTGCGCCACGCGAGGATGCCCGCTCCGCCCGCCCACAAATCCGGCGTCTGAAATTCGCGCTGAAACTTTTGCAGCGCGCCCCAGAATCCGGCCGCCTTGCCCCACACGCGGATCTCCACCAGTTCTTCCACCGACAGCCCCACCAGCGGCGAGCGCAACACCGCCAGCAAAGGAATGTCCTGCAACGGATTGTCCAGGATGCGCAACAGGTTCAACAAATCCGTCACTTCAATCGCGGTGAAAAACCCGCCGCGCTCCGCCAGCAACGGCACGCCCGCGTGCGCAAATTCCCGCGCGAACGTCTCCACCTTCGGCTTGGGCGAGCGCAACAACACCGCCATGTCGCCCCACTCGACCGCGCGAAAACACTTCTTCTCCTTGTCCCAGATGCGGTGCCCTGAATTCTTCAGTTCCTTGAGCCGGTTCGCCACCAACCACGCCTCCTTCTCGCTGGCTTCGCGCTCGGCCACCGCCTTGCCCGCTTCGTCGTCATCCGGCTCGCCGCCTTTGCCCTCGTCCGCCTCCGGCCTGCGTATCAGGTGCAACTCCACGCGCGGAAACGGCTCGCCTCCTTCGACTCGCGAACCATGCTTCCCTCTCCCCTCAACGGGGGGAGGGACCGAGGGTGAGGGGTGGTCCAACCCGGCGCGTCGCCCCTCGCCACCTCCAATCACATCCGCCTCACCCGGCGCCACCGAAAGCGCCTGGCGCTCCTCCGCTTTGCCAAACCGCAACTGCGCATCCGCATCATAGACCAGCCCGCCCAGGCTCTCGCGCATGAGCGAACTGAACAACGAATTCACCACCTGCAAAATCGCCTCGCGGCTGCGGAAATTCTCCGCCAGCGGCAGCCGCTTTCCTTCGCCCGAGTGTTTCCGCCAGCGCTCCTCGTATGCTCGGAAAATGCCCGGTGCCGCCAGGCGGAACCGGTATATGCTCTGCTTCACGTCGCCCACCAGAAACCGGTTCGCCGCCTTCCCCTCGCGGCTGAGCGCTGTCAAAATCGCATCCTGCGCGCCGTTGATGTCCTGGTATTCGTCCACGAACACATAATCAAACTGCTGCCGCCAGTGTTCCGCCGTTTCACTTGGTTTGCCGTCCTTGGTCAACAGCAAGCGCAGGCTCAATTGCTCCACGTCCGCAAAATCCACTCCGCCCTGGTCGCGCTTGGCGCGCGTGAACGCCTCCGTGAATTCGCGCGCCGCCTCCAGCAACGCCACCATGTCCCGCCGCATCCAGTCCCAATCCTCCTGCATCGGGTCCGCGCCCTTGGTGGACGCAACCAGCGAATGCAGAAATCCGGCTTCTTTAAAAAAGCGGTCGAAAACTTTGCGCCCCCTTTCGCCATCGGCCCACGTGACGCTTTGGTGCGTGGCCAAAATTTCCTCCAACACTTTGGCGCAGTCGGCCGGCGCCGGCGCAGTTGACAGCTTCTTGAGCAACGCGAGGCACATGGCGGCCTTCCTTTCGCTCGCATGCGTCTCCAGCCGCTCGCGCCAGTCCGCGCGCCATTCCAATACCGCTTCGGGAAACCATTCGCGCCACTTCACCGGCTCGCTCTGGTTGAACTGTCGCACCTGTTCCTCCAGCCAGCCTTCCGGGTCCGCGAGCGATTGCGAATACCGGTGCAGCTTCAAAATCAGTTCCCGCAGCTTCATCCCCGCTCCCAGCTTCTGCGCCAGCGCCTGCACGCCCCGCGCTGTTGCCGACTCTCCTTCGTAATACCCCGCCAGCAATTTCGTCAGCACCGTGTCCATCAGCGGCAGGCTCTGCTTCTCATCCAGCACGCTGATTTGCGGATCAATGCCCAGTTCGTGGAAATGCTCCCGCACCAGGTGCAGGCAGAAACTGTGCAACGTCGAAACATGTGCCGTATCCAGCAGCGCAATTTGCTCCCGCAGAAATTCGTCATCTGGAACTTGCTTTTGCTGCTCCCCTCCTCCGGAGGGGCTGGGGGTGGGTTCGCCCGCCTGTGGCGCCGTTTCGCATGCCCGCAACCTCTCATCCAGCGCCAGCCGGATGCGCTGCCGCATCTCCGCCGCCGCCGCATCGGTGAACGTCACCATCAGGACGCGATCCAGCGTCACCCGCTCGCGCAGCAACACATCCAAACACCGCGCCACCAGCGTGCTCGTCTTACCCGTGCCCGCCCCCGCCACCACCAGCACATTGCCGCGCGCCTCCACCGCCGCCCGCTGCTGGTCGGTCAACCCAGGCACTACCATCTCTGTCGCTTCATTCTGCAAATTCGTCGTCCTCGTTCTCGTGCTCGCTTTTCAAATCAGAAATCTAAAATCTGAAATTCCCTCCGCCATCCGCCATCGACGCCTCGCCCCAACCTTGAACTTCGAACTTTGAACTCTGAACTTCGCCCATCCCCCATCCCCTTCGTGTCCATTAGTGTTCATTCGTGGTTGCCCCCCAATCGCAAATCGCAAATCAAAAATCGCAAATCCACTCATTCCTTCTTCGGCTCCTGCAATTTCCGAAACGCATCCACCCACGCATCAAACCGGCAGATCCCCAGAAACTCGCACTGACCGCACGCCGTCTCGTTCTTCAACCGATACGGAAACACCTCGATGTTCCCCGAAAACACCTCGCGCCCGATCCGCCGCAAATGCCCCTCCACCTCATCCATCAACGCGCGAAACTCGTCGGGTTCCAGCGCCTCATGGCCGCGCTTCTTCGGTTCAGGGCTGTTCTTCTTGAACTCGTAGGCAAACTGGTCCCCCTTCTTCTCCCCGCGATTATCAAAGTGCCGCAGCCACTGGACATTGAAACGGCCGCGATGCTTGTAACTCTCCTGCATTTTTGCTTCGCGATTCTCCATCACGTCCACCCGGTTGCCGCCCGACACCCGATCGCGCCGCAGATTCACAAAAAACACGCCCGCCGGCACGAGCTTCGACACCCCGAATTCCGCTTGCGGATATTCCAGATGCCGCAGCACGCCCAGATACGAGAGCAACTGCAATTGCAATCCATTGTGCACCTTGAGCGCGTTCAACGCCTTCGTGCTCGACTTGTAATCCATCACCACCGCCAGCGCTTCGTCCGTGCCGGGCAGCCGGAGCAAATCAATGCGGTCGATGTATCCCCGCAAAATCAACTCGCGCTGTTCGTCCAGCTTCAACCGCCACCCCGGCAACGCGCCGTCCGGCATGCCGAAGCCCAGCTCCACCGCGTGCGGCTCGAATTCATACTGCCGCATCCACCCAATCAATACGCGCACCAGCCGTTGCAGGTTCCCGATGAGCTGCCGCGCCGTGAACCGCCGCTCCTCGTCCGCCTGGAACATCCCCTCCCGATACGTCCCCATCACCTCGCGCCCAATCTCCTCGATGAGCGCGCACGCCTCGTCCGCCGCCAGGTCATGCCACCGCCTGCCCGCCGCGCGCAGGCGCTGATGAAACTCATACAATATCTCGTGCTGAAACGTGCCGCGCTCGCGCACGTCCGCTTCAAATTCCTGCCGCTCTTCCGCCTTCAACCCGCGCTTGACCAGAAACTTGAACGCGCACGCCGCAAAATCCTCCAGCCCGCTCACCGACGTATGCAGTTCGTTGCCATACAGCTTGCGCGATGACTCCGGCCGCAGCCGCCGCACCTGCATCGCCTCGTGAAACGCCCGCCACTTCGCCACCGGCCCGGCGAAATCCTTCAGCCCCAGCAACGGGTCCAGCGCCGCCACGCGTTGCGCCGGCGGTTGCGCCGCGTCCCGCAAAACGGAGCCAATCAGTTCGCTCGCGTGCTCCACGTCGCCCGGCTGCTGCGCCAGCGCTTCGACCGAAAACACCTCGCGTTTCACGCCCGGAAACAGCCGCTCGATGTGCAGCAAAAACGGCGAGGGATTCAGCGCCGTCCCCTTCGCATCCGTCGCCGAACACGTCAACACCAGCCGCCGCCGTGCGCGTGTGCAGGCGATGTAACCGTAGAATCGCTCGTGCGCCAGCCGCTGCCGCACGCTCAGGTTCAACACCACGTTCTCCTTTTCCAGCGCACCCCGGTCCGCTTCCGTCAACACTGCCGCGCGCGGCGGCGGCGCGGGAAACACCGTTTCGTTCATGCCCAGCACAATGGCCACCAGCAAATCCGGGTTGCGCGAGCGGTCCACCGTGCCGATCAACACCTGGTCCAGCGCCGGCGGCACCACGCCCACCGTCAACCCGCTCAAGCCCGCTTCCAGGATATGCACCCACTCGCGTACCGGCGCCGGCTCGTCGCCAAACGCCATCTCCACATTCTCGCGCCACGTGTTCATCTGCTCCCACACCGTGTGATGCACCGACACCGGCGCGGCCAGGCCCCCGCGCGCTTCCTCGGCCTTCGCCCACTTCTCCAGCGTCGCTTCCACGCCCAGTTCCTTCCAAAGCTGTTCGAGCGCCGCGCCCAGTTGACGCCCACCCGGTGAATCGCCGTCCACCGCCAGCCGCTGCGCGAACCGTTGAAACGTCGGCACCACGCGCTTGCGAATGGCTTCCAGCTTGCGCGCGCGCGATGGATCCTTCTCCCCGGGCAGTTGCAAAGGCTTGAACCACGTCTCCCCCTGCCACCCATGCGCCAGCGCCTCCGTCTCCAGCAAATCGATGTCCGTCTCGTCCGCGTGCACCAGGCCGCTCTTCAGCGCGCCGAACCAATCCTCGTGCTGCCAGTCGAACACCGCCAGCCGCACCGCGCATCGCGTCAATTCCGCCAGCGGGTGATGCCCCACCGGCTCGCGGCGATCCACAAAACACGGAATTCCATAGCGCGCAAACACGCGCTGAATCGCCTCCTGATATCCTTCAAAGCGCCGCAACAACACCGCCACGTCGCGATACCTCCCGCCGTTCCGCACATGCCGCCGGATTTCCCGCGCCGCCACCACCGCTTCCGCCTCCGGGTTCGCGCACGTCACCATCCGCAACGCCTCCGCTGCGTCGCCCGCAAACGGCGCCGCCTCGCTCCAATGCCGCTCCAGATGCGCCAGCGCCGGGCTGCCGTCAAAGCGCGTCTTGCCGCGCGCCAGTGTTTCGATGTTCAACCCGCAACCCGCCGCGCGCAGTTGATGCGCGCAGTTGCGAAACGTCTGGTTCACCGTGGACCACAAGGACAGCCACGACGCCCCGTTCTCCGCGTCCTCCGGCTGCCCTTCCAGACAGAACGCCAGCGTCGCGCGCTCGCAAAACGGCGCCAATGCCGCCAGCAGATTCAACTCCTGCGGCGTCATCTCCGCAAACCCGTCCAGCCACACACCGGCGAAACGCAGCGGCTCGCCCGCGCTTTCCTTCGACCGCGACGCAAACCCGCGCAACGTCTCCGCCGCCAGGTCCAGCAGATGATTCTGGTCCTTGAGCCCGCGCCCCTTGAGCCACTCGCCATACGCGCGCAGGACGAGCGCGATGTCGTGCAGCTTCTCCTTCAATTGCGGCACCGCGAAATTCTGTTCCGTCAGCCTGAACAACCGCTCCGCGCCGATGCGGCTCTGCTGCAATTCCTGCAACACCTGGCTGAGTTGCTGCGCGAAACCCGGCAGCCGCGCCGTTGCGCGAAAGACTTTCAGTTGCGACTGCTGCTGCGCCAGCAACGCCCGCAACACCATCACGCGCCCCTCATCATCCAGCAGTTCCGGCGGCGCCACTCGCAGCCACTCCAGGACAAACCGCGCCAGCCGGTCGAACGGCAACACATACAGCCGCGTGTAACCCTGGATCGATCCGTCCCCCAGCAACTGGCGCTCCAACTGAAACGTCGCCTGCTTCGGCGCGATCAACAGCAACGGCGGCCCCTCCGGCGACCGCGCCAGCTCGGCGCGAATCTCGGCCAGACACCGAAACGTCTTGCCACTGCCCGCCGGACCGAGAAGAAAACGCACTTGCACACCAGCACCCTAGACAAACCCGCGCCCACACGCAAAGCGGACTTGCGCCGTTATCGGGCGGAAGCGGGCGGAACCGGCAGTTTGTCCCACGTAATCCCACATCGAGGCGTTGAAGCGGGCCGTTGAATGGCCCCTTGAACCTTGAACGGTCTCGCATCGCTGAATTTTTCTGAGTCTGCGGGGAGTGTCTCTTTGCGGGCCCGTCACTGCTTTGGCGACGGCGGCGACCGTTTGCCGTCCTTCAACAGGTTCCGCAGAAAGAAATGTTCGTTGCTCATGCTCCATGGCTTGGAGCAAATATCGATGTCGCCATCGCCGTCTACATCGGCGGCGACGGCTTCGTGGCAATGCTTTTTGGCGACGAGATGTTCCACCCACTTGCCGCGCTGGTTCTCCCAGATATAGCACTCGAATTTCTTCGACGCGGAAAGGGGTCCCGCCCCGGAATAAATGTCCAAATCTCCATCCCCATCGAAGTCCGCGACGGCGAGGGAATGAAAATCCTGTCCCCGGCCCTTTTCGCGCACCATGTGCCGCGTCCAGTTCCCCCGGCCATCGTTCTCGAACCAGGCGATCCGACCATCCGGATTGTCGTTCTCGGCCTGCACGACATCCAGGTCTTTGTCGCCGTCCATGTCGCCGACCCAGGTGCGCACCGCCACGCCGTATTGGTGGACTTCACCCAGGTCGATATTCTTGTGCGGCTTCCACTTGAGGCCGCCGCCCAGGTTTTCATACCAGACCTGGGCGGTGACCACGTCGTTGTCGCCATCCCCATCGATGTCACCCACCGCCTGCGGCGAAACACCGCCGTGCACTTTATGTTCCTCGATCGAGGCAATCCGGTGCGCCGGCCATTTCTGTTCCGCGTTGGCCGGGATTTCATACCAGAACAAGCCGGACTTGTCCGAATTCGCAATCAAATCCATGCGACCATCCCCATTGAGATCGGCGAACTCGGTGTCATGCGAATGAATCGTTCCAATATCGACCACGCGAAAGGGCAGCGTGCGCGGCTGGCGCGGGTTCAGCAGGAGCTTGGAGCCGCAAACCATGTCCACCCAGCCATCGCCGTCCACGTCCCACGCCGCGCCGCCCACATCGGTAAAGCCTTTGCCCATCGGATGGCGAACCCATTGATCAGGCCCCTGATATTCCCACCAGCAAACCACACCATCGGCATGGCTCGCGTTGCCCGCCACCCAATCCAGGTCGCCGTCCCGGTCGATATCAACCAGCGCCGTCTGGCCGATGCGATTGCCAAACTTGTCGATGGTGTGGACCGAGAACTGCGGGAATTCCGCGGCCAACCCCGGCCCGACGCCAACGCCGGCCGCCAGGCCGGTGATCAGCCGAAAGAGAAGCTCAGGTGTGCGCATCAAGGTGATGCGGGGATGATAAGCGGGCCGGCAAAAAAAAGGAAGGGCGCTCCAAACAGTCACGTCAGGTTTGAAACCGGGACTCGAATCACCCATACATCCGGCGACGCATCCCCAATAAATCATCCACCATGAATCCCGCGCCGCTTGATTTGGGTTTGGTCTTTTGCGGGCGCGTTGCTTACGGTGGGCGCGGCATGAATGGCGACGTCGAACGGAAAAAATACGCCTGGGGACGCATCCTGGGCGTGCTGGTTTCCGTCGCGTTCCTGTGGGTCGTTTTCCGGAAGATTGAGGTCACCGAACTGGCGGCCACGTTCCGCAAGCTGGAGGCCGGCTGGTATCTGCTGGCGCTGGCGGTGTTCGGGCTGGCGACGGTTTGCGCGACGTTGCGCTGGCATTTGATGTTGCGCCTCGTCGGTTGCGTGGTGCATCCGGGGGCGACGTTGCGCGCGGTGCTCATCGGCAATTTCTTCAACACCCTGCTCTTCGGCCCAACCGGCGGGGACATCGCCAAGTCGGCGCTGTACTCGCGCTGGTATCGCGAGCCGATGACCGAGGTGTTGACGGCCTCGGTGCTGGACCGCCTGCTGGGCGGCGCGGCTTCGACGGTGCTCATCGTGGGCATGCTGGTGCTGGCGGCGGCCAGCGGCGGGTTTGCCTTGCTCACGCAAATTCATCTGCCCGGTTTCCAATGGTGGTGGGTCGCGGTGGCGGCGCTCATCGGCGCGGCGTTGACCGTGCTGGTGAAAAAGTCGGACGGCAATTCGTTCCTCGCGCGCTGGCTGGCGTCGATGTCGAGCGGCTGGAAGGAATTGTTGAAGATGCCGCAAGTGGCGTCCGCGGCGCTCGTCCTGGGGATGCTGGTGCAGCTTTGTTTCTTCACGGTCATCGGCCTGAGCCTGGTGGCGGTGACGGAGGTGGATATTCCGTGGCGGCAGATGTTGTGGACCATTCCGGCGATTGCGTTGATCGGCGCGCTGCCGATTTCCATGGCCGGCGCGGGCGTGCGCGAAGGCTCGGCGCTGGTGTTGCTCGGGCTGTATGGCATCCCCAAGGCCGACGCCGTGGCCAGCGCGATGCTGACGTTGCTGGCGTATTTGCTGTGGTCGGCGCTGGGCGGGCTGCTGCTCTGGCGCGAAAGCCGCAAGATGCGGGCCGCGCCGTTCACGTCCGAGCCAAAAACCATTTCCGTGGTCATGCCGGTGTTGAACGAAGCGGAGGCGCTGCCGGACACGTTGCGGCAGGTGAAGCAACTGGCGCACGTCTCGGAAATCATCGTGGTGGACGGCGGCAGCCGTGATGGCACGCGCGACCTGGCGGCGGAGGCGGGTTGCCGCGTGCTGGAAAGCCCGCCCGGGCGCGGGGCGCAATTGCGGCGCGGCGCGGAGGCGGCGACCGGCGATGTCATTCTCCTGTTGCACGCCGACACGTGGCTGCCGGCGAATGCGGACAAAGCCGTTCTGCGCTGCCTGGGCGATCCCACCGTGGCGGGCGGCGGTTTCTGGAAGGAATTTCGCGACCCGCACTGGCTGATGGCCGGCTCGCGCTGGCGCTGCGGGCTGCGCTGGTTGATGGCCGGGCGCATTCTGGGCGACCAGGGATTTTTCCTGCGGCGCGAGGCGCTGGCCAAAATCGGAGGCATTCCCGATTTGCCGTTGATGGAGGAATTCGAACTCTGCCGCCGCCTGCGCGAACACGGGCGGCTGGCGCTGGCCGGCGCGACGGTGACGACCTCCACGCGCCGGTTCCGCCAACTGGGCGTGTTGCGAACTTACGCGCGCATGTGGCGTGTGACGTTGTTGTATCGCTGCGGGACCGATCCGGAGGAATTGCGGCGCATCTACGAACAGAAGTGAACGGCCCGGCGTTTCGCTTCACGGCGTTTCGCGGAAGGGCTGGTTGGCTTCGTAGAGCTTGAGACGCTGCTCGATCTGGGCGGCGAGCGCGGGTTGACCAAGCTGGCGCGCCAGCGAAAGAGCCCGCTGCGCGGCGGCCGTTGCTTCCGCGAAGGAGCCGTTCTCGGCGTGTGCGACGGCGAGGGTGTCGAGGCTCATGACATTGGCGCCGCCGGTCAACTGCACGGCCTGTTGCGCGAATGCCAGCGCGTCGCGGCCATGGCGCACGGCGGCATCCGGATGGGTGGCGAGCAGGCGCGCCAGCAAGGTGAGGGGCTCGGGCCAGTCCGCCTTCAAGCGGACCGCGTCACGCAAACGGGCCACGGCGGGCGCCGCCTGGTTCAACCCCAGCAACGCCAGCGCCAGCCGATAATGGGCAACGGCCGAATCGGGCCGGGCGCGCACGGCATTTTCCAGCAACGGCGCCGCTTCCGCATGGCGGCCCTGGCGGATCAGGAGCAAACCCAGATTCAAATCCGCCTCGACCAGGCCCGGTGACCGGCGCAACGCTTCGCGATAATGGCGCTCGGCCTCGGCCGGGCGCGCGCCGAGCAGATTGGCCGCCTGCAGATGCGCCTGGGGTGTGGGATGCAGGCGCAGTGTTTCGAACAGGTGCTGCAAGGCCGCTTCGCGGTCCCCCTTTTCGATCAACGCGAGGGCCAGGTTGAAGTGCGCGTGGGAGAACTGCGGCTGATGTTGCAGCGCGAGTTCGTAATGCCGGATTGCCTCGACCAGCCGGCCTTCGTTGGCGAGCAGGTTGGCGAGATTATTGTGCGCCAGCGCATGGGTGGGCCGCAGGCGCACGGCGGCTTCGTAATGACTTCTCGCTTCGGCCGCCTTTCCCTGCGCGGCCAGCGCGAGGGCGAGATTGTTGTGCGCCATGGCGTCGTGGGGGCTGATCTGGATGGCGTGTGTGAACAAGGTCACGCTGTCGCGCCACGTCTGCACCTGCCGCGCGGTCAACCACAGGCAGGCGGTCAGCGCCAGGCCGGTGGCGGCGATCGCGCCGGCGCGCAGTTGCGGCTTTAACGCCACCGCGTCGGCCAGCGCCCATGCGACCATGACAAATACCCCGAGCAGCGGCACGTACGTGTAGCGGTCGGCCAGCGCCTGGTCGCCCACTTGCACGATGCCGATCACCGGCACCAGCGTGCCCAGATACCACAGCCAGCCAATCAGGAGATACGGGCGCGCTTTGACTTGCCGGATGGCGACAGCAGACATGCCGGCCAGGATCAACAACGCTCCGCCCACCTGCCACCATGGCCACGATTCCGGGTGTGGGTAATGCGCCGCAAGTTGGAAGGGCCAGATCGTCCTGCCCAGATAAGCGGCATAGGAGCCGACGGCGTTGGAGAGCCGCAGACCCAGCGGAAGCTGGTCCACGGAAACGACCGCTTCACCGGATTGCGCCGCCACGGTGATGAGTGATGCGACCGCCGCCAGTCCGAAGAACGGCCACTTCTCTTTCGCGTGCCATTCAATGGCGACGCGCCACGATTCGGTGCGCCATTCGGGAAGCGGACGGCGATGGAGCGGCCAGTGGTCGAGCAGGATGAACGTGCAGGGCAGGGTGACCAGCATCGGCTTGGCCATGAGCCCGAGCGCGAACGCGCCGAGGCCGGCCGCATACCAGCGGGGCGAATTGGTTTGCGCGTAACGCGCATACGCCCAGGTCGCGAGCAACCAGAACAGCGTGCTCAACACATCCTTGCGCTCGGAAACCCACGCCACCGATTCGACGTGCAACGGGTGCCAGGCAAAAAGCGCCGCCACCAGCGCGCTCCGCCAGAACGCGCCCGTCAACCGTTGCAGCAGGCCCAGCAGCAACAGGGCGTTGACGGTGTGCAGGAGGACGTTTTCCAGGTGGAACCACCGCGGGTTCAGGCCGAACAATTCCACGTCCAGCAGGTAAGAGAGCCACGTGACCGGGTGCCAGTTGCTGACGGACGTGGTGGTGAACGCCCAGCGGATGGTGTCCGCGGTGAGGCCCTCGCGCACCACGGGGTTTTCGGAAATGTAGAGATTATCATCGTAATTGACGAAATCGAAATTCCGCACGGGCGCGAAAACGGCCAGCGTGAGCAGCGCGAGCGCCGCGAAGGTCCACAGGCGGGCAGGAACGGCGGCGGCGTTTCCGTGGTTGATCATCGACGGTGCATACATAGCAGCGCGGCGAACAGGAGGAAAGCGGGAGAATCAAGAGAATGGAGCCTGCCTTTTGATTTGCATCAACCGGGCCGGTCGCAAACGCAATGTTCGGCATTGACCGGCCGGGCGGTTGGGGTAGGCTTAACAAATCATTGTCAACCCAAGCAGAACTGTTTTTATGCACATGAAAGAAAACCATCCCTCCGCCGGCGGGGAATCGCGCCGGAGTTTCCTGAAAAAAGCGGCTGCCGCCACCGCGGCAGTCGCCACCACCGGCATCCTCAAGACGCCGGTTTACGGACAAAGCTCCGCGCCGTCGGTCAACGTGCAGGGCGCGAATGAAAAGCTGGTCATCGGATTTGTCGGCGTGGGTGGCCAGGGCACCAACGCCCACGTCAAGAACATCGCCAAGTTCTCCGGCGAAAATAATGTGGCTGGCGCGGCCACGTGCGACGTCTCCAAGCATCGCACCGCCGAGGCGGCCAAGATCCTGGAAGCCGTCCCCGGCGCGTCCAAGGTCGAGCAGTTTGGCGACTACCGCCGGCTCCTCGAACGCAAGGACATCGACATCATCTTCTGCGCCACGGTGGATCACTGGCACACGCGCGTGTGCGTGGACGCCATGAACGCCGGCAAGCATGTCTATGTGGAGAAGCCGATGACCCGTTATCTGGGCGAAGCGTTTCAGATCCATGACACGGTCAAGAAGACGGGCAAGATCCTGCAGGTCGGCTCGCAGGGTTGCTCCGACCGCAAATGGCACAAGGCGGCGGAATGGATCAAGGCCGGCAAGATCGGCCCGGCGGTCATGGCGCAGGGCTCCTACATGCGCAACAACGCCAAGGGCGAATGGAATTACGCCATCCAGCAGTGGTGCACCCAGGAAGACGTCAACTGGAAGATGTGGATCGGCGACCAGATCAAGCAGCAGAAGGCCTTCAATCCGGACGATTACTTCCGCTGGCGCAAATATTATCCGTATTGCGCCGGGTTGCTGGGCGACCTGTTCCCGCACAAACTGCATCCCTACATGCTGGCCACGGGCAATCCGGAGTTCCCGACGCGCGTCGCCTGCGTGGGCAACAAGGCGGTGCACACCGACCAGCACCAGCCGGCCGGCTCGACGCGCGAGCGCGACGTGCCGGAAATCGTGCAGCTCATTGCCGAGTTCCCGAGCGGCATGGTCATGCACATCACCAGCAGCACCATCAACGAAGTCGGCACGCAGGAAATGATCCGCGGCCACAAGGCCACGCTCACGATGGCAGGCAACAAGGTGGAACTGAAACCCGAGCGGCCGTTCTCCGAGGAGATTGACCCGGAAACGAGCGAAGGGTTCCCGGGCGAAAACGTCCCGGCGCACCACAAGAACTTCTTCGAGAGCATCCGCGCCAACAAACAGCCCAACGCGGGCATCGACCTCGCGGTGCGCGTGCAGACCGTCATTTCGCTGGCCGAAATGTCCGAGCGGTTGAACGTCATGTGCCTCTTCGACGAGAAGACGCGCAAAATCACCGACGGCTCCGGCAAGGAAATCAAGCCCATCACCTACGGCACGCTCGAATTGTCGTAAGCGGCGCCGGTCATGGATTCATCAGGGCTTCGCAGGATCTCCTGCGAAGCCCTTTTCTTTCACGTCTGGACCCTTCAACT
>JBFMBT010000084.1:0-22368 GCA_040754875.1 Verrucomicrobiota bacterium | reverse complement strand
TGGTGTAGATGCCAGTGCCCTCCAGGCGCCCGAGATAAAAGGCGAACCCAATCGCCCACACCATCAAGGCGACGGTGACGGCGCGTCCCACGCGCAACAATTGCTCGTCCGTCGCCGCCGGACGAAGGAACCGCTTGTAGAGATCATTGGTCAACAGCGTGGCGGCCGAATTCAGATAGGAGTCCACGCTCGACATCAGCGCCGCCATGAAGGCCGCGAGGAATAACCCGCGGAATCCGATGGGCAGCATTGTGGCCACTAGTTGCGGCACCGCGCTGTCGCCTTCTTTCAAGTCCGGATACTTCGCCAGCGCAATCAACCCCGGCACCGCGATGATTACCGGAATCAGGTTCTTGAGCAGCGCACCCCAGACATACGCGGCCTTTGCCTCGAACTCGCTCTTCGCGCCCAGCGAACGCTGCACAATGGCCTGATTGCCGATCCAGTACGCCGGCCCCAGCACGAAGCCCAGGCCAAACAGGATCGCCGTCCACGGGAAGGGCGTGGGCGTGTCCACGGGCAAAATCAACTGCGTGTGGTGGCCCGCCGCCGCCACGCCTTCCACTGCCCGTTTGGCCGCCTCCACTTCGCGCACCTTGTCGAACAACGCGCCCACGCCGCCGAGGTCGATCACCCCAATGACCAGCACCATGAGGCAACCGCCGATCATCACGACGCATTGGATCACATCGGTATAAACCACCGCCGCCAATCCGCCGGAGAACGTGTAAACGCCCACCAGGATCGCCGTCAGCATGATGCTGAAGGCCGGGCTCCAGCCGAAAATCACATTCAGCATCCGGGCCGAGGCAAACAGCATGATGCCCAGGTTGCACGCCATGAACAGCAGCCAGCACAACGCCAGCGCCGTGCGCACGCGCGCGTCAAACCGCCGCTCCAGGAATTCCGGAATGGTATAAACCCCCGCCCGCCAGAAAATCGGGATGAACACAAACGCCGCGACAATCATCGCCGGCACACAGCCGATCCATTCGAAGTTTCCCACCGCCAGCCCATGCACATACGCCGCGCCGCCCACGCCGATGATGTCCGTCCCGCCGATGTCCGTGGCCACGAGCGAAAAGCCGATGGCCCACCATGGCAGCGTGCGCCCGGCCAGAAAGAAATCCTTGCCCGTGTGAATCTTGCGACCGACTTTGAACCCAATCCACAGCGTCCCGGCCAAATAAGCCGCCAGGACGACATAATCCACCAATGCGAGGTTGGCCGACATACCGATGTGTTCCGAGGTGTGCCGCGCAAGCTAGAAAACTATCGGCTCGCACGCAAGACCGGAGGGCGCCCGTCCCCGGGCGCAGCAACATCACCCACCCGAACGCCCACGGAGTTGCCCAACACATCACCTGGTCATTTCGGGATTCTTGCTTTTGTTCTTCATTCGTCATTTGGTCTTCGGCATTGCGCGGGTGAAAATTTCACACCGCTTGCCGTAACACATTGCTGCGCCCGGGGACGGGGCGCTCTCCGAAAACTTTGAACCTTGAACTTTGAACCTCTTGAACTCGGAACAAAATCACTTCCCGCTCGGTTTGGGCCCCAGCCGCTCCAGCGCGGCCGACAACGCCTGCCGGCGGTTTTCCACGCCCAGCTTTTGATAGACGTTGTACAGGTGCACTTCGACGGTCTTGGGGCTGATGCCCAGGATGCCGCCGATGTCCGCGTTGCTCTTGTCCTGGCCCACCCACACGAGCACTTCGGCCTCACGCGGCGTCAGGCCCAGTCCCACCAGCGCGCTGGCGGTCAGACGCGGCTGTTCCTCGCTCAAGACCAGAATGATTTCCTCGAACCCCGTGTCCGCCAGGCGCGCCGTCAAGACCAGGTCGCCATTGGCCGCCTTGAATTCTTCGTTCGCCGCGGCGCCGCGCGCCCCCTTCTGCAATTCCCGCTGCCGCGTCAACACCCAGTTCTCCAGCGTCGGCGGCATGCGGCTTTCACTGAAATTCTCGCGCGCGAAATAAATGCCAAACCACCGCGTCACATTCGGCGTCACCCGGCGGATGCGGCAGCGCGAATCCAGCGACAGCACACCGTATTCCGCGCTGGTGTTTGCCGGCGGGGCATCGGCGCCGGACGTGCTGACGTTGCTGGCCGGGCGCGTTTCGACGCTCGTCGTGGGTGGACGTTTGCCGCGGTGAAACGTCAGCAGGTAATTCCCCATCAGGATGCGGTCCTTGTCCGCGAGCAACACCGGATCCTTTACCGGCAACTCATTGACGAATGTCCCGTTGCGGCTGCCCAGGTCGGTCACCCAGTACCCGCGCTCGGCCGAGCCATAGACCATGGCATGCCGCCGCGAGACCGACGGGCTGTGCAACACGAGCCGGTTTCCCTGCGCGCGCCCGATGGTGCAGCTATCAATGACCTGATAGACCGTCGCCGAATTAATTTCCAGCCATGCACTCATTTCTGCGTTATTGGCCATACAGCCTGTCCCGACAACGACATTCCTTCCGCGCCCACCCCCTTTATCTAAGTGGAAACCCTTATTCCACAAGTGCTTTTTACATGGTATGTAAAAACCATCTGGCACCAGCCTTCTTCTTTCTTCAAAGAGGGAGAGCACAGGTGGGGCGCTCAGGAGGTGGGGGTAAAGTGTCAGGGCGGGCAATCCGCAACAAGCGCAGGGCGCTTGACCGGCCTCAGCACCCGGTCAGGCGCCCCTTCTTTTCCCAACCACGCTCCAACTCATCACTCTTCAACGCTTCAACTTTTCCCTCGGCCATCGCCTCAACCCGTTCTGCGCCAGCAACCGCCACACCATCCAGATCGCCTCCCACACGATATGTCGGGACATCTTGGACGTCCCTTGAAACCGGTCCGTGAACACAATCGGCACCTCGGCCACCCTCATGCCCTGCCGCCACAGCTTGTGCGTCATCTCGATCTGAAAGCTGTACCCATTCGACCGCACGGCCTCCAGATCAAGCGACTTCAGCGCGCCCCGCCGGAAACACTTGAACCCGCCCGTCGGGTCAGTAATCGGCATCCCCGTGATGACCTTCACGTACTTCGCCGCGCCCATGCTCAACATCAACCGGCCCAGCGGCCAGTTGATGACGCGGATGCCGTTGGCGTAGCGCGAGCCCAGCACCAGGTCGGCGTTGGCGGCGGCTTCCAGAAAGCGCGGGATGTCGTCCGGGTTGTGCGAAAAGTCGCCATCCATCTCCATGATGAATTCGTAATCCCGCTCCAACGCCCAGGCAAACCCCGCCAGATACGCGCGGCCCAACCCGTTCTTCTCCTGCCGGTGCAAGACATGAATCGACGGATGCTTCGCCGCCAGTTCATCGGCAATCCGCCCCGTGCCATCGGGCGAATTATCATCCACCACGAGCAAATCCACCTTCACCGGCAGGCTCAACACCCGCTGCGCCAGCAAGGGCAGATTGTCTTTCTCGTTATACGTGGGAACGATGACCAGGGCCTTCTCGTCCATGCACTAAGATACGATGCGCCCAGAGCAAAGCCAACTCGCGCTCAAAGTGCAATCGCAAAGGGCGCCCCCCGGACCGCGGGCATTCCGCCCGCTTACGGCACGGCAAACAGCGAGGGGTGCAATCTTTCCTTCGCCTGGCGCGCCGTATCGTAAGCGCGACTGGAGTCGCGCGGTCCGTTGAGCCTTGGAGTTTGCTGCTTCTCTGAAGTTTGCTGTTTGAAGTGTCGAACCCCACGCGTGACGCAATCGCCATTGCACAATCCAATCCTGTGGGCTAAGGTAAACGCGAGTTGAACCCAGTTTAAGTGTGTTGAAGATGACAACCTTACAGGGAGGCGGTTTGCATCGATTCCTGAAGCGTTGGGCAAGGTGGACGGCCCTCTGTGCGTGGTGCCTGCTCCTGCCCGCGCCCGCGCAGGCCGCCTTGCAGTTCGATGTTTTCCTCGGCTACGACAACATCGTGCGCGAGGCCAACTGGTTCCCCGTCGTCTGCGAAGTCCACAATGACGGCCCGTCCTTCAAGGCCGTCTTCGAACTCACCAGCGAGCAAGGTGGTCGCGGCCAGGCGCGCCGGATGGCCGTCGAACTGCCCACCAACACGCGCAAACGCTTCGTCATCCCCGTGTTTGGCTCCGGCGGCCGTTACAATGTCTGGCACGCCCGCCTCGTCGATGAACGCGGCAAGGTCCGCGCCGAAGCCACCAACCTCCGCGCGCGCAAGGACGTCTCCTGGCGCACCATGGTCATCGGCGCTGTGCCCCGCACCTTTGCCGGCGCGCCTTCCATGCCCGAGGGCCGAAGCAGCCGCGCCGATATCCAGCCCGAGGTCGCCCGCATGCAGCCGGATGTCTTCCCCGATTCCGCCATCGCCCTCGAAGGCTTGAACGTCATCTACCTCAACTCCGAGAAAGCGCTCGACCTCAAGCTCCCCCAAATCAACGCACTCATCGCGTGGGTGCAGGCCGGCGGCCATTTGATTGTCGCCGTCGAGCAGGCCTCGGATGTCAACGGCACGCCGTGGCTTAAAGCGCTGTTGCCGTGCGAATTCACCGGCGTCGCCACCGCCACCAGCGACGGCGCCCTCCAGGAATGGCTCGTGTCCGGCAAGTCCGCCACCGTCGTGACTCCTTCCTCCACGCCGTCGCCGCGTCCGGGCGTTCGCCCGTCGTCTTCGCGCACCGTCTCCACCGTCAATCCCTTCTCGCGCCTGTCGCCCGATGCCACCTTCGAGCAAACGCCCATGCCGTGCGCCACCACCGCGTTGCTGGACGGGCGCACCGTGCTCAGCGCCGGCGGCCAGCCGCTGGTCATCGAGGCCAATCGCGGGCGTGGCAAGGTGACGGCGCTCACGTTCAGCCCGGAACGCGAGCCGTTTCGTTCGTGGAAAAATCGTTCGTGGTTCTGGGCGCGTCTGGTGGAAGCGCCGTCCGAAGCGTTCGTGGAAGGCACTTCCAACGCCTATTCCTACGGCGGCAACAGCATCGACGGCGTGTTCGGCGCCATGATTGACAGCCGCCAGGTGCGCAAGCTCCCCGTAAGCTGGCTCTTGCTTTTGCTCGTGGCGTATCTCGTGGTCATCGGCCCGCTTGACCAATACTGGCTCAAAAAAATCAACCGCCAGATGCTCACGTGGATCACGTTCCCCTGTTACGTCGTGTTCTTTTCGCTCTTGATCTACTGGATCGGCTTCATGCTGCGCGCCGGCGAAACCGAATGGAACGAGGTGCAGATCGTCGATGTGCTGCCGCGCGCCCAACGGGCCGAGTTGCGCGGGCGCACCTACGCGTCCATCTACTCGCCCTCCAATGCGCGTTACAACCTGACCGGCCGCCAGCCGCAGGCCACGTTGCGCGGCGAATTTCAGGGCTCGTGGGCCGGCAACCAGGAAAGCACGCGCGCCTCCGTGGAACATCGCGGTGACGGCTTCAGCGCCGAGGTCTTCGTGCCGGTCTGGACCAGCCAGTTGTTTATCAGCGATTGGTGGCAGCCGCACGACCTGCCGCTGCGCGCCACGTTGAGCAACCCCGGCCCCAACGCCGAAGTCACGGTGGAAAATCTCCTCGACCGGCCGCTCACCGAAGCGCGCCTCGTGTACCGCGAGCGCGTCTATACGTTCGGTGAACTGCCGTCGCGGCAGAGCAAGACGTTTTCATTGGGTTCTATGTCGTCTACGCGCATCGAGGATTTCGTGCGCCAAAACGGCGGCCAGTTCGCCGCGGCCATTCAGGATCGCCGCCGCAGTTTCGGGGGCGACTCCAATTTCCGTCTGTCCAACCTGCCCCTGTGCAGCATGGCCACCTCCTTCGTGTCCGAATTGGATGCCAACACCTCCGGCCCCTACGGCTACGCCGGCAGCTTCGTCACGCCCGAAGGATTGGATCTGTCCTGGCTTGTGGACCGCGGCGACGCCGTGTTGCTCGCGTGGGACGCCGGCCACGTCTTCACCCAACCGCTCAACGATTTCTCCCCGCGCCGCAGCGCGAAGAACACCTTGTTACGCGTCGCCCTCCACACCTCCGAAGCCACGCCGCAATGAACGAAGCAACGAAGCAACACTCTTACGCCCGTAGCGCAGGTTTCCAACCTGCTGTATCGCAGGCTTCGAGCCTGCGTCGTGTGATTGCCACAGATTGCTTTCTACAACCAATGCCCTCGTCCAGCCACGTCGGGCCGATTGGAAATCGGCGATACAGCAGGTTGGAAACCTGCGCTACAACACCCCACGCTTCAACGCTTTTAACTCATTTAACCATTTAACCGCGCCCGCCATGTCCACCGAATCCACCCCTCCCCTCCCCGCCGTGCGGACCGTCGGCCTCTCGCGCATGTACGGCGCGATGGCCGCCCTCTCCAACCTCGACCTCACGGTCAACCAAGGCGACCTCTTCGGGTTCATCGGCTCCAACGGCGCGGGCAAGACCACCACCCTGCGCATCCTCGCCACCTTCCTCGCGCCCTCGGCCGGACAGGCCTTTGTCCTCGGCCATGATGTCGTCAAGGACGCCGACGCCGTCCGCCACGTCATTGGCTACATGCCCGATTTCTTCGGCGTGTACAAGGACATGGAAGTGACCGAGTACCTCGATTTCTTCGGCGCCTGTTACAAGATCCCGTCGTCCCAGCGCGAAAAGACGGTGAATGATGTGCTGGAACTGGTGGGCTTGAGCGAGAAACGCGGCGCGTTGATCGGCGCCCTCAGCCGCGGCATGCAACAACGCCTCGGCCTGGCGCGCGTCTTGATTCACGACCCCAAACTGCTGCTCCTCGATGAACCCGCCAGCGGCCTCGACCCCCGCGCGCGCATCGAAATGATGGCCATCCTCGAGGAACTCCAGCGCCTGGGCAAAACCATCATCATCTCCTCCCACATCCTCAGCGAATTGCAGAGCCTCTGCAACCGCGTCGCCATCATCGAAAAGGGCAAGCTCATCTACAGCGGCCCCGTCCAAGGCGTGCGCCATCAAATGACCGAAGGCCGCATCTTCTGGGTCAAGGTCAACGGCGATTCCAGCAAGGCCATCGAGCTCCTCAAGGCCCGCACCGAAGTCGCCGAAGTCGTCCCCGTGGACAGCCAGCTCAAGGTCACGCTCGTGGACCACGACACCGACCCCAGCTTCGTCGCCGACACCCTGGTGCCCGCCGGCGTGAAACTCGTCGGGTTGCGCGAAGACGAGATTGGCCTCGAGGAAGTCTTCATGCACGTCACCCGCGGCGAAACGCAGTAACTTGGTCCGCTTGGTTTAAGGCTTTGAAATCTCCAAAGTGAAATTTCGACATCGCTCTCGGAGCGGCTGTTGACCATCGGCCATTGGCTATTCCCCCAATCACTTCTCAATGCGACCGCGTTAACACCATTCGGCTGACCACAGCCCCAAACGCAACTGCCTCAAACTCAGTAGGAGTGGCATGTCTATAGACTCGTCATCCCGCAAAACCCAAGCTCCGTAGGAGCGTCATCATCCGCGCTGCTCAGAGGCGCGGTTCGCCGGAATGCCCGTGAGCCCGTCCATCAGCGGGTTCAAATTTCCTTCTGTTCACACTCCTCATTCGTCCGACCCACCTTCCCCATTCGCCTGCTCTTCGAATTTCACGTCATTTGGCCTTCGTCAATTCTCCCCGTCTCCTTGTCTGATTGTCTCCCCCTCTTCGTCGCCTGGCTCAACGCGCGCCGGACACAACAAACCACGTTGACAACTATATCACTCAATGACACACTACTCCCGTCGTATGCGCCAGGGAGCGCCACCGTTCAGAACGGTCCGGCCACACGCCTTCCGTCCGCGCTCCCTCGCGCCCACATGGCCCGAACCGCGTTGGCGGATGCCCGGCCAATCTCAGCGCTCTATGAGAAAAAATAAAAATTTCACCCTCACACCAGCATGAACACCTCTGATGAGCGCCCCACGCGGACGCACCCCTTTCCGCCTCGCGCCAAATTCGGAAAAAATCCAACCTTGAACTCGGAACCTTGAACTCCGCCATGGTCCACCCAAATCCACCTAAATCCACATCTGCCCCTCCTTCAAATATCGGTGGCAGCCGGTGACGAGGCTCTGCCCCCAAACCACCCTACTGAAATTAGAGAAAATGATGTAAAGTTTATTATAGACAATTGTAATCATATTTTGTAATGTAGATAACGTTAACAAAATTCTGTATTAAATTTGAACATGCATTCCAAATCATCTCTTGCATTCGCTTTGGTGCTCTTGGTTCTCACCATCGGATGCGCCCCCAAGCAAGATCCTTCAGCCGAAACCCAAGCGGAACCGCTTGCGAATACGGCAAATATGCAAAGTCTCGAGACCGTTTCGGCAGCGACTGTAACGCCCCCGCCAGGAACCATCGTCGCCCCCACCACCGCCCCGGCCACGCCTCCGCCCGTTACCGCCATCGACTTCACGGGTGCCAACCGCCCCACCAATGAGCGCGGTGAAGTCCTGTCTGATTTGGACCTGCTCAATCAGATTCTCAACGACTACGTGGAGGCGCGGGCCACCGGCAGCAGCGGCGAGATCCGCACCTACAAAACGGAGGCCGAAGAGGTCGCCGCCATGGAGGCGCGGCAAAAAGCGTCCGAACCGGTGAAGGACTTGTCGGAACTCGTCAAGGCCGGGCTGATCAAGGCCGTGCCCACGCCGCCTCCCGGCAAACGATTCGCCATTGACCCCAAGACCCAAAAAGTCGTGCTGCTGGATTTGTAAACCAAACTGCGAAAACCAACCGAGGATTCTTGCCATGCATAACACCACAAACGCCAGGCCCGCGCAACTTCCCCAGCGCCGGGCATTCACACTCATCGAACTTCTCGTGGTCATCGCGATCATCGCGATTTTGGCCGCCATGCTCTTGCCCGCGCTGGCCAAGGCCAAGGCCCGGGCCAAGGGCGCCAGTTGCATGAGCAACGTCAAACAGGTGCTGGTCGCCACGGCCATGTACACCGGTGACAACAGCGACAAACTGCCCTATGCCGGCCTGCGCATGGGACCCGGCAACACCACCTACGGTTCATGGGACAAACTGCTCTGGGACTATCTCGGTGGCGGCGCCATGGGCGGACTCAAGTCGTGGCAACCGGCCGCCTTTAATTCCCCCAAGATGCTCGACTGCCCATCCAACCCGTTCACGCCGCGACAGCCCATCTCAAACAACACGCCCCGCCTGCGCCGGGGCTATGCGATGCCCCGTTATAAAATGACCGCCGGCCCCAATCTGGTCCAGGGCGCCCAGACCAACCTTCCCATCAGTTCATCAGTCCGCACCGGCGTCGGCATCGCGTACAGTGGCTCCGCCGGAACCCCGGGCTGGACCCCCGATGCACCGATGAATGTCTCGTGGGCGACGATGAAGGTGCGCAACATTCCCTCGGTGCGGACGGCGCTGGTGCTTGATGGGGCCGACACGATCGCGTACACGGAGCGGATTCACGACGGCGAACAACGGGTGGGCAATTGGATCGCCTGGGTCGATCAAGTGAACTGGAGCTCGGCGGGCGGACGATACATGTCCTCGGTGCCCCGCAGCATTGCCCCGAGCTCGACTGCCTACTGGCCCCGGCACCACGTCGGGCAGTTTAACTTCGGCTTCGTGGACGGACACGCGGAACTGATGAATCCGCTGGCCACCACCACCAACGCGACCCGGCAAACCAAAATGTGGACGATCTACACGAACGATTAGCAAAAATCTGGTTCAGCGGCTTTCCACGACATTCGTCGAGGAAGCGATTCCATTCGCCTTCAACGCCAGCGCCTTGATGTATACATTCTCCTCTTCGCCGTTGGTGAGCCGCTTCCAGCACCAACCGACTGGAAACAGGACCTGATCGCCTTTTAGCGTCAAGGGGAACGACCGCTCGCCACCAACAGGATGATCCTCAGCCCACGAACCGCCATCCGCCCGTCGGAGCACTTCGCCGACGTAAGCGCCATAACCCATGGCGATGCCAAACGTCCCAGCCTTCGGGTTGTTTCGGTCGGTATCCTTGGAAATACGGCCGAGCTCTTCCTCGATGATTTTGATCGAATCCAAGGAATAATCGAGGTCGATTCCGCAGTCCGCCTTCACCCACTTTGTCGATTCCGCCGCCAAATGGGCCATCATCTCATCGGTGCCAGCAAACTCGGGGACAGCTTTGGGCGGAAACGCCACCCGCATGCCAACGAGTAATACACCAAACACTACAAACCACGCGACAACCGTGCCCACGCCCATGACCCACCAGGAACGCATTCGGCCAACGCGAGATGCCAAAACGCCGAGTCCAAGCGCCGCACCAACTGCAACCGTTACCAACACCAGCCATTTCCAATCAGGCAGAGCTGCCCAATTTGAGGACGGACGCGACGACAACTTGAGTGCGATTGCCGCGCACCATATTGCACCGCAAACAAACGCGCGAAAGTAAGGATTCGCCGAATTCATGCGAATTGGCAAAATGGATTTATCACTTGCGCGCCGAGAACTTGTAGCTGGTGGTCGAGCGGAAGGTTTCGCCGGGGCGCAGGATGGTGCTGGGGAAACTCGGCTGGTTGACGGAGTCCGGGTAGTGCTGCGTCTCCAGGCAAAGGGCGGCGTGCGGCGGGTATTCGGAGGGGCCGAAGCGGCGGGGCTGCGTCCAGTTCGAGGTGTAAAGCTGCACGCCCGGTTCGGTGGTGTAGCATTCCATGACGCGGCCGGACTTGGGCTCGACGACGCGCGCGGCGAGCCGGCGCGTGCCGGGCTTGCCGTCGAGCACGTAGTTGTGGTCGTAGCCGCCGGGCCGCGGGTAATACTGCTTGATGCGCGCGCCAATGGCGGTGGGCTTCGTGAAATCCAGGCCGGTGCCTTTCACGGGCGCGATTTCGCCGGTGGGAATCAACTGCTCGTTCGCGGGCGTGTAAGATTTGGCGCGGATCTCCAGTTCGTGCGCGAGCACGTCGCCGTGGCCGGCGAGATTGAAGAAGCTGTGGTTGGTGAGATTGACGGGGGTCGGTTTGTCTGTCGTCGCGGTGTAATCAATGATCAATTCGTGGTCGTCGGTGAGCGTGTAGGTCACGGTGACCTCGAGGTTGCCGGGGAAACCTTCCTCGCCGTCTTTGGCGCGGTATTTGAACTCGGCGGCGGCGCGGCCCTTGGCGGCAGGCAGCGCTCGGCTGTCCCAGAGGACGCGATGGAAGCCGACCTTGCCGCCGTGAATCTGGTTGCTGCCGGAGTTGGCGGTGACGCGCACTTCCTTGCCGTCGAGCATGAACTTCGCGCCGGCGATGCGGTTGGCAACGCGCCCGATGGTGGCACCGAAGGAGGTGTTGTTATCCACGTATTGGCGGAGGTTGTCGAAGCCGAGGACGACGTTCGTGAAACTGCCGTCGCGGTCGGGCGTGTGCAATTCGGTGAGGACGGCGCCGAAGTCGGTGATCTTGGCCGTGGTGCCGTGGCGGTTTTTCAGCGTGTAGAGTTTCGCGGTGCGGCCATCAGGGAGCTTGCCCCAGTCGATTTGTTCAACCGACGCCGTGGCCGCCAAAGAAGCGGAAGCCGAGGTGATGAAGAAAAGGCCCAGCGAGCGCAGGAGGAATTTCATGCGAAGGATATACTATAAAGGGAGGCGAAATTGAAATCCGAAACTCGAAGACCGAAATCCGAAAGAAAAACCCGAATATCAAAATGCGAAACCGGCAAAGGACGATTTGTTTATGCTTGCGCCGCGCTCCATTCCTTCAGCGGCTTGTATTGGTCCAGCAAGGTTTTGCGCAGGTGGCGCTCGAGTTTGTCCTTGGCCCAGAGGATGACGATGATGTCGATGAGGAGGTTGGGCACGCAGACGGCGAAGGCGGGCAGCACGACGCCGAACAGAACGGTCCAGCCGCCGGCGAACGACGGCTTCTTCGCGGAGAGCCCCAGCCACATGCCGAGCCAGACGATGGCGAAGACATCGGTCACGGTGCGGATGAGGTAATAGAGATGACCGAACGGACCGCGGAACGATTGGATGAAACCTGAAACCGGCAGCGTGTGCACGCCCCAATTCAGATAGAATTGGATCGCGACGTTCAGAATTTCAATGACACCCACCAAACAGAACGGCATGAGATAGGACCTCAGCGCCTGCCATTGCCCGGAGAGGATTTGTTTCCCGGTCAAGGGCGTGCACAACAACAATTCCATCGCCCCGCTGCGTCGGGCTTCCACAAAGAAACGACAGACGCGCGTGGCTAGAAGCACCTTCATGACAAACAGGACCGGCATGATCAGCCAATGCACGTCCTCCGTATCGGAATTGGTCACGAAGGAATACAAAATTGCGGCGGCATAACCGGCCGAGCCCAACCACATCAAACCGAGGGCGGAGAACCATCCGGACGAACCATCATTTCTCCCGGCCAGCCATAACACCGGGTTGATGTCCAGCGTCCGCTTGCGCCGGGACAAGTTCCGTGCCTTTTGCTCCGCCAAGCGACGCGGGTGCATCAGTGGCGTGCGCGCCACGGCGACGCGTTGGTCCTGCCACGAGCGGGGCAACACGAAGCTCGCCAACGCAAGCAGCGCCCAGCCGACCAGGTTCGACATAAGCAGCGATTCCCAATAATTCGCCGGGCGCAGCAAATACATGGTTTCGTCCGCGAGCCGGGCGGGAAGCACCGGGCTGATGGAAGTCGCCAGCCACCAGGCGTAATTCTGCGGACGCGATTGCACGTTTGCGAGCATCGGCACCACCAGGACCAGAATGAACAGCACGGCGAACATCTTCCCCGCGCTCTGGCTCATTTCGCGGCTGCGCGCCGAACACCAGGTGCCCAGCGTCAGCGACACAAACAACGCGTTCACCAGCGCGAGCGCCATACGCCAGAATTCGCCGCCGGTCACGCCGCCCATCAACAACGGCAGCCCGAGGATCGGCAGGATTGCCAGCAAGGCATAAAACGCGTTCACCGACGCGCCCATGAACTTGCCGAGCACGACGTCGTAGCCCTTGAGGTCGGTGAGGAACAGCAGGCCGAGCGTGCCTTCGCGCTTTTCCTCGCTGAGAGAATCGGCCGTGAGCACCATGCCCGCGAGCAGGCAGAGGCCGAAGGTGTACCAGCTCAACGTGACGAACAGAGCGCCGCCCAACTGTCCGCGCCCACCCAGATTGTGGAACAGGATGAACATCATGCTCACCGCGATGGCGGCGGCGGCCGTCCACCCGCGCAGGCGGAAGGTCCCCTTGCGCCGCGCGGCCGCGCGCAGCTCACGTTCCGCGATGGGCAGAAACGTCATGCAGATTTACGATTTTAGATTTGCGATTTGCGATTGGAAAGACGCATTCCCCTGCTCACGCGGATCTTGACGCCGCCTCCAGGGGCGCGGCCTTCAGGCCGCTTCAGCGTTCGCCCGCTGGGAGTCAATCGATCGGCTTGAGGTGCATCGCGCGGAGGCGGCGTAAACGCCGCGCTCCAAAGGAGAGGGAGAACCACATTCCGCACCGGGTTGACCGATCGCGCTCCTCACGGCGACACCGAGCGGACGCGGAAGAATTGCCCCGGGGCGCTGCCGGAAGAAAACCATTCCAGTTCCGGAAAACGGCCGGTGATGTTGGTCACCGAGGTAAACGTATCCAACGGCGTCGGCGCGGCGAGCACTTCGTAATTGCGGCCGTTGACGGCCGGCCAGCTCAGGCGCGTCAATTGCGGACTCCACGCGCCGATGTCGATGCGGAATTCCGAGTTGGGCGTGTTGGGATTGGTCTGGAGAATCTGTTCGCGTGCGTTCTGGTAGCCATCGCCATCCGGGTCATCCTTCGGGCCTTGCGCGAGATTTCCGAAGTTCGTCTGCTCCCACGTGTCATCAAGGCCATCATGGTCCGTGTCCGCAATGGCCACGCCATAGATGGTGAGGTCCACCGCCAGAATGTCTCCGCCCTGCTCGTCCGCCTCGTCACTGAACTCGACGGTCCAGGTGCCCGCGCTGCTTTCATAAAAATGCTGCGTCGATTGGTAGGTCCAGTCCACCGGCCCGGGCGCCGTGTCGAAATTGAATCGTTGCAACACGCTGCGCGTCCCCTGCGGCGAGACCAGCGTGATGCGCAGGTCGCCGCGCGTGGGATGGCTGCTTTGCACGCGCACGGTGGCATGTTCGCACAGGAGCGTCTCCGTCACGTTGAACGTGTAAGCGGCCTTCTGCAATTCAATGCGCGCCAGCGTCGTGACCGGATTGGTGGCCACGTAGTTGGTGAGCAGTTCGCCCTGCGCCTGGCCGATGAACACGGCGGGGATGGGGACAAAATCCGTGTCCGCCATGGTGATGCGCGAATTGGTGCCGCTGTGGTTGTAAACAATGGCAAACGCGGCGTTCGCCTCGGCCGCGCGCGCGATCTTGTTGACAAAAAACGTGCTGGTATCCTCGGGCGCGGCATTCGTCGGCCCGCGCCGGATCAACGCCGCCTTGCCCGTCAGGTCGATCCCGATGGCATTGGTCGCGTAGCCCACGTCCACCACCGGCACCGTCGCCGTGGCGATGTCCACGTGCAACCCGAGCGACGGCGAGGATGGAATGGACAGCAATTCGGCCGGCACATCGCCCCCGCTGACGACCACGCGCAGGCCGTCGTCGGGCACACTCTGGGTGTTGGCCATGGAGTAAGTGACGCTCGTGAGGGCGGGACGGTTGATCCAGTTTTGCGCGAGCCGCACGGCCTGCCCGGCGTCGGGAATGCCAAACCCCACATTATGGCTGAAGCGAAAGCCCGCGCCGTTTGTGCGGATGTCCGGATCAGCCAGGTCAAAGTGGCGCGCCGCGTGCACCAGAATCTGTTGCACATCGCGGTAGCCAAGATTCGGATTGACCGACAACATCAAGGCGCACAATCCGGAAATCTGCGGCGTCGCGCCCGAGGTGCCCGTGAATCCAAACGAGTTAAAGGCGTAATCGGCGGAATCGTCAGCGAAGTTGACGCGATTGTAGCCCAACGTTCCCTGCCGGTCCGTCGTGAACAGAGTGTCGAAGCCCGTGTCGCCGCTGGGCGCGGCCACCAGCAGACACGCGCCGGGATTGCTGTAGGTGGCCGCGCGGCCATCGAACCGCGCCGCCGCCACCGCGATGACCCGCGGGTCATTGGGGTAGGCGTCCTCGTTGGCATCGCCGTTAACATCGCGGAAATTGCCCGCCGCGCGCACCATCACCACGCCCCGGCCGCCGCGGCCGAACGCAATCGCATTGGAAATGCCTGCTTGTTCCAGCGCGCTCACCGCGCCCAACCCCGCGCCGCCCGAACCCCAACTGTGATTCTGCACCGCCACGACGTTGGAACTGAAGTGAAACATGTCCATCAATTGCTCGGTCGTGGCGACGCCATTGGTCTTGAAAATCACCCAGCTCGCAAGGTTGGCACCAGGCGCCACGCCCACGACGCCGCGGTTGTTGTTGCCTTCAGCCGCTGCCAGGCCGGCGACCGCCGTTGCATGATCCCCGTTTACCGGCGGGTTCGAGATCGGCGCCGTGCTGCTCGTGAAATCACCGTGCGGCATGCCGCCGGAGCGAAGAATCAGTTCCGGATGGGACGCCTCGAACCCGTCATCGACCACCGCGATGATCACGCCGTCCCCGCGCGTGTGCGTCCAGGCCGGGCGCACATTCATTTCCACGCCCAGCTGGTTCCCGGCCGTATCGCGGTTTTGCAAATGCCATTGCGAGTCAAAGTGCGGGTCGTTCGGCTTGGCCCCCACCGCGCCGTGCTGCCGCAGCGGACGCCGCGACACCGGCACCGAAACCATCACCCCTTCGAAAGCCGCCAGTTGTTGCGCCTGTTCCAACGCCGTCCACGCATCCGGCGCCTGCACAATGAACAATCCCGGATTGATGGTGCGCGCCAGTTTCAACGGCCGCCGCGCCATCAACTGTTCCAGCGACACGCCCGGTTTCAATTGCAGCGTCAGCCGGCTGCCAAACTCGACATGATTGGTCGAGCCATCCTCCGGCCACGCCCGCAGCCAGCCGCCCGCCGCGTTGGGCGACGCGAGGCTGATGCGCACGAAATTCGTTTCGACGACGTAGGCGTTGAAGCGCGGCTCGCGCAGTTCGTACCGGCGCGTTCCGGCGACACTTTGTCCCTGCGCGTGGGTGATGAACAAAAGACCTCCGAACGCCAGAATGCAGAACAACAACAAACGACGATTCATGCTCACCCGTGGCAGTAGCAGATTACGTTCCCCTTGCAGACGTTGGTCCTCCGGGTGTTGGACAGCCCTTCAACCGGGCGCTTGGTCCGAAATGCATGGCGACAATCTCGCATCAATCTTCCCAAAAGCAATGCAAGACCGTATGGGGTCCCACCCTGACGCTTTGCGCAATGGCCTGCGTGACATACTCTTTGGCCAGTTGCACCGCGTACGGCAGGTCGCACCCCAGCGCCACGTACCCCGCAATCGCCGCCGAATACGTGCAGCCCGTGCCATGCGTGGAAACACCGCGCACACGGGGCGCGCTCAACAACAATTCCGTTTCCCCATCGTAATAAAAATCCACCGCCTCCCGGCCGTAACGCAGATGCCCGCCCTTGACCAGCGCCGCGCAGCCATAACGCACCTTGATTTCCCGGGCCGCCGCCCGTGCGTTATCGATGGAGCTTATCTTGTGGCCAACGAGAATTTCCGCCTCATCGAGATTGGGCGTCACCAACGCCGCCCGTGGCAACAATTCTTTGCCCAACGCCTTGATGGCCGACGCCTGCAACAGCCGCGCCCCACTGGTCGAAACCATCACCGGGTCCACAATCAATGGCGGCCGTTTACCCGCTCGAAAAACATCAACGACCACGCGAATCAACGGCGCGGAGAACAGCATCCCCGTCTTTGCCGCGGCCGGACGCAATTCCGCAAAAACCGCCTCGATTTGCTGGCGCAAAACCTTGGGACTGCACGCCTGAATGCCGCGCACCTCCTTTGGATTCTGCGCCGTCAAACAGGTGATGGCACTGGTCCCGTGCACGCCCAGCGACGCAAACACTTTCAAATCCGCCTGAATGCCCGCGCCCCCGCCGCTGTCCGACCCGGCAATGGTCAGCGCGCAGGGCCAGCGTTGCTGCTTCGACATGGCCGGAGTATGCGGAGCGGGCACTGCGTTGACAGTTCAAAACACACACACGCCTTCAATGCCCTTGCCATCTCCCCCTTGGCTATCGGCTATCGGCTATTCCAGCAACGTCTCCAACCCTGTAGTGTCGGTCGCCCAATTAACCCATTTAGCTCATTCACAATCCCTGTAACGTCATTGCCCCCCAAGTCCGTCTAAGGTAGAAAGATACGATGCCCATGGGCTTTTCCATCAAGCGCCATTCGATATGGTTGTGTACGTCGCTGCTGTTGTCCGCCCTTCTCGCCGGACGCGCCGGCGCCGCCGACCCTACCAAAGTCCCTTCCCCGCAGGCCCGGTTCCTCGAAGCCCATTGCTTCGAATGCCACGACGCCGAGGTGAAGAAGGGCAACCTCGATCTCACCGCCCTCAAGTTCGATCTGAAGGATCCCGCCGCCTTCGACACCTGGGTGAAAGTGCATGACCGCGTCCGCGATGGCGTGATGCCGCCCGCCAAAAAGCCGCGCCCGGACAAAAATGATGCAACTCAGTTCCTCGCCAACCTCGAGCAACCTCTGTTGGAAGCGGATCGCGCCGACATCGCCGCGCGCGGACGCGTGCGCAGCCGCCGGCTTACGCGCGTCGAGTATGAACACACGATGCACGACCTGCTCGGCATCGACATTCCACTGAAAGACTTGCTTCCCGAAGATCCCGCGTCGCACGGTTTCGAGACCGTCGCCGATGGCCAGCAACTTTCGCATCATCAACTCGCGCGTTACCTCGATGTGGCCGACCGCGCGTTGACGGAAGCTTTCAAACGCGCCTTGAATGGCGACGCCACGTTCGAGCGCAAATACACTCCCGAGGAACTCGCCCGGGTGGGCCGCGGCAATTATCGCGGGCCCGACCTGCGCGACGGCAAAAGCATCTCCTGGCCCATCACGCTGCAATTCTTCGGACGCATGCCCGTGACCGAGGTGCCCGCCGACGGCTGGTATCGCGTCACCGTTCGCGGCGTGCACGCCATCAATCCCGGCCGCGACGGCGCGGTCTGGGGCACGTTGCGCTCCGGCGCGTGCGCGTCGTCCGCTCCGATGCTCTATCTCATCGGGCTCGTCGAGGCGACCCCGAAGCCGCGCGACCTCGTCTTTGAAGCCTGGATTCAAAAGAACCACATGCTCGAATTGAAGCCGAACGACGCCGAACTGCGCCGCGCCCAAACCGGCGCCACCGGCGGCAACGTGTCGTTCAAGGGCCGCGACCTGGAACGCGACGGCTTTTCGGGCATCGCCCACCGTGGCATCGAAATGAAGCGCATTTATCCAAATGCCAGCCGCGAAGCCGTGCGCCGCCGGTTGTTTGGCGACGTCAACGTCACCGAATCAAGCACCGGCGCCACCTCGGCCGTGGAACCACTGGTCGCGGCGTTTGCGCAACGCGCGTTCCGCCGCCCCGTCACACCCGCGCAGGCCGCTCCTTATCAGGAGATTGCCCGCAAAGCCTTGCAGGAGGGCGAATCGCTCGCCGACGCGTTGCGCATCAGTTATCGGGCCATCCTGTGTTCGCCGCGCTTCCTCACGTTCATTGAACCGCCCGGCAAACTCGACGACTACGCCATCGCTTCGCGCCTCAGTTACGCCTTCTGGATCAGCATGCCGGACGCTGAATTGCTGAAGCTCGCCGCCGCCGGCCAATTGCGCCGGCCCGAGGTCCTCTCGGCGCAAATCGAACGCCTGCTGGCGGACAAGAAATCCGACCGTTTCATCCGCAGCTTTACCGACCAATGGCTCAAGTTGAAGGAAATCGATTTTACTTCGCCGGACACGCGCCAATTCCGCACGTTCGATCCGGTGCTCCAGGAATCGATGGTGCAGGAAACGCGCGCGTATGTGACCGACCTCATCAAACGGGACCGAAGCATTTCGCATCTTGTCGATTCGGAATTCACCTTTGCCAACGGCCGGCTGGCGCGTCACTACGGATTGATCGAGACAACCAAGCAAGGCGAGACAATCAGACGAGGAGACAATCAGACAACCAGACGCAATCCCCAGCTTCGCCCCATCTCATTGTCTGATGGTCTCATTGTCTCTCCTCCTCCACTCAAACCCGGCAATGGTCTGCAACGCGTCGCGCTTACACCGGACTCAACACGCGGCGGCCTCCTCACGCAGGGCGCCATTCTCAAGGTCACCGCCGACGGCACCAGCACCTCGCCAGTCGTGCGCGGCGTGTTCATCAACGAGCGCATCCTTGGCGAACGCATTCCCCCGCCGCCGCCCGGCGTGCCCGCCATCGAACCGGACATTCGCGGCGCGACTTCCATCCGCGACCAACTCGACAAGCATCGTTCCAACCCTTCCTGCGCGTCCTGCCACATCACCATCGACCCGCCCGGCTTCGCCTTGGAAAACTTCGACCCCATTGGCGGCTGGCGCACCCGTTACGGCGACGGCAAAGGCGTGCCCGTCAATCCGCAAGGCATCACGCCCGATGGCAGGGAATTTGCCGACCTCCAGGAATGGAAAAAGATTTACTCCCAACGCCGTGAGCAACTGGCCCGTGGCTTCGCCGAACATTTCCTCACCTACGCCACCGGCGCGCCCATGCGTTTCAGCGACGCCCACGAGATCAATAAAATCATCGCGCAAACCAAGGCTTCCGACTATGGTGTGCAATCCATCATACGTGCAGCGTTGGGAAGCAACGTGTTTCTGAACAAATAACCGAGACAATGAGACAATCAGACAATCAGAGGGGGAGAAAGGCGAGGATCGTCCGCCACACGGATCTGGAAGTCTATCAACGCTCATTCAAGGCGGCGATGGAAGTGTTCGCGCTGAGCAAATCATTTCCATCGGAAGAAAAATACTCTCTCACCGACCAAATCAGACGTTCATCTCGTTCAGTCGCGTCAAATATTGCCGAAGGTTGGCGAAAGCGCCGGTATTCTGCATCGTTTGTCAGCAAACTGAACGACAGCGAGGGTGAAGCCGCCGAAACACAATCCTGGCTCCAATTCGCCGTCGAGTGCGGCTATCTGAAACCCGAGTCCGTCCGCAAACTGTATTCCGAGTATGACGATTTGATCGCCATGCTCGTGAACATGCAAAACAATCCCGATCAATGGACCCTGACGCGCGTTAAATGACTCTCCCCCTCTCATTGTCTGATTGTCTCCTTGTCTTCTTATGAACTCCCCAAACCTCATCTTCCAACGCCGCCTCTCCCGTCGCACCGTCCTCCGCGCCGCCGGCGTTTCCCTCGCGCTCCCGCTGCTCGACGCCATGACCCCGGCCTTCGCCGCCGATAAGGACGAACGCATCGCAAAACGCTTCGTCGGCGTGAGCCTCACGCTCGGCCTGCATAATCCAAACCTTGTCCCCGAGGACGCCGGCCCCAATTACACGCCCTCGCGTTACTTGAAATCCCTCCAGGACATTCGCAACGATTTCACCGTCATCTCCGGCTCCTCGCATCCGGGCGTGACCGGCGGGCACACCGCCGAAGGCAGCATCTTTTCCGCCTGCCCCAACCAGCGCGGCACCACGTCCCGCAACACGATTTCGCTCGATCAATACATGGCGAAACATCTCGGCCACGAGACACGTTTCCCGTCGCTCGTGTTGAACACCTCCGGCCAGTCCAGCCCTTCTTACACCGAGAACGGCGCGATGATTCCCGCGGAAAACAACGCGATGCGCCTGTTCACGAAACTCTTTGTCAACGACACGCCCGCCGAGCAGGAGCGCCAGGCCGAATTGGTCCGCCGCGGCCGCAGCGTGATGGATGTCGTCGGCGCCGAAGCCAAAGCCCTCCAGCGCGAACTTGGCGCAGGCGACCGCGACAAGCTCGATGCCTGGTTCACCAGCGTCCGCGACCTTGAACAGCGGCTCGTCGCCAACGAAGAATGGATTCACCGCGCCAAGCCCAAGGTGCCCCTGGCCGCTCCCACCAACATCCCGCGCGATAATGAGGCAGAAGTGGAAGCCATCTACCTCGGCATGATCCACATGGCCCTCGCCACGGATTCCACGCGTTTCGTCACGCTGCACATCAGCGGCAATTCCGTGCAAGGCATCGAAGGCGTGGACGAAAGCTACCACAATCTCAGCCACCACGGCTTGAATGACGAAAAACTCCGCCAGCTCGCCCTGGTGGAACAAGCCGTCATCAACGAGTGGGGCAATTTCCTGCGCAAACTCAAGGCCGACCGCCTGCTCGACGAAACCATGGTCATCCTCACGTCGAACCTCGGCAACGCCTCCTCGCATGACAACAAGAACATGCCCGTGCTCTTTGCCGGCGGCCGCTTCAAACACGGCCAGCACCTGGCGTTCGACCAGAAGAACAATTACCCGTTGCCCAACCTCTACCTCAGCGCCCTGAAAAACCTCGGCCTCGAAACCCAGCGCTTTGCCACCAGCACCGGAACGATGCGTGGCCTGGAGGTGACATGATCATTCGCTCTTGATGGCGGAGAGGACAGGGGAAGGGCGTCACCGAACGAACTTCGCGCATTGGCCGCTTGAACCTTAAAGCCAACCCGCGAGCATTGAATGCAGCGCTGCGACTCCAATTACCCGCGCCCGTTCCCCTCCTGGGAGGGGTTAGGGGTGGGTTCCCCGGCACACCCAAACGCATCGCGCTTCTCCACGCGCGCGCACAACACTCCCCTCTCCTGGGGGAGAGGGCCAGGGTGAGGGCGAGCCCCACTCGCGAAGCCTGAAATTCTTGATTACCATGAAGCCCGTCATCCTGCTGTCCCTCTCCCTCGCGTTCTTCACCCATTCCACGCACGCCGCCGAAAAAGCCGCTGCGAAATCCGATCCGCCGAAGGCTCCGGCGCCCTTCCGCTGGATCAACAAACTGCCCGATGACCGCGCCCAAGGCCTTCAGCACGGCACTTTCTTCAGCAAAACCAATCAAACCGAAGTCGGTTACTACATCTACCTGCCGCCCGGTTACACCCAGCCGGAGAACGCGAAGAAGCGCTATCCCGTGGTCTATTACCTCCACGGCGGTCGCCCCGGCAGCGAGGCCAAAAGCATCAGCCTGATGAGGTTCATCAAACCCGCCATCGAATCCGGCCGCGTCCCGCCGATGATTTACGTCTTCGTCAACGGCGGCGCCATGAGCCACTACGATTTCCCCGCCAAGCAATCCTACGGCGAAACCGCTTTCGTCAAAGAACTCATTCCACACATTGACAAGACCTATCGCACCATCGCGAAGCGCGAGGCGCGCGGACTCGAAGGCTTCTCCCAGGGTGGACGCGGCACCGGCCGCATCATGTTCAAGCATCCCGACGTGTTCAGTTCCTGCGCGCCCATGGGCGGCGGCCAGCAGCACGAAAAACACGCCTCGGAAAATGATGGCCGCGA
>JBFMBT010000083.1:0-22371 GCA_040754875.1 Verrucomicrobiota bacterium | reverse complement strand
GCGCTGGTTGGGTGGGAGCGCATCCACCAGTTGCAACGCGTGGCTGGCGGACTCGCGCCGCTCGGCGGCCAGCGCGGGGGATGGCTCGGCGCTTTCGCGGGTTTCCAAATCGATCTGGCTCAAGGCGGTCATGCGGCGTTCTTTCCGTTGCACGTCCAGCGCGCGGTTGCGGCAGACGGTAAAGAGCCACTCGGTGAGCTTGCCGTTGAGCCGGGACGGTTCCTCGGCCCACAGGCGGACAAACGTGTCCTGGACGACGTCGCGGGCGCGGTCCGGGTCGCCGGTGATGCTGGCGGCGTAGCGCGTCAATGGAGCGGCGTGCTGCTCCATCGCGGCCTGGACCCAATCGGCTTTGCCCGAGTCGTTCATTGGCAGGCGGTGCGGCCCTTCAAAGGAGATAACGGATGGGCGCGGAATTTATTAGACGGAAAATGCGTAACGAAAACTTCAAAAGCTTAAAACTCCGAGCCTCAGAGAAACTTCAAGGCACACACTTCAACGAAGCGTCGTAGCGCAGGTTTCCAACCTGCTGTATCGCTGGCTTCCAGCCGGCTGCGCGTGGCCAGTCCCCGCAGGTTGGAAACCTGCGATACAGCCGACTGGAAGTCTGGTACACTTTCAGGCTGGGCGCGCGCTATTCTTTCAGCAAATCCAGCATGCGCATCGCGCCCGGATGCGCCTGGTCCGCCGCCAGCTTGAACAAGCGACGCGCCTCGGCTTCGTTCTTCTCGACACCTTCGCCTCGGTAGTACTTGAGCGCCAGATCGTATTGCGCCGTGGCCGAGCCTTCGGCGGCGCGTTTGATCTGCCATTCGAGGAGGCGCTTGGCGTCCTGGGTTTGCTTGGGGTCGGGTGCGGGCTGGGACGGCGCGTTTTTCACGGCGGGGCCGCCGGTGGGTGTCGGCGCGGAATTGGCAGCGGCGGGCGCATTGTTATTGGCTTCGCCGGCGGGCCGGGCGTCCGCGGCAGCCACGCGCGGAGCGGTGACGGGCAGTTTGTCGAAATATTCCATGGTGCGCGTGGCGGCGTTGTAACGGCCGACTTCGCCGGTGGCGGGGTCAAAGCGCGCGTGCAAATAGCCGCCGTCGGTGTCCTTGATCTGATGCCAGGTGGTGCGGCTGTATTTGTTGCCCTGCATGACGTAAACGATGAGTTCCTGCCCGCGTGAGGCGAGCTTGCGAACTTCCGTGACCACCGCCGCATACGCCATGGTGCGTTGCGGGACGTCGGCGAAGATGATGGAGGCGGAAAGCCAGCGTTTCTCGGGCTTGAGTTCGGGGCTGCTGCGCTCCTCGGTCACTTCCACAAAGTATGGGCCGACGTCATACGAAGAGCGCTGTGGTTCCGGTTCGGAATCGGCGGTGAGGATTTTCTTGTCGCGCGCGCGGTAACGGAGCGGCCCGGCGTAATCCTTGGTGCTCAACACATCGCCTTCATGGTAGGCCGTGGCGAGAATGTCGCTGTTGGCATCGAGCAACAGCGCGGATTCCAGCGCCGAGCGCACGATCTTGTCCACGACAGCGGGGGCGGGTTTTTCCCCGCTGAACACCACGCTGCACAAACGCAGCTCCGTCGTCAGATCGGAGAATTTGACCTCAAATTTGGGCTTGGGCGCGGCGTGAACCGTTACCACGAAAAGACACACTGCTAAAACCAGCCGTAAGGGCATGCACAGGACTATACGTCGGCTAACCGGGGAACACAAGGGCAGCACGCGATGGCAAGTGCCACTCAAGTGCCGGGGTTTTCTTCGACTGGGCGGCTGCGCGTCTTGGGCAGGCCCATTTGCGCGCGCAGTTTGGCCTCGCAGTCGGGGCAGTAGCTGTGGGTGAATTCGACACCACTGTGGCGGGTGAGATAGGATTCCAGTTGGTTCCAATAACCGCGGTCATCGCGAATTTTCTTGCACGACGCGCAAATGGGCAGCAGGCCCGACAGCGTGCGCACCTGCGAAAGGGCTTCTTCCAGTTCAAGGATGAGTTGTTCGCGGTCGCGCTCGGCCTGGTGCTTGTAGAGCGCGATTTCGATTGCGGTCTGCAATTCACGCTCCACGAACGGCTTGAGCACATACCCGTAAGGCGCCGTCTGCTTGGCGCGGTCCAATGTGTTTTGATCCGAATACGCGGTCAGATAAATGACCGGCACATCCTGGTGGCGGCGTATTTCCGAGGCGGCATCCACGCCGTCCATGTCGCCCTTGAGGCGGATGTCCATCAGGATCAAATCGGGATGTGTTTCCTCGGTTTTGGCGACGGCTTCGCGTCCGGTCATGGAGACGGCGGGAACCTGATAACCCATTTCCACGAGGCGATTGGTCAGATCCTTGGCGACAATCGCCTCGTCCTCGACCACTAAAATTTGCGCGTTACTCATACGTCACGGCCTGGTTTTCGTTTCCGTCAAGGTGATGTCAAAGCAGGTTCCATTCCCGCTGGTCACGCCAACCGTGGCGCGCAATTGTTCGGCGAGGATGGCCACCAGTTGCAGCCCGAGCGACTTGGATTTCTGCCAGTCCGTGCCAGGCGGGAAGCCAACGCCATTGTCGCGCACCGTCAGCGTGATGGCCGCGCCGCCGTTTTGGTGGAGAGCCACGCCGATTTCGCCTGGGCGGCCGTTGGGAAAGGCATGTTTCAAGGCATTGGAAATCAATTCGTTCACAATCAGGCCGCAGGCAATGGCCGTGTCCACACCCAGCGTCACCTTCTCCACTTCGAACCGGGCCTGGATGGTGTTCGCACCGAACGAGCGCACGAGATTTGCCGCCAGGCGCCGCAAGTAATCGGAAAACTCCACGTGTGCGAAATCGGTCGAGGAATACAATTGCTCGTGCACCAGCGCCATCGACTGCACGCGGTCGCGGTGGTCGCGCAAAATGGAAACGACCTGCTGGTCCTTCGCAAAACTGGTTTCGAGGTTGAACAGGCTGGAGATGACCTGAAGGTTGTTCTTCACGCGATGATGGATTTCCTTCAGCAACACTTCCTTCTCCTGCAACGAGGCCTTGAGCCGTTGCTCGGATTCCTTGCGGTCGGAGATGTCGCGCAAATAGGCGATGAACAGCGGAGTGCCGTGCAGTTCAATGCGGGTCACCGCCATTTCCATGGGAAACTCCGTGCCATCGGCGCGCAAGGCCGTCATTTCGATGCGCCGGTTCAGAATGGTGCTCTCGCCGGTGGCCAGATGATGCAGAAACGCCCGGCGATGCCGCTCGCGCAAGGCCGGCGGCACCAGCAGGTCCGCCATCGGTTCGCCGATGACATCGCCGCGTTGACGGCCAAAGGTGCGCTCGGCGGCCGGATTGAATTCGACGATGCGGCCCTCGGCATCCATCGCCACGATGCAGTCCAGCGCCGCGTCCAGCACGGCGCGGTTGCGTGATTCGCTCGCGCGCAACGCGCGTTCGGCGATTTCCTGCATGGCGCGCACCTCGCGTTGCTTGAGAATCGATTGGATGGCCGCGCCGAGGCGGACCCAGTGCTGCTTGAGCACGTAATCGGCCGCGCCGGACTTCATGCATTCGACGGCCGTTTCCTCGGTCGTCGAACCAGTGACCACGACGAATGGAACGGTGGGCACGCGTTGCCGGGCCAGCTTCAGAGCTGTCAATCCGTCGAAAGCGCCCAATCGCAGGTCGCCCAGAATGATGTCCAGGTCGGGTTGTTCCAGGGCGGCCAGGAAGGATTCCTGGTTGGAGACGCGGCGCAGGCGGAAGGCGAGCCGCGTTTTCTCCAACTCGCGTTGGAGCAACACCGCATCCGCCTCGTCATCCTCCAAAAGGAGAATGTTCAACGCTTTGCCAAGCTGACTCATACGATCAATTCATCGGGAATGGACACCCTCCTGCGCGTGGAACTGGCCATTGCCTTCCGCCCGAACGGAGTTCCCGCTTCGGGCGACGTGGACTATCTATATTGACAAGAAATGCAAATTCCCTGCCATCTCTCTGAAATGAGAAATACGCAACCTTTTGAAACGCAATGTACTGCATAACGACTGGCCGGCAGAGCCATCCTGTGGCTCCAGCCAAACAACCGGGTTACTCTTCTTTTCGGCTCGAATTCATCTCTGTCTCTTCGGCCATGCTCTCCGCCAAATCAGGGTAGATTCGTTCCATACAATCCGGGCACAGCCCGTGTGAGAATTCCGCGTTCGAATGCGCCTGAAGGTAATGCTCCACCTGCTGCCAGAAGCCCTGGTCATCGCGGATTTTTTTGCAGCCCGCGCAAATTGGCAGCAGGCCGGCCAGCGTCTTGGCTTGGCGGAGTGTTTCCTGCAACTCCCGCACGAGCCGCAGGCGCTCGGCTTCCATGCGGTGCTTGTAAAGACCCACTTCAATCGTGGTTTCCAGATCCCGTTCGTCGAATGGCTTCAGCAAATACCCGAATGGTTCGGTGAGCTTGGCGCGTTCGATGGTCTCGCGATCGGAGTTCGCCGTGAGATAAATGATGGGCAACTGCTGCCTGCCCCGAATCAAGTCGCCCGCCTGGATGCCATCGAGCGCGCCTTTGAGCACGATGTCCATCAGCACCAGGTTTGGCCGCAAGGCTTCGGCCATTTGAATCGCCTGGGTGCCGTTGGCAGCGATGCCGCAGACGGCATAGCCCATGCGTTGCAACCGGTCCTGGATGTCGGCCGCGACAATGCCTTCATCCTCGACAATCAAAATGGTGGCTTTGGGTTGGATCTGCATGGGCATTATTTCTTGTCCGTGAACGTGAGTTTGACGTGCAGGCCATCGAGACTGTGATATTCGACTTGGGCGCCGATTTGTTCGCTCAAAATCCGCACCAACCGCAGGCCGAGCGAGTCGGCTGTTTCCGGCAGGAACCCGGGGCTTACGCCCACGCCGTTGTCCCGCACCAGCAGCGCAAAGCCGTTCTGCCGGTTGCCGCGCAATTCGGCGCTGATCTCGCCGGCGCGGCCGCCGGGGAACGCGTGCTTGAACGCGTTGGTTATCAATTCGTTGACGATCAGCCCCAGGGGAATGGCCGTGTTCACGGTTAGCGCCGCGGGCTCCGCCTGCACTTGCAAGCGCACGTTGCCGGCGCGCGCGGCGTAGGTGCGCGCCAGCATGCCCACCAGCGTGCTCATGTAATCGCCGAAATTGATCTGGTCCAGGTCGCGCGACTGATAAAGCTTCTCGTGAATCAGGGCCATGGATTTGATCCGGTCCTGGCTCTCCGTGAACATCTCCAGCGCCGCCGGGTCCCGGATGTAATTGGACTGCAACTGAAGCAAGCTTGATACCACTTGCATGTTGTTTTTCACGCGATGATGGATTTCCTGCAACAGCGCCTCCTTCTCGCGCAAGGACGCGCGGACCTGCTCCTCGGCGCGGCGGCGGTCGGTGATGTCCACAAACGCGCCCACGCTGCCACGCACGGCGCCTTTTTCGTCGCACAGCGGCGCCGCATACGCCAGCAGATGCAACGTGGCGCCATCCGTGTGCACCACCTGCTCGTCAAATTCGCGGATGACTTCGCCGCGGGCGGCGGCGCGTTGCATCGGCAGTTCGTCCGGCGACAGTTCGAGCCCATGCCGGCAAATCTTGAAGTTGCGCGGGATTTCCTCCGCCGGCGCGCTCTTGGACGCATTGGCGCCCGCCGGCAGCTTCAGCATCTGCGCGAACGCCTGGTTCAGGCGGATGCGGCGGCACTGGCGGTCCTCGGCAATCCCGATGCCGATGGGCATCACGTCGAACAACGTCTGCAGTTCAATCACGCGCCGTTCCAGGTCCGCATTGAGCCGGCGCACCTCCTCTTCGATGCGTTTGCGCTCGGCGATTTCCAGTTGCAACGTCGCGTTGGCCTGCGCCAGTTCCTCCGTGCGTCCGCGCACGCGCGACTCGAGGTCCTCCTGCGTGCGCCGCAACTCCGTCTCGGCCTTTTCGCGCTCCTGGATTTCGCGTTCCAGGTCGGCGTTTACCTGCGCGAGTTTCAGCGGGCTTTGCAACGCCAGCGCTTCGGGCAGGATTTTCACCAGCAACACCGCCGTTCCAATCGACAACAGTGCCGTCAGCAGCTTGACGGTGCCGGCGAGCCGGTACGTGCCATGCCACACGGTCCACACCTCCATCAGATGCGTCGTCCCGCAGGCCACAATGAATCCGCCGAACATGAGAAACATCCACGGGTAGGGCAGGTCCCGCCGTTTCCCCACGAAATAGACGAGTGTCAACGGAATCGAGTAATAGGCCAGGGCAATGAAGGAGTCCGAAATCACATGCAGCCACACGATGCCCGGCTGCCATAGATAACAATGCCCATGCGGCATGAAATCGGATGTGAAGAGATTCCTGATGAATTCAAGCATAGGCGCAGCCAAATTATCGGGAATGGCCACCTGCGCTGGCACTCCGTTAACCAAGCACCCTAGCTTAAAACGGGAGGTGCGGCAATGCAGGAGTTTGGCTGCATGGGATGGGTCGGGATGGGTCGTTTCATCTCAGCGCGTCTCAGCGCGTCGCCGCCACTTTTGGCCTTGTGAAGGGTGGTTTATGCCGCAATAACTCTTTCCCGCTCGATGAACATCTACGATGAATTGCAGTGGCGCGGCCTGGTGGCCGATTGCACTGATGTGCCGGAATTGACCAGGCGGCTGGCCGCGCCCATGACCTTGTATTGCGGCTTTGACCCGACGGCGGACAGTCTGCACGTGGGCAACCTCGTGCCGCTGCTGGCGTTGCGACGTTTTCAATTGCTCGGGCACCATCCCATCGCGGTGGCCGGCGGCGCCACCGGCAGCATCGGCGATCCCAGCGGCAAAACCGTCGAGCGCCAGTTGCTGACCAAGGAATCGCTGGACGCCAACATCGCCTGCGTGAAGGAACAGTTGCGCAAGCTGCTGGATTTCGACGCGAAGACGAACCCGGCGCGCCTGGTGGACAACGCCGAGTGGACGCGCGGCATTTCGTATCTCGATTTTCTGCGGGACATCGGCAAGCACTTTTCGGTGAACCAGATGGTGGCCAAGGAGAGCGTGCGCGCGCGCATGGAAGACCGCGAGGTGGGCATCAGCTACACGGAATTCAGCTACATGCTGTTGCAGGCGTTTGATTTTTGCCACCTGTGCAAGGAGTTCAACTGCGAACTGCAAATCGGCGGCAGTGACCAGTGGGGCAACATCACTGCGGGCATTGATTTGACGCGCAAAAAACTGGGGCGCCACGTCTTCGGCCTCACGTTGCCGCTCATCACCAACGCCGACGGCAGCAAGTTCGGCAAGACCGCCGCGGGCGCCGTGTGGCTCGATGCAAAGAGAACGAGCGTCTATCGCTTTTACCAGTTCTGGATCAACACAGACGACCGCGACGTCGTTCGCTACTTGAAATACTTCACCCTCCTTGGCCGCGAAGAAATCGAGACGTTGGAGCAAAAGCACGTCGCCAATCCCGGAGCGCGTGAAGCGCACCACACGCTGGCCAAGGTGATGACCGATTTGATTCATGGTGAACAAGCCACTCGAGAAGCAGTTCGCGCGAGTCAAATTCTCTTTTCAACAACCACTACAACTACAACAACTACTCCACCACCTCCTTCTTTGGAAAATATTACCGATGTTTCAGAAGAGACCTTCGCTGAGATCGTTGGTGAAATCCCCACAAAGGAAATCGGTATATCGGAACTTCACGGCGCAGGCCAGCCGCTACTGGAGCTGTTGGTGCGCTCCGGCTTGTGCTCCTCAAAAGGCCAGGCGCGAAAGGACATCGAGGGCGGCGGCATTTACGTGAACAACGTGCGCGAAAGCAATTTGCAGCGCGCCGTAAACGCGAGCGACCTGCTGTTCGGCAAATATCTGCTCTTACGCAAGGGAAAGAAAACCTACGTGGTGGTGGAATTTACTCTCCCGTTCGTGTGACGGCCAGCTTCCGCACACTCAGGTTGGCGCGACTGGAATATGTCGAAACTATTTCAACCGGAACTGTCGTTCGCCTTGGGAATCGGCGGACATGAGCGCTGGGAGGCGGAGCGACAGACATGGATCAAGCAATTGGAGGAGCGATTGGGTGTACCGCTGGGCGTCCGCGTGCGGGTGAAGCTGCGGGACTTTGACCGCCCGTTCACGGGTATTCTGGAACTGGTGGTGGGAACGGAGCGCGAGCCGCGTCTGCGGTTGCGGGACGAACGGTTCGAGTTGGAGCTTGCGGAAATTGAGAGCTGCGAGCGTGTCGCGGCAACTGCGTAGGACGGCAACGTGTGGCGGCGATCACAACGGCAGCGCATCGCCGGACATGACAATTCTATCCTTGGCGGGCGCGGTCGCGCCGTTGCGCTCTTCGGAAACCAGGAACCCGTCTGCCGCCTGCACGGGCAACGCCGGCTTGAATTCATAGCGCACGCTGCCGCCGGCTTCGACCTCGAACACACCCGCGCTGACCGGTGACGGATACTTGGGGTCGTTGATCCAAAGCTGGTAGCTTTTCCCGCCGTCGAGCGGCTTCAAGTTCCGCGCCAGCAGCACGCCGCTTTGGGTCTGGTTGTTCCAGATCGAGACGGCGGCGGCCTTCGAGTCCGCCAGGGGCGGGTTGAGCAGGGCCACGCGCACGCTGGCCATGCGGTTGAGTTCCTTTATTTGCGCCAGCTCGGCCTGCAGCCGATGGCTCTCTTTGCGCAAGGCCACGGTGTTCTCGTCCAGTTCGGAGATGCGATGCATCAATTCCGCCGCCTGTTGCTGGTGCGTTTCACGGTCCTGCACGAAAATGACGCAGATCAACGCCAGGCACGCCGCCATGCCCCAGGGAAGCCAGACCGCCGGTTGCGGCGGCTTGCGCACGGGGAACACGGCTGATTTTTCCGGTCGTTCAGTGGACATACGTCTGTTCGCGGATCGCCCGCCCTCCTCTCGGCAGAATGACCGGCGATCCCGTTTGTGATTACACAGCCAGTTTACACAAAGAACCCTTCATTCGACAAGTTCGCTGCTCGCGCGTTAAATCGCGGGCCCGCCGCCGTCAAATTGCTTGGACGCCGCCCCGCGTTTGTGACAGAACCACGCGCGGGTTCCGGTGCATGAGACTGCTGTACAACATACTGTTCATCGTCTTCTTTTGCCTGAGCGCGCCCTATTACTTTTTGAAGATGTGGCGGCGCGGCAACTGGCGCGCCGGGTTCGGCCAGCGCTTCGGCGATTACTCGGGGCACGAGAAATCCCCCACCGACACGCGCCGCACGCTCTGGCTGCACGCCGTCAGCGTGGGCGAGGTCAACGTCTGCGCGCAGCTCATCCGCGAGCTCGAGCCGCGCCTGCCGGACTGGCGCATGGTCGTCTCCACCACGACTTCCACCGGCATGGGCCTGTTGAAGGACAAGCTGCCGGAACACATCGAAAAGATTTATTATCCCATCGACCGCCGCCGCTTCGTGCGGCGCGCGTTCGCCGCCATCCAGCCGGATGCCATCGGGCTGATTGAGGCCGAGATCTGGCCGAACTTTCTCTGGCATGCCATCGACCGCAAGCTGCCGCTGTTTCTCATCAACGCGCGCTTGTCGGAGAAATCGTATCGCGGCTATCGGCGCTTCGATTTCCTGTTCCGCGAATTGTTCGCGGGCTTCACGGGCGTGGGCGCGCAGGACAAGGAAGACGCCGCGCGCCTGTGCGAACTCGGTTTTCGCAAGGAAGCCGTGCACACGTTCAGCAACTTGAAGTTCGACGCCGTGCGCCTGCCGGACAAGAAGCGCGTGGATGTGCCGGCGATGCTGCGGCAACTCGGTGTGCCGGATGGCGCGCCGGTGCTGGTGGGCGGCAGCACGCATCGCGGCGAAGAAGCGATGCTGGGCCAGATCGCCCAGCGCCTGCGGCAGAAACATCCGCATCTGTTTCTCGTGCTCGCGCCGCGTCATTTCGAGCGGACCAAGCAGGTTGAACAGGAATTGCGCGAAGCCGGCGTGCGCCACGTCTGCCGCACGGACGTGACGCCGGAACGGAAATTCACGCCGGGCGAAGTGGATTGCCTGCTCGTCAACACGACGGGCGAATTGCTGCTTTTCTATGAACAGGCGACGGTCGTGTTCGTGGGCAAAAGCATTTCCGCCAAAGGCGGGCAAAGCCCCATCGAGCCAGGCGCGCTGGGCAAGGCGATGGTGTTTGGCCCGAACATGCAGAATTTTGAGGCCATCGCGCGGACCTTCGTCGCCGGCGGCGGCGCGGTGCAGGTGGCGGATGCGGCGGAACTGGAACGCGCGCTGGATGAGTTGCTCGCCAACGCCGAACGCCGCGCCGAACTGGGCCGCAACGCATTGCAGGTTGTGCATCAAAGCCAGGGCGCCACGGCGCGCACGGTGGAGATGATGGTGGAGCAGTTGGGTCGGAAGTAACGGAGTGGTGGAGCAATGGAGTATTGGAGTAATGGGGGTAGTTTGAACCGTGCAGGCATTCACACAGTTGATGGATGAACTGGAGACCGCGGCATCGGTCGAGGAAAAGGTCGCGGCGCTGGAGCGCTATTTCACCGAAGTCCCCGCAGAGGATGCGGCGTGGGCGCTGCATTTGTTGAGCCACAAGGTGAAACGCGCGGTGAAGACCAGCCGGTTGCAGGAATGGGCGGGCGAGTTCAGCGGCATCCCGCCGTGGCTCCTCAAGGAATGCCACGACGCCTCGGGTGACCTCGCGGAAACGCTGGCGCTGATGCTGCCGCCGAACGTTGAGAAGCCACCGGCGCTGGCGCGTTTGATGGAACGGCTTCCGAAGCTCGCGCGCAGTCCAGAGCCGGAGCAGCGAAAGCTCATCGAACAAGCATGGCGGGAACTGGACGCGCGGCAACGCGTGTTGTGGCACAAGCTGATCACGGGCGCCTTTCGCGCCGGTGTGCCGCGCACGCTGCTGGTGCGCGCGCTCGCCAATGTCGCGCACGTGCCGCGCGCGGTCATGGCGCATCGCCTCGCGGGCGAATGGTCGCCCACCGCCGCGGACTTCCGCCGTCTCCTCCACACGCAAGCCGAAAGCGAACCTGCGCCGCCGTATCCGTTCCAACTTGCGTGCGCGCTGGAGCAGGTCCCGGCGGAATTGGGCGATGCGCAAGATTGGCTGGCGGAATGTCAATGGGAAGGCGTGCGCGCGCAACTGGTCCGCCGCGGCGGCCAGACCTTGCTGTGGTCGCGCGAAGAGGAATTGCTGAAGCTCCCCGAGATCATCGCCGCCGGCGAGTCGTTGCCCGAAGGCACCGTGCTGGATGGACATTTGCTCGCCGAAGAATTTTCGTCCCACGCGCGCGGCAAAGGCCGTGTTCGCCTGCTGTCGCCACCGGCATTCATGGCGTATGATTTGCTCGAACACGGCGGCGAAGACTGGCGCGCGAAACCTTTGAGCAAACGCCGCCAGCAATTGGAGCATTTGTTGCACGAGTTCGCGAAGAACTGGCACACCGCGCGGCGTCAGCCGAAACCGACGGCGCAAGGCGAGTTGTTCGATTTGATGGGCATGCCGGAAGCGGGCGCGGAAGCGAAGAATCCAAAGAACGTTGCGGAGCCGCCAATTCGTCTTTCGCCGCGGCTCGAACTGCCGACGTGGCACGCGCTGGCGGAGCATCAGGAAGCCGCGCGCATCCGGCGCATCGGCGGATTGATCCTCAAGCGGCTCGATGCGCCCTACGTGGCGGGACGGCACAAGGGCGCGTGGTGGCAGTGGAAGGTCGAGCCGCTGCACATCGCCGCCGTGCTCATCGGCGCGCAACTGGGCCGTGGCCGCCACGCACATCGTTACACCAATTATACCCTCGGCGTCTGGGACGGCGACCAACTGGCGGCGATCGCCCGTGTGGACTCAAGCTTGCCCGAGGCCGACGTGCAGCGTGTGGACGAATTCGTGCGCGCGCATGTCACCGGACGTTTCGGCCCGGTGCGTTCCGTGGAGCCGAAGCTCGTGTTTGAAGTGGCGTTCGACTGGGTCATGGAATCCACGCGCCATCGCGCGGGAGTGGTGTTGATCGGGGCACGCCTCACGCGCTGGTTGGAGAAGAAATCGCCACACGAGGCCGGCAAGTTGGAAACGCTACGCGAATTGGCGAGCGAACATCGCAAGCGCCGACAACGCGAGGAGGACCGTTATTAGAGCGGTTTAAGTTTGACTGTGCCCGCAAGTGGAGCGCGGGCTTTAGCCCGCTTCAGCGTGGTTCGTGCTGGCGGCGTTGAAGCGGCGTGAACGCCGCGCCCCTTGCTCTGGACAAACGGGGTTACAGAATTGTTAAAACGGCTCCAAATCAAACAACCCCACCCAACTCCGCCAGGCACCGCCGCACCTGCTCGCGTTGTTCGGCGCGGAAGCGGTGGAACGGCTCGGCCATGAAATCGTCGCAGATGCCGCGCAGGCTCAGCGCGCATTTAAGGCCCTTGATGATCGCGGAGGAGTGGCGGCCCACCTGATAAAGCGAGCCGCTGATGCGCATCACCTGCGTGTGCAATTCGCGGGCGCGCGTCACATCACCCGCGCGCGCGGCCTCGAACAGCGCCACATACAGGCGCGGAAACAGATTGGCGCCGCCGTTCACACCGCCATGGCCGCCCGCGAACACCGCGTCGGACAGCAATTCCTCGGGGCCGATGAGCAGCGTCCAGTCCGGGCGCTGCGCGAGCAGGCCGACGGCGCGATGGAAATACGTCATGTTGCCCGAGCTGTCCTTCAAGCCCACGATGCGCGGGTTGTCCATCGCGCGGCGCACGGTTTCCAGTTCGAAGGAAACTTTCGTCAGCGCCGGCATGTTGTAAAGGAACAGCGGCAACGGCAGTTCGCCCACGATGTGGCCGAGGTATTCCTGCAATTCGGGCTGACCCTCAGGCAGATAATACGGCGGGGCGAGCACCACGGCGTCCGCGCCGGCCTCGGCGGAATGACGCGCGAGGTTCACCGATTCGACGAACGCCGTGTCCGTGATGCCGACGAGCACCGGCACGCGGCCTTTGACCTGGCGGCAGGTGCGCTCGATCAACTCCCGGCGCAACTGGTAGCTCAAGCTCGGACCTTCGCCCGTCGTGCCGAGGATGAACACGCCGCTCACGCCGCCCGCAAGAATGTGTTCGATGAGCCGTTCCAGCCCCGCAACATCGAGTTCGTCGCGCGCGCGCAACGGCGTGATCATCGGGGGCACAATGCCGGTCAACGGAGGTTTCATAAATTCTTGATTTGCGATTGGGCAGGAGCGCATGCGCAAGCTTCGGACCGCGGCTGTCCTCAGCCGCAGCGCACGGCCTGCAACCAACGGAAAGAAGGTTCGTTTGCGTTCGTATGCGTGAGAGGTTGTGACGTCACACGGAGTTGGTTCAAAAGCGCCTCACGGCAGCAACGGTTTCCAGCCGGGCTGCACCACGGGACGAAGTTCCTGCAACAAATGCGCGCACGCTTCCACGTCCTTGCTGAATTTGGAATTGTCCGCCACATTGCGCGTTTCATCCGGGTCGGCGGAATGATCGTAAAGCTCACGCGCAACCGTCGCGCCGCTTTTCCAATCGCGCCACTCGGTGTAACGGAAGCGGTCGGTGCGAATGGAATAACCCATTGTGGTCGGAGTCTTCGATGGCTCGCGATCGTAATACGCCGGGCGCGAATGTTGCGTGAGCGCGACGGAGCGCAAGGTCGCCTTCGGATTGTTCAGCACGGGCACGAGGCTCACGCCTTCGACGCCGGCGGGCTTCGGCAGCCCGCACAAGTCCGACAGCGTGGGATACAAATCCATCAATTCCGCCAGTGAATCAGTCTTCGCGCCGGCGTGTTTCGTTTTCGGCGGCGCGATGATGAGCGGCACGCGCGCGTCGAGTTCGAAGTTCGAGGTCTTCGCCCAGAGCGTTTGTTCACCGAGGTGATAACCGTGGTCGGACCAGAAGACGATGACGGTGTTGTCCGCCAGCTTGAGGCGATCGAGTTCATCGAGCACCTTGCCGACCTGCGCGTCCAGGTACGAAATGTTGGCCAAGTAACCATGGCGGATTTCTTGCACCGCCTCCGACGTGAGCGTGCGCGTCTTGACGCCGAGCATTTCGCGGCTGTCGTGCCAGGCGATGCGCGGCGCATCCTTCGGCCAGTCGGGATTCTTGGGCATTGGAACATCTTCGCGTTTGTAAAGATCCCAGTAACGCTTGGGCGCGTTCATCGGCGAGTGCGGTTTCCAGAAGCCGACCGCGAGAAAGAACGGCTGCGCCTTGGCCTTCAACTCGCGCAACGCCTCGACCGCGAGCTTCGCCACGCGGCCATCGAAATACGCCTCGTCCGGTACCTCGCGGCATTCGCATTTCGGATCCTTCGCGAGATTCGGCGGCGGCGCGCCTTCGATGACCGGCTTGTCGTTGCCGTGGCTGGCGAAGTGCATTTGCGCGGGCACGCTCCAGGAGGCGGGGTCGCCCTGCATCGAGTGAATCCAGTTGTGGTAGATCTTGCCGATGTTTTGCGTGAAGTAACCGTGCTGCTTGAAGTGTTGCGGCAGCGTGACGACATCGGGCGACGTGGTGCGAAAATGCGTGGGCAGGTCCCAGACGCGCAGCGTGTCCAGCCGGCGGCCGGTCAGGAGCGACGCGCGCGAAGGATTGCACACCGCCTGCTGGCAATACGCCCGCTTGAAAAGCACACCCCGCTTCGCCAGCCGGTCAAGATTCGGCGTCTTCACCAGCCGGTCGCCGTAACACCCCAGATCATTCCGCAAATCATCCGCCGCAATGAAGAGCACATTGGGCCGCTGGGCGGCGCGTGCTGGATTTACGATGCCCAGCACACAGAAAAGCACTAGCAAGCGAATGGGGGCAAGCGAATGAAGAACTGGAAACAGAGTGAGTTGCATTCGGTTATTGTACGGTTATGAATTCGATTCGGTGGTGATTCAGATTGATCCACTGGGCGGCTTTGAAACCAGTGAGCATCAGCAGGCGCTTGAGTTGAGAGTGGTAGCGGTTGCGATTGCCGGTCAACGCTGTGACCACAAAGAGCAGCCTGTCACTGTGTGTCTGAACGCGATGTGTTCCGAGCTCGATGTCATCGCGACGAATTGGCACGCGGAACACCGCCTTGGACTCTCCCCCGCAGAAATGCACGAGCGCCTCTTCATACAGGCTGCACCCAAGAAACCCACCCCAATCAGAAATAATCTCCTTTGCTTGCGTTCGCAGCGCGTCACACGCTTTGGATATCGGTCGCCACTCTCGCTCATCCCAGGAGAGATTGCGTCGCTGTGGTGGGAAAACCGCGTTGCAACGGAGTCGGCCCTGGACCTTTGGGGCGCCGAAATTCAAGAGTTTGCCGTGGGTGACACCCAGCAACATCGCATAATGCATTACCTGTGCGTCATGTTCGCCAAGGAGCGCGGCAACCGTCTTGATCTCATACAGGGCATGGTCCGCGACCAAGTCCAATCGATATGTCTTTTGGAAGTCTCCGAACGAAACGATTACCGGAACCTGGGTATGAACATTCGCCATTCCCGCGGCTCTCAAACGAAGTGCCAGGTCAGTTTCGTAAACTTGTTCGTCGCAGATACTGCCGAGCGCATTGTGCACCGCGTACGCGCACCGCATGACCAAAGAGTCACGGGCATCAAACTCTTGCTGGCTGATATTTCGAATCGCGATGGGACAGTGAATTGGCATGTATTAATTAGCAAAATTCTTCATTCGCTTGCCTCCATTCGCTTGCTAAATTTAGCTCCCATTCACAACAGCGTAAACGGATTCTGCCGGGTCTTCAGCGGCAGGGTCACACGCGCGCCGCCGAGGCGGTGGGATTCGAAGACGGCGCAGATCATCTCCACGGTCGTTGCGCCATCGCGGACGTTGCACAACGGCTCGCGGCCTTCGCGGATGGCGGCGATGAGGTCGCGCCCGGGAATGAGATGCGCGGACATTTGTTTGTCGAGATTGGCGATCGGCTCGGGTTTGCCCACGCCCGCCGTGGTGATCTGCACCCACGCGCGCGGCTCCTTGCCCGGTTGAAACGGACTGCCCGCCAGCAGATGCGCCGCCGGTTCCTTGTCCGCGCGCACATCGATGATGCCCTTTGCGCCAATGATCTGGATGCCGAAACCAGCAGAGGCGATGCCCGCCTTCTGGACGGATTCGAAGAAAACCGGAATGCCGCGCTCCATTTCAAAGCGGGCATGCACCTCGTTGCCCGCCAGCGGGCCGACCCCTTCGTCGCCCTCCTTCACATCGGCGCGCGTGACGGGGCGGCCATCCTGCGACACGGTGGCGCTGCACGCGAGCGGCCGGCCGGCAAAGGCGGTGACGAGGTTCAAAAGATGCGAGCCAAGCACCCAAAGATCGAGCGGCCCGCCGCGCTGGTCTTCCTTGCCGCGTGTGCGAATTTCCAGCACCCGGCCGATGGCGTCGTCGGCGATGAGCTTTTGGATCACGGGCACCACCGGGTGATAACGATTGCGATGCGCCACCGCCAGCCGCACCTTGCGCCGTTCGCACGCGGACACCAGTTCATCCGCCTCGGCCGGCGTGCGGCAAAAAGGCTTCTCGATGTAAATGCCGCGCGCGCCCGACCCGACCGCAGCAAGGACCATGTCGCGATGCTGATCAATATGCCGCGGGCCGATGGCCGCGATGTCCGGCTTCACTTCCGCGAGCATTTTCCGGTAATCGGCAAAGCCGTTGTTCACCTTCAGTTTCGCCTTCGCCCCTTCCAGCCCTTTGGCATCGGCATCCGCCACGGCGACGATTTCCGTTTCCGGCAATTGCAACCACATCGTGTCGAGGCCGTGCCCGTAATTGCCGCGCCCCGTGTGGCCGATGACCGCAACGCGAAGTTTGGAATTCGCATCCGCGCCCTGCGCCGCCAGCGCGAGACCGGCGACCGCGGAAGTGAGAAATGTGCGCCTGTTCATAAGCGTGATTTGAAGTGAGTGGTGGCGTGAGTCAGTTTGTGTCATTTCATCAAGACGCGGGATCCCCTGAACCAGTGTGGCGAAGTCCTTTCACCAACGCGGCATACGGTTCTCCCTCTCCCCAAGGGAGAGGGTTGGGGTGAGGGGGAAGGGAGCGTTATTATGTCCGCGATTCCAAAGTCAGGTTCATGGGCAGGGACCGAGGGTGAGGCGTGGTCAGTCTTATGACCCCCAATCCCTCCAACGTCCCGCCGACCCACGACCATTCCCCTCCTGGGAGGGGCAAGGGGTGGGTTCCCCGGCAAACCCAAACGCGCTGATGTCACCAACCGCGGCAAACCGTACCACCCTCTCCTCGGGGAGATGGCCGGGGTGAGGAGGACCGCCGCGTCGCAAATCCAAACGGTCCCGAACGGAAACACCGCGATATCGCCAACCGACTTCTCCGGACCGCGGCTGTCCTCAGCCGCAGCGTGTGGCAAGCAAAGTTGAGTTGGGCGGTTCGTTTGATCGCCTGTGTGTTGGACGTCGCACCGAGATAACATCGCAGTCAGCCCGTCGCCTCTGTTGCATTTCACACGCTGCGGCTGGGGACAGCCGCGGTCCGTTATCGGTCTCCGCGAGCCGAAGGTTTGGCATTCCACCACGGCGGCAACCGTGCCTCCCTCTCCTTGGGGAGAGGGCCGGGGTGAGGGGGACCAACGCATTGCCCGCCGGCATCGCGCAGAATGGATATGCTGCGATTTGGCGAATCGGTTCATTGGCGCCACGCGGTTTCAGTCCCGCTCATAAGCGTTTCATTTGGTTGCCCAGAGTTCTTTCAACGTCTGGACGGTTTGCTCGACCAGCGCCTGGCCGCCATCGGGGCCGACGCGGCTGCTTTGGATGACGGCGCTGTAACCGCCGCCGCGCACGGCGCGCTCGGTGGGCAGATAGCCGGCCGAGCCCGTGAGCTGGATGAGAAACGTCTGCACCGCCGGGCTGCGCGCCTTCATCTGCACGCCAAAGTCGGTGAACAGCTCGAATTCATTCGACGCAATCGCCACGTCGCCGAGCCGGAGGACGTGCAATTCCATCTTCTGCGCGCCGGGATCGCCGAGCTTCTGCAACTCGAAACGCGTCACCACGGATTGGTTCCAATTGTAATTCCAGCGCTGGGCGGGATCTTTCGCAAACTTAGCCGCTTCCTTGCGCGCTTCGGCGGCCTCGGCTTCGGTGACTTTGCGCAAGGGCAGGTCGATTTGTTTCACGCGATGCTGCAGGACGGGATTGGCGCGCTTGTCCTTTTGCGCGGCTTCAAAGGCGTCGCTCCAGCCGTTGACAATGCGCCGCCCGAGTTCTTCGAGACGCGTCAGCCCGCGCAGCTTGAGCATGCGTGCGTCCGCCGCCGAGCCAAACATGACCCTCGGTGCCTGGTCACCCGCCGCGCCCGTCCAGGCCAGGACATGCAAATCCTTCCCGTGCCGCGCGCGCAACCTCTCGCGCACCGGATGCCAGAAATCGGCGTTCAGGGCGGAACGCCCGCCGACTTCCTGCGCGGGGCAGGGCACGTTGATGGCGGTGGCAACGAGCTTGTCCTGCGCGTCCCAGAAGAACAGGACATCAAGGCTGTGGTCTTCGTAGCCTTCGATGCCGCGAAACTTTTCCACATCCGTTTTGCCATACATGGCCGCCGTGCCGTCCGCGTAGGTGGCGCGGCGGTTCTGCGCAATCACCGCGTGCCCCTGGCCCCAGCCGACCTTGCCGGGCTGGCGCTTCTGCCAGCTTTGAACCACCGCATCCGCCACGCGCTCGGTCATCCACTCCGCGTAAGCCGCCGGCTGGATGATGCCCGTGGCCGGCAGATTGTAACGCCCCTCCAGCGTCACGGGCGCGGTATGCGTGTGCGTCGCGCCGAGGAACAACTTGTTCACGTCGAAATCCGGCAGGCGCGGCTTCACCTTGGCGCGGACCTTGGCCAGAATCCCATCGCGAATCGCCACGAGGTCGCACGAAACAATGACCGTCTGGTCGAGGACTTTGTCGCCATCGCGCGCTTCAAGCGCCAGCGCCGTGACGCTGATGGGCGTTTCGGGCTTCTTCGAGATGCGCGCATTGCGCTGGCCATCCAAGGCGACCGGCTCGGCGGGGGTAATGTCCACCGTCGCTGCGCCAAAACGAAATTCAGCGGCTTGAACGAGGGAACAGCAAAGCAGACAAAGCGCGACGGCGAGGGGACGTTTCATAAGCCTATTTTGGCCACTCGCCGCCCCGCATGTCACGCAATACCAGTTTGGCTGGATCCACCACCGCATGCTTCACCCGCTGGCGCTTCCACGTGTAGGTGAAGTGTATCAGGCCGTCCTTTGTCTGGATGACGGCGGGATAGCTGTATTCGCCCGGCTCGCTTTCCAGCACCAGCGCAGCCTTCCAGTTCAGCCCGTCGGAAGACACGGCGACGTTGAGCGGCGAACGGCCCTTAGCCGTGTGATTATAGACGATGAGCTGCCGGCCGTCCTGCAACGTGACGGCGTCCGTGCCCGAGTTCGGGTTGGGCAACGTGGTGGCCGACATGTTGCCCCACGTCTTGCCCCCATCGTTGGACCAGATTTGAAACACCTTGCCCTGTTTGCTGCGGCCCACCGCCTGTAATTTGTCGCCGCCATGAAACAGGATGCTCGGCTGGATCGCGCCGAAATCCTTGCCGTCATGCACCGGGCCGATGACCTCCCACGTCGTGCCCAAATCGCTCGTGCGCTCGAAATGCACGCGCCAGATGCTTGGGCTGGTGTCGGTCTCGGTGCTGGTCGGACAAAGAATGTCGCCGTTGGGCAATTGCACCGGCTTGTTTTTGATGGGGCCGAGAATGCCCTCCGGCAGGCGGCGCGGTTCAAACCACGTTTTGCCGTTGTCCGCCGAAAGCATCAGCATGCCCCACCACGTGCTCGGACTGGGCCCCGCCTTGTAGAAGAGCATCAACGGCCCGTGGTCAGGCTGGAACAAAACGGGATTCCAGCACGGATGGCGATGCACCTTGCCGTCCGCCGTTTGATATTGCACGCCGTTGGCGACTTCCACCGGCGTCGTCCACTTGCCCTTTTCCTGGCGCGACACCCAGATGCCCACGTCCGGCGCCTTCTCACGTTGCCCGCCAAACCAGGCGGTCACCAGGCCGCCCTTGGTTTCCTCGATGGTCGAAGCATGGCACTGCGGAAACGGCGCGGTTTCGTAGATGAACTCGCTCTTGAGCAAACCGGGTTGCCTCGACTGTTCGGCGGCGGAAAGCATGATCGTGGAGAAACTACAAACGCCAAACATCAAACTCCAGAGAAGCCTCAAGCGCCAAACTTCAGACCGCATTGCAATGCCCGTGCCCATATTCCGTCTTTGAGTTTTGATCATTGGAGTTTCCCTGAAGGTTGAAGTTTGGAATTTGAAGCTTCGTTTCATTTGCTGCGCGGATTCTTCAGATAATAAAAACGCCCGTCTTCCGCTCCACCGAGAAAATCCGGCACCCCATCGCCGTTGAAGTCCACCACGGTCGGACTCACGTCATGCCCTTCGATGTTTTCGTTCACCAGCAAACCCATGTCGCGGAAGAAGAATTTGCCGTCACGCGCATCGGTCTGGCGCACAAAGCTCGCATTGGCGGCATTCGCCAGAATGTCGAGCCGTCCATCGCCATCCCAATCCACAATGCACAGCTTGCGCCGCCCGCTTTTGCCCGCGATGCCGTCATTCAACCGGATCGGCCCCGGCGCGGGATTCGTGACCTTGTGCCGGCTGTCCGTGGACGAAAAATTCTCCCCGTGAAAAATGCGTTTGGGCTCGAGCAACACCAGTTTGCCACCCCGTTTCGCGCGCTCGAAGAACGCGAGATAACCCTGCTGATCCAGCATCACCAGGTCCATCAGCCCGTCGCGGTTCCAGTCCACCGCCACCGGCGTGGTGCGCCATTGCGTGAGCAACGCCTTGCCTTCGGGCCGCAGCCAGCCGTAGGCGAGCGCCGGTTGCGGACCGTCCCATTCCACTTCGATGGGCTGCGCCGCCGCCAGCTTCGGTTTCGTGCGCGTGCCGGTGTTGCGATACCAATGCACCTTGCCCAGGATGGAACTCGCCACGATGTCCGGCAGCCCATCGCCATCCCAATCCGCCACCGTCTGCGTGGTGTAACCCCATTTCGCTTCGCACGGACCTTGAATCGAACCGTTTGGCCCGGCCATCGGACGAATCACCTTGCCGTCCGCCTCAAGATATTTTGGCGCGGCCCATTTCGGTTTTTCCACGCGCGGCCCGCTCAGGTTTTCGAAGAAGGCGATGTACCCCGCCGTGTTGCCGCTGATGATGTCCGTGTCACCGTCGCCGTCCCAATCAAACCCCACGGGCGTGGCCAGCGCGCCGAACTTCACGTCGTCGGCTTCCTGTTGAAAATAACGCGGCGGCAGAAACTGCGGCACGCCCTTGTCCAGCCTGCCTGTGTTCTCGATAAACGCCACGCGCCCGTCCTCGTCGCCCACGATCAAATCGAAGTCACCGTCCTTATCCCAATCAATCGCCGTTGGCGTGATCATCTCCAGGTCCATCGTCAGCGGTTTGCCCCGATGCATCAGGCGCTGGCCCGCGGCGTATTTTGGCGCCGTGCGCGTGCCGATGTTCTGGAAATAAGTGAAACCGTCGAGAAACTCGCCGCAGAGCAAATCCAGGTCGCCGTCGCCATCGAAGTCCACGAAGTTCGGCGACGGCCAGCCGAAGACTTCGATGGGTTTGTCACCCGCATTAAGCTTCACCGGCTTGTCATAAGCCGGCTTGGCGTCCGTGCCCGTGTTGCGCGTCACATACACGAACCCGCGCAACGGCCCGTTGGTCCACACGCCGGACGCCGTGTAAGCATTGTCCCAGCCGTAATCGGTCCAGTCATCCGCGCCCACCACGATGTCCTGCTTGCCGTCGCCGTCGTAATCGACGTAGCGCCACATGTTCCCGCGCACCTTGTTGGGATGCACGTTCGCGGGCAGCGGCAGCTTCATCGGTTTGTCCAGGCCGCTCTTGAGAAAATCGGGATAGGCGTTGCCCGGCGTGAGCACGCGCGGCCGGCCGTTGACGAAACTGACCTGCGCGTATTGCAGGCCCTTGCTGATGCGCCGCGCCGGCTTGAACACGGGCATCTGGTTCTTCGCCGTGTCGCCCGTGGCATTCTCGAAGAAATAAACGCCGTTGTACGGCTTGTCCGGACAATTCACCACCAGGTCCAGGTCCCCATCGCCATCGAAATCCATCGGCAACGGCCACGCCCACAAACCGACGCCCAGATCCACCACCAGCCCGGGGTTGTTGTACTTCAGCCGCTCCAATCCCTGGCCGCATGCGCCGAACGTGAAGGCCAGCGCGGCAACCATCATCAAGAAGATCCGCGCAGTGCATGGCAACCTGCCTTCGCCTGCGCGTCGGGACCGAGAACTTCCGCGACGTTTCCCACCCGCGATCGTTCCCCTCCCGGGAGGGGTCAGGGGTGGGTTCCCCCGCAAACCCAAACGCACGGCCCTGCCCAAGCGCGGCAACAGCATCTCCCTCTCCCCAAGGGAGAGGGCCGG
>JBFMBT010000082.1:0-22520 GCA_040754875.1 Verrucomicrobiota bacterium | reverse complement strand
GCGGTGCGCAACGCCGTCCGCCAGTAATCCGCCCGCGCTCCCAGGCTCGACGCCCCCTTGCGAAAGTAGTCGGCATACTTCCAGCCGAACGCGGCCAGCCCCAACAAGAGTACACCGAGCATGGCGTAGCGTCCGGCCCGGCCAAACGGCAACCCGCCGCGCAGCGCAAAAACCCCCGCCAACCCCAGGGCAATCAGCCAGCCGGATTTGGATCCCGACCAGTAGAGGCAGGCGGCCGCCGCCGCGCCCACCAACCCGACCAACCCCCACCGCAACCCGGGGGATGCCCCCTCGCTCAACAGCCATGCCACCGCCAGCCCGACAGGAACCAACAACAGGAGCGCCCCCGCCAGCGCATTGGGATAGACGAGCGTCGAGGAAATGCGCCCCTTTTCCAGTTTGGCGATGACATGAGGATGGACATGGTAACGGCCGTCGTCCCCCATGATCAGCACCCCGCTGCGGACCAGTTCCTCGCGATCCGCCGGCTCAATCTTCGACCACGCCGTTTCTTCGTTCTCCAGCAGAAACCGTTTGGTGGCTTCCAACTGGATGAATTTCTGATGCCAGCCAATGGCCAGCACGATGAACAACGCCCCCACGATTCCCACCCACCAGCCGCGCGGCGACTGCAACCGGCTCAGCGCCCACCAGCCAAGGTAAAAACACACGGTGCACGCGACAAAGTGTGGCAGCGTCACGCGCGTCAACCCGGGATCCACCGTCTGCGTGGCAGACAACCCCTGCCATGCCAGCCAGGCCAATGGCAGCCAGGGAATCACTCGCGCCACCCACGCCACCTTGCTCACCGGCGGCGCCGCCGCGCCCTGTTTCGGGTTTCGCGTTTCGAGTTTCGGATTTCCCCTCAGCCCCATCCGCCAACTGACGGCCACCAGAGTCAGCGCGCCCAGCAACCAGAACCCCCAGGTCAACGGCCACGGTTGGATGAGCAGCGCGAATACATCCCGGGGCGGCTCGACCCGATGTTCGAGCACCACCGGATTGCCCAGTTTCACGACCGCCAGCACGACGAACAAACCTGCCAGGGATGCCACGACGTCTTCGGCGCGCCCGCGCGCATTACCCGATTGCTTGCTGCCCATTGGTGGAATCCTACCAATGCCTGCCGGAAAAGGCGAACGACCAAATTGGCAGGAGGCGCGGTTGAACAATTGCCAACCGCGAAAAGCCCATCCTGAATCCTGTGGCGTGCGCGGTGCAATGGGCGTAGTTGGCGAAATGGGCGCGCTTCCCCGCTATTGCCTTGCGCGCCATGTGGCTGTAAAGTCCGGGGCTCCTGTGGCTTTTCAGGCCCGGGAATGACCAGAAAAACAATCAGAGCGTTTTGAGTTATGGCACTGCGTTTAGGCGATGAAGCACCGAATTTCACGGCGGTAACCACCGAAGGCACCATCAATTTCCACGACTGGCTCGGCACCGGCTGGGGCATCCTGTTCTCGCACCCCAAGGATTACACGCCGGTCTGCACCACCGAACTGGGCACCATGGCGAAAATCAAGTCCGAGTTCGACCAGCGCAACGTCAAGGTCATCGCCATCAGCGTTGACCCCGTCGATTCCCACAAAGGCTGGATTGGCGACATCAACGAGACGCAGAACACCACCGTCAATTATCCCATCATCGCCGACCCCGACCGCAAGGTGGCCAATCTTTACGACATGATCCACCCGAATGCCGACGACACCTTCACCGTGCGCTCGGTGTTCGTCATCGGCCCGGACAAGAAGATCAAGCTCACGCTGACCTACCCGGCCTCGACCGGCCGCAACTTCCTGGAATTGCTCCGTGTCATCGATTCGCTCCAACTGACCGCCAAGTTCAAGGTGGCCACCCCGGCGAACTGGGAGAACGGCCAGGATTGCATCATCGTGACCGCCGTGAAGGATGAGGAAATCCCGGCGTTGTTCCCGAAAGGCGCGCGCAAGGTGAAGCCTTATCTGCGCTACACCCCGCAGCCGAACCGGTAGCAGGTTGCCGGCGAGCGCGAACCCTGTGGAATCACCGGTGGGATCGTGCTTCCTTCCCCCTCACCCCGGCCCTCTCCCTTGGGGAGAGGGGGAAACTGTTCCACTGAACACTGGTTACTGAATACTGAATACTTCTGCACCGCCAACAGGGTTTCCTTTGCCAGCAAGGAAGACGTCTATTATAACTCCTCCCCCGATATGAGTTCCATGCGCGGCAAAGCGAAACCGGCTCTCGAGCCGAAGATGTTCAAGAAACTGCTGGTGGCGAACCGCAACGAGATCGCCATCCGCGTGTTTCGCGCCGCCACGGAGTTGGGCATGCGCACGGTCGCCATCTACGCGCTGGAAGACCGCCTGTCCGTCCACCGCTTCAAGGCGGATGAAGCCTATCTCGTCGGCGAAGGCAAGGGGCCGGTGGGCGCGTATCTGGACATTCCCGGCATCGTCGCGCTGGCGAAGGAAAAGAACATCGACGCGATTCATCCCGGCTACGGCTTTCTTTCCGAGAACGCGGAATTCGCCGCAGCCTGCGCGGCGGCGGGCATCACCTTCATCGGCCCGCGCCCGGAATTGTTGCAGTTGATGGGCGACAAGGTCGCCGCGCGCGCCGTGGCTCAAAAGGTCGGCGTGCCGACGCTGCCGGGGACTGATGAACCGGTCGAGGAACGCGCCGAGGCGCTCAAGATCGCGAAGGAAATCGGCTTCCCGCTCATCATCAAAGCCGCGTTTGGCGGTGGTGGACGCGGCATGCGCGTCGTCCACAAGGCGGGCGACCTGGCGAATCTGCTGGACGAGGCGCGCAACGAAGCCGGGCGCGCCTTCGGCAATCCCGCCGTGTTCCTTGAAAAATATATTCCCCACGCCAAGCACATCGAGGTGCAGATTCTCGGCGACGGCCACGGCAACGTGCTGCATTTGCATGAACGCGATTGCTCGGTGCAACGCCGCCATCAGAAGGTCGTCGAAATCGCGCCATCCGTCGGCCTCGATCCGCAGGTGCGCGAAGCCTTGTGCGCCGCCGCCGTCAGCATCTCCGAACAGGTGGGCTACGACAACGCGGGCACGGTGGAGTTCCTGTTGGACCAGGACACCAACGAATGGTTCTTCATCGAGATGAACCCGCGCATCCAGGTCGAGCACACGGTGACCGAGGTCATCACCGGCATCGACCTCGTGCGCGCGCAGATTCTCGTGGCGCAGGGATATTCGTTGTTCAGTCCCGAGTTGAACCTGCCCCAACAGGATGACGTGCCGCGCATGGGTTTCGCCGTGCAATGCCGCATCACCACCGAGGACCCGGAGAACAAATTCACGCCCGATTACGGCAAGATTCTCACCTATCGCTCGGCCGCCGGGTTCGGCATCCGGCTCGATGGCGGCATGGGCGACGCCGGCAGCGTCATCACGCCGTTCTATGATTCGCTGCTGGTCAAGGTCACGGCTTCCGGGCGCGAATTCGGCGTCGCCCTTCAGCGCATGGACCGCGCGCTGCGCGAATTCCGCATCCGCGGCGTCAAGACGAACATCCAGTTCCTCGAAAACGTCATCGCCAACGAAACGTTCCGTTCCGGCCGGGCGACGACGACGTTGATCGATTCGACGCCGGAGTTGCTTTCTTATAAATTGCGCCGGGACCGCGCCACCAAGCTGCTGTCCTTCCTCGGCGACGTCGTGGTCAACGGCAACCCGCAGGCCAAGGGCCATTCCCTCAAGCAACCGCTGCCGCCGGTGCCGCGTCCCGCGTATGACCACCGCCAGACCCCGCCGGACGGCACGCGCCAGTTGCTGCTCAAGCTCGGCCCGAAGAAATTTTCCGAATGGGTGTTGAAGCAGAAGCGCCTGCTCATCACCGACACCACGTTTCGCGACGCGCATCAATCGCTGTTCGCCACGCGCGTGCGTTCCTTCGACATGCTCGGCGTGGCCGGCGCCGTTGCGCACCGCACGCCGCAATTGTTCAGCCTCGAGATGTGGGGCGGCGCGACGTTCGACACGGCGATGCGCTTCCTGAAGGAAGACCCGTGGGCGCGCCTGCGCAAGTTGCGCGAACGCATCCCGAACATCTGCTTCCAGATGCTGTTCCGCGGCTCCAATGCCGTGGGCTATTCGTATTACCCGGACAACGTCGTGGCGGGTTTCGTCAAACACGCCGCCGCGCAGGGCATCGACATCTTCCGCATCTTCGATTCGTTGAACGACCTGCCGAACCTGCGCGTGGCGATGGAAGCCGTGCAGGACACGCACGCGATTTGCGAAGCGGCGATTTGTTACACCGGCGACATCCTTGATCCCAAGCGCTCCAAGTACTCGCTCAAGTATTATATCAAGCTCGCGAAGGAACTCGAAAAGATGGGCGCGCACATGCTCGCCATCAAGGACATGGCGGGCTTGTGCCGGCCGTACGCCGCCTACGAACTCGTCAAGGCGCTCAAGGACGAAATCGGCCTGCCCATCCATTTCCACACGCACGATTCCAGCGGCGTCAATTCCGCCTCCATCCTGCGCGCCAGCGATGCGAAGGTCGATGTGGTGGACCTGGCCATCGCCTCGATGTCCGGTTCCACCAGCCAGCCGAATCTCAATTCCATCGTCGCGGCGCTGCAACACACGCCGCGCGACACCGGCCTCGACCTCGAAGCGCTCAACGAGTTTTCCGATTACTGGGAGCAGGTGCGCCCGGCGTACGCGCCGTTCGACACCGCGCCCAAGACCGGCAGCGCCGAGGTTTACCTGCACGAGATGCCCGGCGGCCAGTACACCAACCTCAAGGAACAGGCCGCCAGCATGGGCCTGGGCAATCGCTGGCCGGAAATCGCCCGCACTTACGCCGAGGTCAACCAGTTGTTCGGCGACATCGTCAAGGTCACGCCCAGCAGCAAGGTCGTGGGCGACATGACGATGTTCCTCATCACGCGCGGCATCAAGCCGGCGGACGTCGTCAATCTCGAACCGGGCAGCACGCCTTTCCCCGAGTCCGTCATCGACATGCTGTCCGGCGGTTTGGGCCAGCCCATGGGCGGCTGGCCGAAGCAGTTGCAGCACGTCGTGCTCGGCAAGCGCAAACCACATGGCGGGCGCCCCGGCGAATCCCTGCCGCCGCTGAATTTCAACAAGGCCAAGACCGAACTCGCCGCCAAGGTCAAACGCGACGTCAACGACGACGATCTTTACAGCTATCTGATGTATCCCGACGTCTTCGTCGAGTTCGCCAAGGCCGTGCGCGAATATAGCGACGTCTCGGTCCTGCCCACGCCCGCGTTCTTCTACGGACTGAAAATCGGCGAAGAAATTTCCGTGGACATCCAGGAAGGCAAGACGCTGTTCATCAAACTGCTGAACATCGGTCCCGTGGACAAGGACGGCCGCCGCATCGTGCTGTTCGAGTTGAACGGCCTCTCGCGCGAAACCTCGATCCCCGACCGCTCCGTGGCCGCCAAGGTGAAGAGCCGTCCCAAGGCGGACCCAGCCAACGACTTCCAGATCGGCGCGCCGATACCGGGTCTGGTGACGGCGCTCGCCGTGGGCGTCGGCGCCAAGGTGGAGAAGGGCGACAAGGTGCTGACCATGGAAGCGATGAAGATGCAGACCACGCTTTACGCTCCGCGTGACGGCCAGGTGGATGAAATCCACGTCGCCGTGGGAGATACGGTCGAAAGCAAGGACCTGCTGATGACGCTGCGGGAGTGAAGTGAGTGGTTCGGAGTCCCGGCTTCAGCCGGCCACGGCGTTGCCATTTCAAGCGCGTGGAGATTTCCTTTGGTTGTTGACGGGCGACGCACATCCGCCTGAAGGCGGGACTCCGAACCTCCGCGCGACTTTCAATCGCACCCGCGGGCAAGGGCGACGACGGCGGATGCTTGCGCGCCGGTCATTTACCATTACGTTGTTTCCGATGACCGGAGCGCGTTTCCTCCGGGGAACCGCATGAGCACAGCCGCCGATCACGAGCACGAACTCGATGACCTCCGCCAGCGCGTGGTGGAACTCGAGAACCTGCTCAAAAGCCAGCAAAGCCTGGAACGGGTCCTCGGCCAGCGCGAGGAACTGTATCGCACCGTCCTCGAAAGTCTTTCCGAAGGCATCCTCATCACCAACCACGAGAGCCGCATCATCTACGCCAATTCCGTCCTCGAAGAGATCACCGGTTACCAAAAGGAGGAACTCATCGGCGCGATCAGTTACAAGCTGCTGTTGCCGCCGGAGGAATGGCCGGTCATGGAGTCGCGCCTCAAGCAACGCCTCTCCGGCAAGCAGGAGAATTACGAGCACCAGATCTTCCGCAAGGACGGCCACAAACATTGGGTGCGCGTGAAGGCCACGCCCTACCGCAACAGTGGCGGGGAAATCATCGGCACCGTCGGCGCCATCAGTTGCATCCAGATGTTCAAAAGCCTCGAGCAGGAAAACGAATATCTGCTGGACGAAATCCGCAATGAACTGAACTTCACCTGTCTCGTCGGGAACAGTCCCGCGCTCAAGAAGGTGTTGGAGCAGGTCGCGATGGTCGCGCCCACGCCCGCCAACGTGTTGATCCTCGGCGAATCCGGCACCGGCAAGGAACTGGTGGCGCGCGCCATCCACGACACCAGCGCGCGCAAGGACAAGCCGCTGGTACGCGTCAATTGCGCCGCGGTGCCCAAGGATTTGTTCGAGAGCGAATTTTTCGGCCACGTGCGCGGCGCGTTCACCGGCGCCATCAAGGACCGCGTCGGCCGTTTCGAACTGGCCGATGGCGGCACGCTGTTCCTGGATGAAGTTGGCGAAATTCCGCTGGATTTGCAGGGCAAGCTGCTGCGCGTGTTGCAGGAGGGCCAGTTCGAGAAACTCGGCGAAGACCGCACGCGCTCCGTCAACGTGCGCATCATCGCCGCCACCAATCGCGACCTGCTGGCCGAGGCGAAGGCCGGCCGCTTCCGGCTCGATCTGTATTACCGCCTCAGCGTGTTTCCCATGGAACTGCCGCCCCTGCGCGAGCGGCGCGAGGACATCGGCCCGTTGACGGAACATTTCCTGAAGCAATCTTCCAAACGCCTCGGCGTGCCGTGCCCGCGCATGACCAAAACGCAGGCGCGCGAACTCGAATCTTACGACTGGCCCGGCAACGTGCGCGAATTGCAGAACGTCGTCGAGCGCGCCGTCATTCTTGCGCGCACCGGCCGGTTGCAATTCGACTTGGGCACGCGCTCGTCCACTACCATCGCTGTTGCGCGCGAAGATACCGGCGGCGACGTGGGAGAATTGATTTCCCTGCCCGAGCTGAAACAGAAGGAGCGCCAGTTGCTGCTCGAAGCCCTGCGCGCCACGAATTGGAAAATCTACGGCCCCGACGGCGCGGCGGCCAAGCTCGGCATGAAACCCACCACGTTGTCCTCGCGCATCACGCGCTGGGGCTTGGGGCGCGAGCAAGGAAGATAGGGCCGCTTGCCATTCTTCCGCGTCTCTGTTAGCACCAGACCATGCGAAGAACATCCCTGCTCACCGGCGCGCTTGTATGCGGCGCGCTCCTCTTCACCCAGGCCGCCGAAAAGAAAGGCAAGTTCGTCTCGCTGTTCGACGGCAAGTCGCTCGACGGCTGGTCCGTCAAGGGCGGCACGGCGAAGTACGAAGTCAAGGACGGCCTGATCATCGGCACGACCGTGGAAGGCAGCGCGAACACGTTTCTGTGCAAAGGGCCGTTCAGCGATTTTGAACTCGAACTGGATGTGCTCTGCGACAAGCCGTTGAACTCCGGCATCCAGATCCGCAGCCACGTCTATGAGAAGGACACGCCGCAGCCGTCCAATCCCAAGCGCATCCGCAAGGCCGGCGAGGTCTATGGTTACCAGTGCGAAATCACCACGCGGGACAAAGGCACATCCGGCAACTTCTGGGACGAAGGCCGCCACACCAAGTGGTGGGACGATTTCACGAACAAGCCCGAGGCCGCCAAAGCCTTCAAGGACGGCGAGTGGAACCATTACCGCATTGTGGCCCAGGGCGACCGCATCCGCTCGTGGGTCAACGGCGTGCCCTGCGCGGACTTCAAGGACTCCACCGACCAGAGCGGCTTCATCGGCCTCCAGGTGCACGGCATCAAGGCGGGCGCGGGCCCGTATCAAGTGCGCTGGAAGAACGTCCAGATTCGCGAACTGAAGCCGGGCGAGAAGGTGGATTAGGCGTGTCTTCAAAACAGGAAGGGCGCGCGGGCTTCAGCCCGCTTCAGCGTGGTTTGTCCTGGCGGCGTTGAAGCGGCGTGAACGCCCCGCTCCTGGCGGCCAAACATATGCGGCTACAGTATGATTGGATCCGCAATAGGGCGTGGCTTCAAATCCTCGTTTCGCGCGGCGCACTTTGCTCTTTAAAGTTTTACCATAACGGCGTTATCTTGGCGCATGGCTCGCAAAGAAGCGTCGGAATCGAAAGAGTCGCACGGTTTCAATGATGTCCTGGGAATCGTGTTGCTGAGCGCCGCAGTCCTCGTGCTGCTCGCTCAACTCTCGTACGATCCGCGCGACCTCTCCGCCACCACGAGCAATCCCAACGCCCACCCCCGCAACTGGGTCGGCCCCATCGGCGCGAATGTGGCGCTCGCCTTGTTTTTTGTCTTTGGCGCGGGCGCGTATCTGGCGTCGCCGCTGTTGATCGGGTTCGGCCTGGGCTGCTTCCTGCCGGTGCTGGCGTATTTGCGCAAGCGCTGGTTCTGGGCCGTGGCGCTGGTGCTCGCGTTCATCGGCATGCTTGACCTCTACGGCGCCCACATGCAATCGCTCACGCGCAACCTGAATGCCCCCGGCGCCGGCGGTTACATCGGGTTGATGATGAACAAATATCTCTTCCGCGCGTTGGGCACCGCCGGGGCGACCGTCGTTTTCTTCACCATTTATCTCATCAGCTTTCTGTACCTGACGAATTTCCCGCTGGGCGAGTTCATCCGCGCCTGGTGGCACGATTACAAGAACAAGCCCAAGAAAGCGGCCGAACAGGAACAGGCCCTGGAGCGTCGCGCGAAGGAACTGGAGAAGAAGGCCGCGCAACTCAAGGACGAGTTGCGCAAGGAGGAGGACAAACGCACGCCCGACGAACGCAAGACCGCCCTTGGCGCCGACCTCCAGCCCGTGCCCGAGCCGACCGTGCGCGACCTCAGCATCCCGCAGTCGAAGGCCGACAAACGTTCCAAGTCCAAGCCCGCCCCCGCGCCCGAACCGGAACCGGCCGACGACCTCGGCGAAGGCGAAGTCATCAGCGCAAACGAGATTGCCGCCGCGACGACCGAACAGATTTTAGGACGCGCTTCCGAAGCCAAACCGAAGGAGGACGAAAAAATCGAGAAGGCGAAAGCCGAATCGAAGGAAGAACCCGCGCCCGTCGCTGCCGAAGTATCCGCGCCGGTCATCACCGATTCCACGGCCGCGCCGCCCGTTGAAGCCGCGCCTCCTCCTCCGCCGGCGCCCAAGCCCAGGCCCGCGCCCAAGAAACCCAAGCCCATCGCCGTCGCCTCCACGCCCAAGATCGGCAATTACCAGTTGCCGCCGATGGATTTCCTTCAACACGCCGACCCGAACGTCAAGCCCACCGAATCGAAGGAAGAGCTCATGGCCAACGCCAAGCTCATGCAAGGCACGCTGGCGCAGTTCGGCATCGAGGTCGCGCTGGGCGACATCACCAAGGGCCCGACGATCACGCGCTACGAGTTGCATCCCGCGCCCGGGGTGAAGCTCGAGAAAATCACCGCCCTCAGCAACAACATGGCCGCCGCGCTCAAGGCCGAGCGCATCCACATCCTTGCGCCCGTGCCCGGCAAAAGCTCGGTGGGCGTCGAAGTCCCGAACGCCGTGAAGACCAAGGTCATCATGCGCGACCTGCTCGAATCGCCCGAATGGCACCAGACCAAGGCGCGCATTCCGCTGGCGCTGGGCAAGGACGTGTACGGCCATCCCATCATCGCCGACCTCGCGGAAATGCCGCACCTGCTCATCGCCGGCAGCACCGGCTCCGGCAAATCCGTCTGCATCAATTCCATCATCGCCTCGTTGCTCTACCGCTTTTCGCCCGACCAGTTGCGCTTCGTGATGATCGACCCCAAGGTCGTCGAACTTCAGCAATACAACGCGCTGCCGCATCTCGTCGTGCCCGTGGTCACCGACCCCAAGAAGGTGATTCTCGCGTTGCGCTGGGTGGTGAGCGAAATGGAAAAGCGCTACCAGATTTTCGCGCGAGTCGGCGTGCGCAACATCAAGGCCTTCAACGAACGGCCCAAGGACAAGCCGCTCCCGCAACGCGAACTGGAACTGCCGTTGACCGCCAAGAAGGAAAAAGTCGAGGCCAACGCCGACGGATTCGCCGTCGAACTCGATGAGGAAATCGTCGTCCCGCGCGACGAAGACATCGTCATTCCCGAGAAGCTCAGCTACGTCGTCGTCATCATCGACGAGTTGGCGGACCTGATGCTCGTGGCGCCGGCGGACGTCGAAATGGCCATCGCGCGCATCACGCAAATGGCGCGCGCCGCCGGGATTCATTGCATCGTCGCCACGCAACGGCCGTCGGTCGATGTCATCACCGGCGTCATCAAGGCGAACATCCCGGCGCGCATCGCCTTCCAGGTCGCCTCGCGCGTGGATTCACGCACCATTCTTGACGCCATGGGCGCGGACAAATTGCTCGGCAAAGGCGACATGCTTTACCTGCCGCCCGGCTCGGCGAAGCTCAACCGCGCCCAGGGCGTGCTCATCACCGACCAGGAAATCCAGAGCGTCGTGGACCACATCGCGCAGCAGGGCAAGCCCAGCTACGAGATGGAAATTCACCAGCAATTGCAGAAGCCCGTCAGCAGCTTCGACGGCGAAGGCGGCGGTGGCAGCGACGAGGACGAAGGACTCATCGAGCAATGCATCGAGGTCATCCGCAGCGAACAGAAGGCCAGCGTGTCCTTGCTCCAGCGCCGCCTGCGCCTGGGCTACACGCGCGCCGCCCGCATCATGGATGAACTCGAAAACCGCGGCATCGTCGGCCCCAGCAAAGGCGCGGAACCGCGCGACATCCTCATCGACCTCGACGCCGGCACGCCGGAAGAACAAGGCCAATCCGGTTGACCTCCTTTCCTCGTCCCCGTCCTCTCCATTTCAACGATTCAACGCATCACGATTCGACGATTTCTTCGCTACGTGGGATTACGTGACAACCTGCCGATTCCGCCCGCTTCCGCCCGATATCGGCACTTATCCACCCACCTTCCGGATTGAGCCCGGCGCGACTCTTCCTTAAGGTGTTTTGACCATGAACCCCCAATCGCTGTCCCGGAAGATCGCCGTCAAGAAGCCGCCCGTTCTGTTCGACAAGACCCAGAAGATCATCACGGCGATGGAGCGGCGGTTGGGGGGCACGTTCCTGGCCTACTGGAATTCCCACAACGGCTCGGTCTGCCACAACGACGTCGTCGCGCTCTACGAATTACTCGGCGCCATCGGCCCCAGCCGCAAGGTCGCCATGTTCATCAAGTCCGACGGCGGCGTGAGTACCGCGGCGCTGCGCATCGTGAATTTGCTGCGCCAGTTCACCGGCCGCCTCGAAATGGTCCTGCCGCTCGAGTGCGCCTCGGCGGCGACGATGATTGCGCTGGGCGCCGATGAAATCCAGATGGGTCCGCTGGCGTATCTGACCGCCGTGGACACCTCGCTCACGCACAGCCTCTCGCCCGTGGACCGCGACAACGACCGCGTGAGCGTGAGCCAGGACGAGTTGCTGCGCGCCGTCAAGGCCTGGCACAAGGAAAACCGCGGCGCCGGCAGCAACCCGTTCGCCGCGCTCTATCCGCACATTCATCCGCTGGTCATCGGCGCGGTGGACCGGGCCACGTCGCTCTCCACGATGTTGTGCGAGGAGATCCTCTCGTTTCACATGAAGGACCCGAAGAAGGCGCGCGCCATCAGCAAGACGCTGAACTCTTCGTATCCATCACATGGGTATCCCATCACGTTGAAAGAGGCATTGCGCATCGGGCTCAAGGTGAAGCCGCTGGACCCCGGCGTGAACGACCTGTTGCTCGAATTGAACGAACTGTATTCCGAAATGGGCCAGCAGGCGCTCACCGACTACGACGAGCAGAATTATCACGACAACGAAATCCGCAACATCCTCGAAGGCCCGGGCGTGCAAATCTATTACCAGAGCGACAAGGACTGGCATTACCGCAAAGAGGAACGCCGCTGGGTGCAGATGAACGACAACAGCTCCTGGCGCAAGACCGAGCGGCACGGAAAGAAAACGGCTACCTCGGTGTTTCATATCCGATGAGGTAATATCATGTCCGGCAACGACACTCCCGCCGCAGACCTGGATGCCCGCGCGCGTTCTTATCTGGTCTGGGTCGTTGTTTTCTTTCTTGTGCCGCTGGTGGTTTTCTTCAGCAAGAAAACCGGCTCAAGCGCGGAGGTCATCAAACATCCGACGCTGGTAAGCCTGGTGGAAAGCAACCTCATCGTGGAAGGCCGCATCCGCTATTCGGGCGAACTGCGTGAAATCACAGGCACTTACCGTCCATCCAGCACGCCCTCAACCTCGCCACCGGTGCCATTCAAGATTACCACCCGGTTGTCCAGCGCCTTGGAGGAGAATATGCTCATCTCGGGCAAATTCGAGGTCGTCGATTCCAGCCCATTCGTGAATGCCTTCTTGAGCCTGCTGCCATTGGCATTGTTGCTGGCAGTGCTTTACGTCGTATTCCAGCTTCGCAGCCGGCGGGATTCGGAATGAGGTTTCGAAATGAACAAGGCACTCGTCCAGAAAGAGCGCTGACTCGTCGGACCGAGGCGCACCGGTATCCGAGTCCATCTTTGGGTTGAAGATTCACTTCGCCCCCGCAATCTTCTTCACCGCCAATCGCGCCACGCGGCGCACCTCGGCGCTGGAATCATTTTGCGCGACCTCTTCGAGGGCGGGAATCGCTTCCTTTGCCATGAGCGTGCCCAGGGTCAAGGCCGCCCAGCGGCGCACAAGCGCATCGGAGGATTTCAGCAATGCCAGCACGTCGGACGATGCTTCCCTGGCCGGGAGGCCGAGGGTGTTGATGGCCATCACGGCTTCAAGCTGCGTGTCACGTTCACTGCCACGCAGGCCCTCCCGGAGGCGCGCCAGACTGGGCGCGAGTTCCGGGGAATCGACTTTGGCCAAGGCCCCGGCCGCCGCCATGCGCAGGCGCAAATCCGATCCGTCACGCAATTCCAGCAACGCTGCTTTGGCCGCCGCGTCCGGGCCAATCTCGCCCAAAGCGCGTGCCGCCAGCGCGCCATGCACGCCGCCCGACTTCGCGATGGACGCCAGCCTGGGCACGGCTTCCTTGGCATCGGCCCCAAACCGGGCAAGCGCCTGGATGGCCAGCGATCGCACGGTGGCCGAACTATCGTCCAGAGCCTCGATCAATTGCGGCAGGCCCTTCTTGCGGCTGCCCAGATAAGAGGCGGCCGAACTGCGCGCCTCCGGCGCGGGATCCTTGATGGCCCTGAGCAGAAAACTTTCGCTGGCGGCCGCGGGCAGATAGCCCGAAATTCCCACCAGTTGCGCTCGCTGTCGTGGGGAAGCATCTGCAAAACGCCGCTCCAGTTCCGCTGCCATCGCGCGGCCGGACGGATCAATCGCCAGGATCGCGCGCGCCACGGCCCCGGGCGTGCTGGCGTCGTGCCGCTCCATCAGCAGGTCGAACAACGGCGGCACCGCCTTGGCGGCATCCACCTGAAAGTCCGTCAGCGCCAGCGCCCCCCGTGAGCGTTCGACGGCCGTCCCGTTGGTCAATTTGGCGGGCAGCGCCGCCAGCAGCGCTTCGCCGCCCGGATCAATGATGCGCAAGATGCGCCGGGCTTCGGTTTGCACGCGCGTGTCCGGATGCCAGAGTTTGAGCGCAACGGCCGGCGCCGCCGCGGCCGCGCGCGTGCCCAGTTGCTGGAGGCTGCGCGACGCCATCGCGCGCAACGCGTAATTGGAACTGCCCAGGTCACGCGCCAGTTGCTGGGCGAAGTCCTCGGAGTTCACCCCCATCGATGCAAGCGCAAGATAGACCGGCGCGGCCTGGCTTGACTGGACATTCTTCAAACGATCCAGCAACAACGGCGCAGCCTCCGCGGCGTCCGGCCCGATGCGGCCCAGCGCACCGATGATCGCCTGGGCCGTGGCGGGCGGCGCATTGGTGAGCGCCTGCATCAAGACGGGCACCGCCGGCGCGCCCAGGTTGCCCAGCGCCGCGGCCACGGACGGTCCCACAACCTGGTCCGGCAACAATTTGGCGAGGGCGGGAATGGTGTCAGCGGTCAGGCCACGCCAGCGCCCGAGTGTTCGCACCGCCTCCTGGCGGACGCGCGCGTCGCCATCCCCCAGGCAGGCGATGAGTGGCGCCACGATGGATGAATCGCCTCCGCCCAGGTCGCCCAGGGTGCGCACCGCGATGTAGCGCACCTCGGAAGAGGGATCTTTCAACAGCGGACGCAAGCCCGGCAACGCCGGCCGCGCCGCGGATTCCAACAGGCCGAGGTTCGCCGCCGCCACGTAACGCACCCGCCAGTCGGCATTGGTCAGGCCCTGGGTCAACGCGGGGATGGCATCGGGCCCGAGGGTGGCCATGGCGCGGACGGCATTGAAGGCGTACCGCGAATCGAGCATCTCGGTCAGCTTCGGCAGGGCGGGCCGCGCCTCGGAACCGAGGAGCACGAAGGCGCGGATGGCCGGCACTTCGGGCCCGGGCGTTGTCGAAAATCGAAACCGCATGCCGACGTTGCGCAGCAGCGTGTTGACGCGCGGCCAGAACGTGGAAGTCGTCTGATGCAATTCGCGCAACAGCGACGGAAAAGCATCGGGCCCCATGGCGCGCAAAGCCTCTGCGGTTTCAGGTGGTGCGTATCGCTGGCCCTCAAGCGTCTTGAGCCACTGGCTCAACGAGCGGCCCTGGTGCGAGGGTTCACGCTGCCAGACAAACAGCATCGCCATGCCGACGGTCAAGGCCGCGGCGATGGCGAGGGTTTGGCGCCTGGTCAGCATGGTCAGAAATGATGTCCCGGGATGTTGCAACGCGGCGGCTCGCCGGCGACGGTAAGGCGGATCACACCGCCGGACGGGCAGAGCGGGAGCGAATCAACGTCCTTATAGGGAAGGTATTTCACCACCTCGCTGATGACGACGGGCTGGCCGTTGGTGGCGCGATTTTCGATGGCCCATTGCTGCGTGGCGCCGTTGAGCATCTGCAACACGGCAGTGCAGGACATGGGCGCGGACGTGGTGCGTGCCCGGAGGAAGTTAGGCAACGCCAGCAACGCGAGGACGAGAATCACGACCCCGCTGAGGCCATAGAAAACGGCGCGTTTGTTATAGTCGGTCATGAGTCAGCGAACGTACGGATTGCATCCAGCCTGCCGCCCTGTGGATGGCGGACGGTAGCACCACGGCAAGGCGAGGGGAAGCTCAAATTCCTTTTTTGCTCCCAAAGGTTGCCCCGCACGGGGGCTTTCGTTAGCTTCAACCCGTCATGTCGAGTGTTGCCGAACAATTGCGCCAGGCGCGCGAGGCCCAGAAGCTGAGCGTCGAGCAGGTGGCCGAGACGACCAAGATGAAGTCCGACCACGTGCGCGCGCTGGAGGAAGGCAATTACAATGTGTTTGCCGCGCCCGTGTACATCCGCGGCTTCGTGCGCACGCTCTGCCGCATGTTCAAGCTCGACGAAGCGCAGGTGCTGTGCGACCTGGACGTCGAGCTGTCCCGCACGGAGAAATTCAAAGACGCGCCTTCCTACAGCGGGCCGCCCAAGACGCCGCTGGACGTTGTGATGTACTGGCTCACCAAGGTGAAATGGCGGATTGCGGCGCCGGCGTTGCTCGGCGTGGCGGTCATCGCCGGCATCATCTGGGGCGTGCGCGCGTATCACGAACGCAAGAACCGCAACCCGCTTTCCAACCTCGGCTCCGGCATGTACCAACCCGCCACCAATGCGGTGTCCGGTGAATTGCTCCCCTTGCCCACCAACGCCCCGGCGCCCCGTCCCAACGGCAAGCGATAGCCGGCCGCCCCCGGTTTAACATTGCCGCGGCCTTCGCCCCGACCTACTATCCTGACTGAAGAACTGCGCTGGCGGCCGACGTAAGTCGTTTTTTTGGTCCACCGCCAACAAAGGATCTTCGCATCCGCAACCGATGAAGAAGAAAGGTCCCAGCATGTTCACCCGCATACTCCTGGCTCTCGCGCTGCCCGTTTGCCTCTCGCTTGGCGCGGCAGAAATCAATGTCGGCTCCACCAAGGACGAAGTCCTCAAGGAATGGGGCAAACCGAAATCCTCCTACCAGGTCGGCAAGGAGGAAGTGTTCACCTACGAAGGCGGCACGCGCGTCGAGTTCTTCGACGGCAAGGTCGAGAAGATCAAGAACCGCGAAGCCATGACGCAACGGCCCGCGGCGCCCGCCGCCGCAACGGGCACGGCGGCAACTTCCCCACCCGTGGCCGCGGCCGCGCCGCTGGACCTGCCGCCGCCCGTGTTCAACGGCGTGCCCAAAGCGACCATCGTGACCGACCCCAATTTCCGCACGGATGGCACGTGGGGCGGCGAATCCGACGGCAAAACCATCGGTATCGACGGCAAACCGCTGGCGGACCACAAGATTTATTCGATTGATTGTTACCATTTCCTGCAACGCGTCGAGCGGGGCGGGCAACAGTTGGTTCAAGGCAAGGACCGCGAACGCCTCTCGGCGCTGGCCGGCATCATGCGCGCCCGGGACGATGCCTCACGCGAACGGGAGGCCGCGAGTTTTCTGCGGCGCTTCAGCCTCGCGTACACGGCGGATCCCTGGCTGCCGCTGGCGCAATTGACGCACCGGATGAACCAGGCGCGCAACAGCTATGACCAGGGCGAAGGCCAGCTCAATTACCTGGAGCAATTGAAGATCAAGGACCGCATCGACCTGGACAAGGCGCCGAACGCCGAAGGCGCGAAGTGGCGCGCGCAAATGAAGGATGCCATCGCGCGCATGCAGCAGGCTCGCGAAGCCTTGCTTGCGCGCTACGGCCATCTCTACGAAGCAGGCCGCAAACAACAGGAAGCCGAGCACGCGAAGATCGTCGCCAGCGAAGCCTTCGCCGTCACCAAGGCGGACACGTTGCAACTGTTCGCCTATGGCAGCTTCGAGCGCACGCCGATGCTGGAAGGGCTGGCCCTGGCGTCGCTCGGACAGACCAACCTGACCGCGAAACCCATCTTCGTCCCCAAGGGCGAGCGCGTTCAGGTGCTGGAAACGGACACCAAGGATGTCCCGGCGACCGCCACCCGCGCCGCCATGCAATTGCAGCTCAGCAAAATCAAGGTCAAGAGCGACAAGTTCGTGCAGCACGACGGGCGAAAGATCGGCGCCATGACCCTGCAGGGCTGGGTGTTGTCCCGCGACCTGGAAGCGACGCGATAGGAGTAGGGACAAACCCTATTTGCCTTCTCGGGCGTGACGGCGGAGCGTCCACGTCCTATGAAAAAGTTGTTTGTCGTTTGTCTGACAGCGTTCGCGGTTTCCGCCGAGGGCGCGTTGCTCAGTCTTTCGCGCGTCGGTGAAGGCGTCATCAACCCGGATGTCGGCGTTCACTCTTACTCGTGGGGAAATAACGTTACAGTCGCCGCCACACCCGCGGAGGGGTGGGTCGTGGATCATTGGGAGGGAAACATTACCGGCACGGGTTCGACCAAAACCGTCGCGATGACCGGGCACCGACGCGCCACGGTGGTGTTCCGGCCGCTCACGGAAACGCCGGCCAACGCGCTGGTGCGTTACGTCGGCGAGGCGGACGCGAATTACAACTGGGTGCTGCACGATTTCGACCGCCACTTCGGCTGGAGCAAACACACCATCCGCATGCAATCGCAACAATGGCGCGGCCCCGGCGAAGTGGACCGTCCGCTCTGGACGCACGACGTCGGCATCGTGGAGCCGTGGTTTGCCGACGACGAGTGTGCGCTGCTCGTGAATGGCGGCGGCAACGGCAGCCCGCCCCAGGAAGTCAATTCGGACATCGCGGCGGTCGCTTTTCTTTACGGCATCGTCTATGCGCAGGTGGACCAGATTCCCAACCAGCCGTTGTTCTTCGCCGATGAAGTGAACAATGCGCGGACCGAGGATGAGATTCTCGCCTACAGCCTGGACAAATATCTTGTGACCGGCGATTTCCGCTGGCCCGTACACGCCGCGATGACCAAGGCCGTCGTCCGCGCGATGGACACCCTTCAGAAGCGCCTGCCCTACCTGCGCGATTTCCTAGTGGCGGGCGGTTCCAAACGCGGGTGGACCACTTATCTCGTCGCCGCCGTGGACCCGCGCGTGGATGCGATGGCGCCGTTGTCCATCGACATCCCGAACTTCGCGGAAAACACGCGCCATCACTTCGAGGCCTATGGATTTTACACGCCGGCGGTGCGCGATTACACGGCATACGATTTGTTCTGCCGCGCCAACACGCCGGAAGGCCGCAATTTGATGCAAATTATCGATCCGCTCTCCTACTTCGCGAAATACACGATGCCGAAACTCCTGCTCAACTCGGCGGGCGACCAGTTCTTCCTGCCGGATTCGAGCCGGTTTTATTTCGCCAGTCTGCCGGCGCCCAAGTGGCTGCGTTACACCGTGAACACCGACCACTCGCAAATGCAGGACCCGACCGCCATCACGACCGTGCTGCAATGGGCGGACAAGGCGCTCGACGGCGACCCATTGCCGCAATACGCGTGGAGCTTCGAACCGGATGGCTCCATCCGCGTACAGACTTACACGCGGCCGAGTGCGGTCCGGTTGTGGCAGGCGCACAATCCCAACGCGCGCGATTTCCGTTTGGAAAGCATCGGCGCGGCGTGGACCAGTTCGCCGTTGTCCGACCGGGGCGGCGGCGTTTATGTGGGATTCGTGCCCGCTCCGGCACAAGGGTGGTCGGCATTTTTGGTGGAACTGGATTTCGGCGAGGGGCTGATTCTGTCCACCGAAGTCGCCATCACGCCAGACATGCTTCCGTTTGTGGGGATGGCGTGCCGCCAGTAGTGCCCTCCAGCGGCACGCTGTTCTCGACCAAAACCTTTCGCAGGCCGCGGATGACAGGAAAAATCTCGTGGTTCCAGTCGGCGCCCTGTTGGTCGAACGCCGTCTGCTCCAGTTCGCAAATCCCGCGATCCTCCGCGAAGATGCCGTTGGTGAACCAAATGATGAACGGCCAGAACAAATCGAGCAGTCCCGGTATGGACGGCCGCCGGATCATCATCAGGCCAAACGTGTGATTCGTCCGTTGCGCCCGGTCCAGCGGCACGTACACATTCCACAGGTCCAGCACCGGCGGTTCGCTCAGCGCCGTCCGATACTTCAATGTCTGGTATGGGTATTCGGTGCGGACCGTCATCAAGTCATGCACATCCTCCACCGCGCGCGAGCGCTGGCCGATCATGAAACGTTCGCCCAGCGATTGTTTGCCGCCGGTGCGCGAAAACGTGTAATCCGCCTCGATCCAGTGGTCGCCTTGCCGCACGTCCAGCAAGGTGGTCTTGATGCCGCCCATCAGCCGCCGGTGCAGGAACTGGTGGTTCATGTCCATCAGGTTTTCGTGCATGAACGTGAAGTGGCAGTTCACGCGCCGGTCCAGGTAACGCGTCTTGTAGTGCGGGTCTGACGCGGTGGGAATTTCCGGAAAGGCCGCGTGCCGAAGCAATGCGGGTTCGCCCGGATAAACAAACACCAGGCCGTATGCTTCGCGGCACGGATAACTCCGCACGTTGCGTGGACGGAGGCTGCACTTTTCCAGGTACGGCACGCTCACACATCGGCCCGTGCGGTTGTATTTCCAGCCATGATAACCGCAGCGGATGCAATCATCCTCCACCACGCCCAGGTGGAGCGGCACCTGTCGATGTGCGCACCGGTCCTCCAGCGCGAACGCTTCGCCTTGTCGCGTGCGCAGAAGAACGATCGGTTCGCCGGCGAATGAAACGGGCAGAACTTTCCCAGCCTTCACCTGGTGCGAGCGCGCCACCGGATACCAAAAATCCGGGTCAATCCCACACTTGCGGATGTCGCGAGGAGCGGCGGTTTTGTCCGCGTCCGGCGGTGCGGCAGTTGTTGGTTCAACTTGCATGGGCATTCTCATGCGGGGCAACCCCTGCCCATCCCCGTTGCGTATCTGCCAAAACTTCGGCCGCGAATCGGCCATTGTCAACGGAGCGATCCCCCACCGGACCGCAGCTGTGGCAACGCCCAGCCGCGCGTGCGGCTTGAAACACGAGGTCAGGATGGTTCGTTTGGTGTCAAAAGCGGAACTCCGAGGGCGCATTCCAAACAAGTCGCGTACACACACTCTCTCTCTCTTGGAATTCCTTTCCCCTTGAATCGCTGTCCGCGCCCCTCACTGCACGCGCCCGAGTTCCTGCCCTTCCCACATCAATTTGTTGCCGGCGATGTCCAGCCAGTGTTCCTCGCCGGTTGTTTCGCGATAGAGACGAATGCGTGAACCTTCGACCCGCCACCGCGCGCGTTCGCGTCCGCCGATGAGCAACCGGCCATCTGCGCCGAATTCGAGACGGAATCCGTCGCGCTCCCATTGCGTGCCGACGAGCGTGCGCTCGTTCAACGTTCCGGCGGGCGGGGCGACTTCCCCCGGCGTGGACTTTTGCGGGGCAGGTTGAGAGTCAACCGGCGTGTGCGTCTCCACGCGTGGCGCGGCGACGGGCACTGGTGCGGTGGGCTGCTTCTCCGGGGGCGTTGTTTCCGGGCGCGGTTTCAGCAACCACGCCGCGATCACCAATGCGGCGAGCGCGATGCCGACTCTTGCCCGCGCGCTCACGCCTCATTTCATCTGTTCCAGCGAGAACAGGCCGACTTGTTTGACCTTCCACGCCGCGCCTGCCTTGGCACACTCGACACGCGCTTCCGCCTTGTATTTGCCGGCGACACCGGCCGCCTGCAACTCCAGTTCGACCACGTATACGCGGGCCGGCCCATATTCCGTCACTGACTTGATTTTCAGGCTTCGGATTTGGTCCACCGACTGAAACTTCCAGCATTTCTCCCGTCCGCCCATGCAATGGCCGACCAGATCCTTCTTTAGCTGGTCTGCTTCGATTCCGCTGGCCGAAAGGGCCGGCAGGCTGGCCGTCACCATCGCCAAAATGCACACAATCAGTTTCATCACACGCTCTCTTAATTTAGATGGATTCCAGGAACTTCAAAAGGGCCTTTTTATCGTCGTCGCCCAACGCCTTGAACCGGTCCCGCGAATCCGCAGCTTCGCCGCCGTGGCGCTCGATGGCTTCCGTCACCGTGCGCGCGCTGCCATCATGCAGGAATTGCTGCCGGAACCGCAGCCCCATCAGCATCTCCGTCCGGAATTCCGACGGCTTCGCCTGCACCAGGCAGATGTCGGCCAACGCCGGCCCCATGTCATGCAAAAGCAGGTCCGAATAGAGGGCCACCCGCTTGCGGTCCAGCGCCCGACTCGAGTGCGGACCGGTCGTCATCTCCGGGACGTGGCACACGGCGCATTTCAAGGTCGTGAAGAGTTTCTTTCCGCGATACACCAACTCGCGCTCCTCCGTAAAGGCGAACACTTTTGGCGGCGGCGGCGCAAGGAACCGGACGAACGCATCCGCTTTCTCCAGGTCGGCGCTCGTAATTTCCGGGTCCGGCGCGGGGTCTGTCCCGGAGGGAACAGGTTTGCCATTGACGGTTTCCTCGACCGGCGAACGCGGCGAGGTCACTCCCATCTCCAGCGTGAAGGCCCCGGCATTGAAATCGAACAACGCGGCCACCACCGCCTTGCGACCAAAACGGCCCACGCGCCCGTCGATCGTGCGATTGGCGCGCCCGGCGATGCCGTCGCCGTTCGCATCGTTCGGGTCTTCGTTCGCCAGAATCGTCGCCTCTGGAATCGCATCCACCAGGCCCAACCCAAACAACGGCGGCGTCGAACGGCGCGCCTGCGTGGCGCCCGCCGGGATTTGCTCGCGATCAATTCCCGCGGCCCGCAACAACGGCGTGGCGTCCTGCTGGATGACTGGCCCGCCCAGTTGAAACAAGGCGTCGCATGAATCCGGCGCGGTAAATCGGGCCGCGTGAATCTCCACTTCATCACCCACGCCGCCCAGCGCCGGATCTTCATGGCATTCCGCGCACGACACCGAATTGAACAATGGCCCCAAGCCATCCTCCGGTTTGAAAATCCGCTCAAAAACCTCGCGCCCCGCCTCGAACCGCGCGCGTTCGTCCGCCGTAAGACCCGCCAGCGGTTGTCCCAGTTCGGCTGGTTCCGGCATCAGACATCCGCAAACCGCCAGGCCGAAGAGCGCGGAGGCGACGAGTTTCGCGTTCATCGTCATGCGTTGTCAAAAGTGGAGAATGGACCGTTAGAGAACCGATTGAAAAAAACCGGCCCCAGTTTGTTTGCCTCGGTCACGGTCATATTGGCGACAAACCATAGCCGGTGCGCTGCGAATGAAAATGGGGCAGGCACCCCAATTTGCCGCGCGGCTTCTGTCGCGCAGGCGAGTGCGCCGGGCGTCCCGCCCGGTGG
>JBFMBT010000081.1:0-22552 GCA_040754875.1 Verrucomicrobiota bacterium | reverse complement strand
GGGGGGGTTCGGCCGGGCGCCCCATCGACGCTCACCTGGAAATCCGTTTTGAACGTGTCCCGGTTCTGCACCACCATTTGTTCGACGCCCAATTGCTTGAGCCGGTCCGAAGTGGTTGGCACGCAAATCAATCCACGACCGTGTTTGGCCATGAAATTGACTGTTGCGGGCGTGGCAAATTCCCCGGCCATGACCAGGTCCCCTTCGTTCTCGCGGTCAGCATCGTCAACCACGATGACCATCTTCCCCTGGCGGATATCGGCGACGACCGACTCGATCGAGTCGAAAGGTGACTTTTTATGTCTCTTCATAACGGCCCCGCTGAAACTAAACTTCCAGGCTCAAACTGACAGCAAGAAAATGATCCGAAGCGCTTCCTTGTCTGGTCCTATCGTCCACATCATACACTCGTTTGACACGCGCGTTAGATGGGTCTATTTTAATTCTCAAGGCCGTAAGAAAATCCAGCTAACACTGTGTCCACGAATCGGAAACGAGTCTTTCTGCTGCTGATGCTCCTGTTGGCGGCGCTGTTGCTGCTCGACCAGGCCGGGAGCGGCCATTCATCGAGCACGGACACTGCGACGAGTCCCTACCAGGCGATTATCCAGCAAGCGTCCGCCCTTGAGGTTCAAGCCAAAGCAGCCAGCGGCAACGCCGACCGCTCCGCGAGCCAGATTGATTCGGCTCTGTCCGTAATGGCGGCGACGTTCGCACCCGCGGGCACGACGGAGAACCAGAAAGCTACAGCGACCGTGTGCCCCAGTTGCGGCAGCGTGTCCTGCCGGTCGATGGCGGACGATTTCGGAGCCATTCCCCCACCGCGGGCATGCATCGTCACCAATGCCTCCGGACAGGAGTTGATCCGCCTGGTGTTTCCCGAACTTCCGGACACGCGTGGTCAGGTGCTGGCGCGCGAAGCAGAGTTTGTTCAACTGGCGGGGGACCGCCTGCTGTTTCGCAAAGCGGAAACAGCCGAGGCACAAACTTACTCGTTTGCGATCGAGCAGATTCATCCGCGCGTGCACGAGTACCTGGGCGTGGACGTGGAAAACCTCGTTCGCGAACGCGAACAACGCGCTGTGGAGGAGCGCAAGGCCAACGAGGCGCAGTTCGCGCAAGCTCTGGCCCAACATGAGCAGCAACTGGCCAGACTCACGGAAGTGGTGCGCGAGGCGCAGCAACGCGTTTACGATCTGCCGGCAGTTGAACCTCCGAAGCCCAGGCGCCAGTATGCGGATGACCCGGATGACAACTGGCTGCCGATTGCCATCCGGCCACCGGTGGTCAGGTCGATGGCGTTTTCCGGTTCCGCGACGGTTTCAGCGCGTGGCGGCGAGGCCCGGTTGTCTCGCGGCGGCGGCGCGCCAAGGCAGGCATTTGCGATCCAGGCGCCAACCTGACCACGCATGAACACGCGGCCCCGTGAGGGCCAGCGACCAACACCCGTTGCGCTCCGATAACTTCCGGCGGCCGCCGTTGACGCCCCTGTTCGCGACTTCTATAGTGCCCACGATCCCGATTCGCTGGACCACGCATGCGACCCGTTCTGGCCATTGCTGTTTTGTTGCCGTTTGCCTTTGTGGCATCCGCGGCAAGCCGGGTTGATTACGACCGCGAGGTCAAACCGCTGTTGCGCGAGCGTTGTCACTCATGTCATGGGGCGTTGAAACAAAAGGGCGGGTTGCGCCTCGATACGGCGGCACTCGCGAAGAAGGGCGGCGATTCCGGGCCGGCAGTTGTGCCACGCAAGCCGGAAAGCAGTCCGTTGATGGAGAAAGTCGCCACGGCGGATTCCAAGGAACGCATGCCGCCGGAAGGCGATCCGCTCACGCCGGAACAGATCGAATTGTTGAAGCGCTGGATTGCGCAAGGCGCCCCTGCCCCGCCCGATGAAATGCCCGAACAAGACCCGCGCCAACACTGGGCATTTGTGCCGCCCTCACGACCGGCACTGCCGAAGGTGCGCGGTTCGCAATTCGAGATTCGCAACCCGATTGATTCATTCATCGCCGCCGAACAGCAGGAGCGCCGCCTCAAGCCGCTGCCCGCAGCGGAAAAGAACGTTCTGCTGCGGCGCGTGTATCTGGATTTGATTGGCCTCCCGCCCACGCGCGAGGAACTGCACGCGTTTCAGGCGGACATATCGCGCGACGCCTACGAGCGCGTGGTGGACCGGCTGCTGGACGATCCGCGCTACGGCGAGCGCTGGGCCCGGCATTGGATGGATGTGTGGCGTTATGCGGACTGGTTTGGCCGCCGTCAGGTGCCCGACGTGTGGAACAGCGCGCCGCAAATCTGGCGCTGGCGCGACTGGATCGTGCGCTCGCTCAACACCGACAAGGGTTACGACCGCATGGTGATGGAGATGCTCGCGGGCGATGAAGTCGCTCCGAACGATGACGCGACCACGGTGGCGACGGGTTATCTTGTGCGCAACTGGTATGCCCTCAATCACAATCAATGGATGCGCGACAACGTGGAGCACACCGGCAAGGCTTTCCTCGGTCTGACGTTCAATTGCGCGCATTGCCACGACCACAAATACGACCCCATCACGCAGCAGGATTACTTCGCGTTCCGCGCGTTCTTCGAGCCGATTTACGTGCGGCAGGATCGCTGGCCCGGCGAGGCGGATCCCGGGCCGTTCCAGGATTACAATTACAGCGTCGTCCGCAAGGTGCAGCGGCTCGGCATGGTGCGCGTGTTCGACAAGAACGCCGACCTGCCGACGTGGTTCTACACGGGCGGCGACGAACGCAACCGGCAGACCAACCGCCCGCCAGTCGCGCCATCAATGCCACAAGTGCTGGGCGGAAGTTCCTTGCGTATCGCGTCCATTGCGCTGCCGGAAGATGCATATTACCCCGGCTCGCGCGATTGGGTTCAGGAAAGCGAACTGGCGGCACGCCGCACCGCACTCGCAAGCGCGGAGACGGAGTTGATGGCGGCAAAGAACGCCACCACGGAGCCGAATGCGAGCCTGCGCGAGGCACTGGCGAAAGCAGAGGCGGCGTTCAATCAAGCCGTGGCGGAGGCCAAGGCCGCGGGCAAACCCACCGCATTAGCGGGCGGCCAGTCGCTGTTGTTGGATGCGACCACAGGCCGCCGCATTCTCAATCATCCACTCACGGGTTTGAAGGAGTTGCCGGAAGGAACGGCCATTCGCCTGAAACTGCAATTGCTCACCGACAAGCACGCAAACTTTCAACTCGCCAAGGACACATCTGCGGGACTTACCGCGGCATACATCGGTTTCAATGGCGGGAAAATCCTGTCGTATCAGCCGGGCACGACGAAGGAATTTGAAGCGGGCCAATTCGTCTTTACGAATGGCCAGACCACCTTTGAGCTGCGCCTCGTGCTGGAACCGAAGGTGGACCGCGCGTTGCTCACCGTGACGAGCCTCACCGACGGGCAGACGTTGGTGAACGAAACGCCCGTGGCCATCAACGGATGGAATCCCACGCAAAACCCCAAACAAGGCATCACGCTCGACGCGCAGACCGGTGCGGTCGCCGTGTGGGATGACCTTGTCATCGCGCCGCGCGAAGGCGAACCGTTCTTCCGCTGGGACTTCGAGCCGCCCACCTTTCTGGACGGCAAGGATATCGTGGACGTGGACGGTTGGAGTGCGTCGAGTTTTTCAGCGGCCCCGGCCACATCCACGGTCTCGGCCATCGCGTGCCAGCCGTCGTTGTGCGAAAAGCAACAGGCGGTGAATGCGGTGCGGCGGGCAATCGATTTGCCAACGCTGGCAATTACCGCTGCGCAAACGAAGCTGGTCGCCGCGCGCGCGGACCTGTCCGGCGTCCAGGCACGCATTGCGGCGGACCGTGCCAAATTCGCGGCGACCAATGAATTCGTCACGCTTGCGCGCGCAGCGAGCCAATCGGAACGCGAAGCCGCCGTTCTTTCCGCCAAGGCGAAAGTCGCCGCCGCCAATCACGCGTTTGCCTCCGCCGAAGCCAGGCCGCTCGCCGACAAAACGCGCGCGAAGGCGCTTCAAACTGCCGCCAAACAATTGGCGGACGCGGAAGGCGCCTTGAAGAAGGCTGAAGCCGCGCGAAGCGATTCGAAGCTTGCCGAAACCTACACGCCATTCACTCCGATTTATCCGGAAAAGAGCACGGGCCGCCGCAAGGCGCTGGGCGAATGGATTGGTTCGCGCGACAATCCGCTGACCGCGCGGGTGGCGGTGAATCACATCTGGCTGCGGCACTTTCATGCGCCGCTGGTGTCGAGCGTGTTCGACTTCGGCCGCAACGGCGCGCGCCCCACGCATCCCGCGTTGCTGGACTGGCTCGCGGTCGAATTCATGGAGTCCGGCTGGAGCATGAAGCATCTGCACCGGCTGACGGTGACGAGCGCGGCGTATCGCCGGGCGGGGAGCGTTGAATCGTTGAAACGTTCAAATGTTGAATCGTCCAACGCATCACGCTTCAACACTTCAACACTTCAACGAATCACCAGCGCCAACCGCGACGATCCAGAAAACAAATGGTACTGGCGCATGAACGCCGGGCGCATGGAGGCGGAGATCTTGCGCGACTCCGTGCTGCATCTGGCCGGGTTGCTCGATACGCGCATGGGCGGGCAGGAATTGGAGAACAAGGACATGCCCACGACAAACCGGCGCAGTTTGTACTACGCGTGTTATCCGGAGGCAGGCGGCAATGGCGAGTTCACCGCCATGTTCGACGCGCCCGACCCCAATGAATGTTACCGCCGTCCGCGCAGCGTCGTGCCGCAACAGGCACTGGCGCTCACCAACAGCAAGCTTGTGCACGACCAGAGCGTCGCGCTGACAAAACGTTTGTGGACGTCGCTGGACGAACGTGAACGCAGCGAACCCGCCGTGTTCATCACTGCGGCCTACGAGCAAATCCTTGGCCACCAACCAAAGCGCGAGGAGTTGCAGGAGTGCCAGGCGTTTCTGGCAAAACAAGCCGCCGCAAACGAGCAAACCAAGCCGGACGAAAAAGCCGCCCGCGCGCGCGAGTCGTTGATTCGCGCGTTGCTTAATCACAACGATTTCCTTACCATCCGTTAACGTCCATGAACCGTTATTTCAACGCGCCGTTGACGCCTTGCGGACGCATTCACCGTCGCCAGTTCCTGGCGGACGTCGGCATGGGATTCACCGGCCTGGCGTTGAGTTCGATGCTGTTCAACGACGGTGTCGCGCGCGCCGCTTCGCCCAACCTTGGCCCCGCTGACGGCCAGCCGCATTACGCGCCCCGCGCGAAATCGGTCATCTGGGTGTTCCTTTCCGGCGGCTACAGCCACGTCGAGACGTTCGATCCCAAACCGGCGTTGAACCATTACGCGGGAATGACGTTCGACAAAACGCCGTTCGAGAACCCGATTCATTCGCCCAAGCATCACGAACGCTTCCGCTCCGTGCCCGCCCAGGAAATCAACGTGCGCGATGTGTATCCCATCATTTATCCGATGCAGATCGGCTATGCGAAGCAGGGACAATGCGGCGTAGAAATCTCCGACTGGTGGCCGCATCTGGCCAGGTGCGTCGATGACATCGCGTTTGTCCGCAACATGTGGACCACCGACAACGACCATTTCGCCGAAAACCAGATCCATACCGGGCGCCATCGGCTGGACGAACAACAACCCAGCCTCGGCGCGTGGGTGCATTACGGCCTGGGCACGCTCAACGAGAACCTGCCCAAGTTCGTCATCCTCGGCGGCCCGACCAATTCCACCACGCGCTGGTCCATCGACTCGCTCTATCTCGGTCCCGAGCATTCCGGCGTGCCGTTGAACATCGATCCGAAGAATCCCCTGCCCTTCGGCCAGCGCGCGCCCGGTCAAACCGAGGCCGAGCAACGCAACGAATACGAACTCATCGGGAAACTCAATCGCCTCGCCGCCGTGGAATATCCCGAGGACGACGCCTTGCGCGCGCGCATCAAGGCGTACGAACTGGCCTTCCGCATGCAGGCGTCCGTGCCCGACGCGCTCGATTTCAAGCCCGAAGCGGAGGCGACGACAAAACTTTACGGCTTGGACAACGACGCCACGAAGATTGCCGGTCAACGCCTGCTCGCCGCGCGCCGTTTGATTGAGCGCGGCGTGCGCTTTGTGCAGGTGTATCCGAGCGCCTACGGCACGTGGGATTCACACCAGAAACTGAAAGAGAACCACGCCAAGATGTGTGCGAGCGTGGACAAACCGGTGGCCGGATTGCTCAAAGACTTGAAGCAGCGCGGCATGCTGGACGAAACGCTTGTCGTGTTCTGCACCGAGTTTGGGCGCACACCGGGACTGGAGCAACGCAATGGCGGCAAGGACGGGCGCGACCATCATCCGCACGGCTTCACCATCTGGTTCGCCGGCGCCGGCATCAAACCCGGCATCGTCCACGGCGAAACCGACGAACTCGGTTACCACGCCTTGGGCGACGGCCACTACGTGACCGACATCCACGCCACCGTGCTGCACCTGCTTGGCCTCGACGGTCGTCGTCTGGAAGTCCCGGGCCGACGGCGGTTGGAAATTGATTACGGGAAGGTCATTGGAGACATCCTGGCCTGATGTGTCCGCCCCTCCTTCGTTCGTTTAAACCAACGGGCTCACTTCTTCGCGAATGCGAGAACAAGGTAGAGAAGTGCGACGCCGATCAGGACGAACCCGATCATCCTCAACTTGTACTTCGCCCGCTCAAAGGACTCACCTTGGGCCTTGGTGAAGAGCCGTGGGGCCGCCACCAGAAGGATTCCAATCACGCCTGGAATAACAGCATCGATATAGCTCATCAGTTCTTCCTTCGGGCGAAACCATACCCGCGCGGATTCCGGAACACAACTACCGTCGATTCAAGGCCCCTGTTCCAGGGCATGTTTGTCTTTTCGGCACGCTATACCCCTGTCAGTTTCCCTTGTTTTGCTGAACGGCCTTCGCTTATTCTCCGTCAAATCAATTAAACCCGTATGCGTATGACCACGACCTTCGTGAAAGCCTTGGCGGCCTCTGCCCTCCTTGCTCTGCCCGTATCCGCCGCCGACTGGCCCCAATTGCGCGGCCCCCATTTCAACGGTTCCTCCACCGAGACCGCCCTGCCCACCCAGTTCAGCAAGACCCAGAACATCGCCTGGGCTGTCGCCATGCCCGGCCCCAGCGCTGCCACCCCCATCATCCATGGCGACCACGTGTTCGTCTCCTCGGCCGACCCCAAGACCGGCGAATTGCTCGCCATGGCGCTGGATCGCAAGACCGGCAAACGCTTGTGGGAACACACGGTCTCCCTCGGCCTCAAGCAGGATGATAAAAGCAATTTCGCCTCCCCCTCGCCCGCCACCGACGGCAAGCTCGTGGTGTTCTTCTATGGCAACGGCGAACTCGCGGCCTTCAATTTCTCTGGCAAGAAACTTTGGTCGCGCAATCTGCAAAAGGAATACGGCCCGTTCGCCTTCAATTGGACGTTCTCCACCAGTCCGCTGCTGTACGAAGGAAAGCTTTACATGCAGGTGCTGCAACGCGACGTCCCGGTGAACGGCCGCGGTCTCGCCGATCGCGAGAACGAATCCTATCTGTTGGCCCTCAACCCGGAAACCGGCAAGACACTCTGGCGCGTCGTGCGTCCCAGCGAAGCCGTGGCCGAATCGCGCGAGGCGTTCACCACGCCCATCCCGTTCGAGAGCAAAGGGCGCAAGGAATTGCTCGTCGTGGGCGGCGATTGTCTCACCGGCCATGACCCGGCCACCGGCAAGGAACTCTGGCGCTGGGGCACGTGGAACCCCACCAAGATCGGTCACTGGCGCCTCGTGCCTTCACCCGTGGCGGGCGGCGGCGTCATTCTCGCGTGCGCCCCGAAGAGGGATCCCATCTATGCCATCAAAGCCGGCGGCTCCGGCACGCTGACCGACTCCGCCATCGCCTGGACCAGCAAGTCCACGCGCGAGGTCACCTCGGATGTGCCCACGCCCGCGTTCAGCGACGGCGATTTCTTCGTCCTGAGCGATGTGGCGAAATCGTTGTCCCGCGTCGATCCCAAGACCGGCAGCACGAAGTGGATGGTCGCCACACCCAACCGCCCCAAATATGAAGCTTCTCCCACCGTCGCCGACGGCAAGGTGTTCCTGATGAACTTCGCCGGCGACGTGGTCATCGCTGATGCCGCGAAAGGGACCATCCTCAACACCATCGCCATGGGTGAACCCGGCGATGACACGACGCGTTCCTCCATCTCCGTCGCCCACGGCCAGTTGTTCATCCGCACCAACGCCAAACTCTACTGCGTCGGCAAAAAATAGGTCAGTTGAGAATGGATTGCTCGCCCTCGGATGCGGAAAAGTTTAGTTCGGGAATAAATTGCTCGCCCTCACCCCCCTCGCGAAGCCCGACTTCTGCGTTGAGGGCGATCCCCTGCCGCTTTCCATTTTTGATTGCCCGCCGCCGGCAAACTGAACAACTTCCCCCGATGCGTTCCGCCATCACCATCTCTCTCGTCCCCGAAGCTCGTGGCGGCCCCTTCGTCTTCTGGGACGACCTCGTCGCCGGCTGCGCCCAGGCCGCCAAGCTCGGCTTTGACGCCGTCGAAATCTTCCCCCCGTCCGCCGATGACCTGAACGCCAAGGAACTTCGCCGTCTTCTGCGTGACCATAAATTGCAGCTCGCCGCCCTCGGCACCGGCGCCGGGTGGGTGAAGCACAAGCTCCGCCTCACCGATCCCGATCCCGTCATCCGCCGCCGCGCGCACGACTTCATCGCCGCCATCGTCGATTTCGCCGGCGCGTTCGATGCCCCCGCCATCATCGGCTCCATGCAAGGCCGCTGGGACACCGTCTCGCGCGACCACGCCCTGGCCTGGCTCGCCGAGGCGTTGGAACAACTCGGCCCGCGCGCCGCCGCCCTCGGCGTCCCCCTGCTCTACGAACCCTTGAACCGGTACGAAACGAATCTCTTCACGCGCGTCGCCGATGCCGTGGAATTCCTGAAACCCTTGCGCACGCAAAACGTGAAGCTGCTGTGCGACCTCTTCCACATGAACATCGAGGAAGCGGACATCGCCGCCGCCTTGCGCGTTGCCGGCGACAAACTCGGCCACGTCCATTTCGCCGACAGCAACCGCCAGGCGATTGGCTTCGGCCACACCCCGATGAAGCCCATCATTCAGGCCCTGCGCGACATTCGTTACGACGGTTACCTCTCCGCCGAAATCCTGCCCCTGCCCGACTCCAACACCGCCGCGCACCAAACCATCAATAGCTTTCATACTTACGCCCGCACGCGAATTCATTGACCTATGCTCAAGCATCAACTCCTTCACCCGCGCATCAACGAAATCCTCGGCCGCGCCGGTCACCACGCGAAAATCCTGATCGCCGACGGCAACTACCCCGCCTCGACCAAGAAGGGGCCGAATGCCGAACTCGTCTGCCTGAATCTCTCCCCCGGCGTGGTCACGGTGTCGCAGGTGCTGACCGCGTTGCTCAGCGCCGTGCCCGTGGACCATATCAACACCATGGGCATCCCGGCCGATGATCCCTACGCCCAGAAAGGCGAACCGCCGGTGTGGGCGGATTACCGGCGCATCATCAAGGCCAGCCGGTTGAAGCTGCCCCTCGAACCCATCCAGAAATGGAATTTCTACCACGCCGTCGAATCCCCCGACCACGTGCTCACCATCCAGACCGCCGACCAGGCGCTCTGGGCAAACGTCCTCCTCACCATGGGCTGCCGCACCTCATAAACTCGTAGCAGTCCCGCACGGCGGGATAACGAGGCTCTGCTCAAAGAACCACCCGCATCGGCATCCTGCAATACGCGATCGCTCTACCAGCACACGCGTACGTCGCTTCCCCTCTCCTGGGGGAGAGGGCCAGGGAGAGGGCGAACCCCATTCGCGAAGCCTGACCTTTTGATCGACGATCGCCCACCCTTGTCCACCTTGTCCCCGCCCGCTATCATCCCCCCATGCATTCCCTGCGACGCCTCCTCGCAATCGCATTCCTCCTTACCACCCCTTTCCTCTCACCCGCCGCCGACGGCCTCCGCCTGGCTGTTTTCGATATCGATGCCACGCCTCCCGTCGGCAGCATGATGGCTTACAATCCCGTCAAGTCTCAGGGCGAACTCGGCTTGCGCGCCCGCGGCGTCGTCCTGCTCGGCGCGGACAAACCCATCGTGCTTTGCGCCGTGGACTGGATCGGCATTGGCAACGAAGGCCACGACGTCTTCCGCCAGACGCTCGCCGAAGCCGCCGGCACCAGCCGCGAGCGCGTTGCGGTCCACACGTTGCATCAACACGACGCGCCGGCGTGCGATTTCGCTGCCGAACGCATCCTCAAAGATAACGGCGTCGATTTCGGCCGCTACGATGGCACGTTTGCCCGCGAAGTGTTGCGGCGGCTTTCCTCAGCGGTTCGCCGTGCCCTTGAGGAAACCCGCCCGGTCACCCATCTCGGCCTCGGCCAGGCAGACGTCCGCGAAGTCGCCTCCAACCGCCGTATCCTCGGCCCTGACGGCAAGGTCCGCGCCACGCGTTACACCGCCACCAAGGACCCGAAACTCCGCGCTGAGCCTGAAGGCACCATCGACCCCATCGTTTCGCTCATCAGTTTCTGGAACGTCGACAAGCCCCTCGCCGTCCTGAGCTACTACGCCTGCCATCCGCAAAGCTATTACCTCACCGGCATCGCCAACCCCGATTTCCCCGGCATCGCGCGCCACCTGCGCGGACTCCAAGTCCCCGATGCCCTGCACGTCCATTTCAACGGCGCCGGCGGCAATCTCGGCGCCGGCAAATACAACGACGGCTCGCACGAAATGCGCTTCATCCTCGCCCAACGCCTGGCCGACGGTATGAAACGCGCCTGGGCAGCCACGCAAAAATCCCCGCTTACACCCGACGACGTGGGCTGGGGCGTGGAGGCCGTCGCACTGCCGCCCGCGGAGCATTTGAAGGAAGCTGAATTACTGACCGCGCTGAAGGGCAAGGATGGCGGCGTCATTCTGGGCGCCGCCGCCAAACTCGCCTGGCTCAAACGCTGCCAGAGCGGCCATGAAATCGAACTCACCTGCCTGCGCCTCGGCAACGCCCGCGTCGTGCACCTGCCCGGCGAGCTTTTCGTGGAATACCAGCTCGCCGCCAAACAAATGCGCCCCGGTTCATTCGTCGCCCTGGCCGCTTATGGCGACTACGCCCCCGGCTACATCGGCACAGCAATCGCCTACGAACAAGGCGGCTACGAAACCAGCCCCCGCGCCTCCAACGTCGCCCCCGGCGTGGAAAAAGTGTTGCTGGAGGGAATGCAGAAACTGTTGAAGTAAACTGGGCCAGCTCTGAAGCTCATTTGAGCGGCTATACTCAAACGTTGTAGCAGTCGAGGTAACGAGGCTCCAATTGACGAATCACCAACGACTGGATTCTCCGCCGGGCGGTCAAACAATCAGCTCGCTCGATCTCGCTCCCCTCTCCCCAAGGGAGAGGGCCGGGGTGAGGGGGAAGGGAGCGTCATCCTATCCACAATTCCAAAATCGATTTCGTGGGAGGATTTGTAACCTGAAGCTTTACTTCGCCTTCACATCGTAACAAAGCAACACATCCTGATCGCGCAGATACAGCCGCCCATTGGCGATCACCGGATGCGGCCAACTGTTCTTGTCACTGCGATCCGGCTGCGTGAAGCGCCCCTTCTCTTCATAACCCTTCGGCGTCGCCACAATCAGCGCCACATCGCTCGGCCCGCCACCTTTCCCCTGCCCTTCACCGCGCAGATAAAGAAGCCCATCCGCGTACGTGATGGCCCCTTTGCCCACGCCCCGATGTTGCCACACAATCTCGCCCGTCAACGGCTTCATGCAGACCCAACTGCGGTTCGAATCCGAGAACCCGTAGAGATGATCGCCCACCAGCACCACGCCTCCGTGATGATTCGCCATGTTCTTGTTCGCATAAACTTCCTGCGCCTTGAATGCCTGGCCCGCGCCCGTGACCTTGAACAGATTGCAACCGATGTCGTAACTCGACGTCACGAACACATGGTCGTTGTATTCAATCGGCGTGGGGATCACCGCCGTCTTGCCCAAGCGCTCCGCCGACCACAACAACTTCCCATTCGGCGCTACTCCCACGACGTGCTCGCCCGTCAGTTGCACGTATTGTTTCGTCCCCGCGATGTCCGTTACGATGATCGAGGAATACGCCGCCCTGTCCGTGAAATCCTTCGTCTGCCACAACACCGCGCCTGTCTTCTTGTTGAGCGCCACAATCGTGCCCGTCGTCCCGCCCGGTGTGCAAACCACCTGCTCCCCATCCACCAGCGGCGACTCCGTGAACCCCCAGCGCGACATCATGCGCCCGCCAAACTCGCTGACGAAATCCTTCTTCCAACGCAATTTCCCTGAGGCCGCGTCCACGCAAATCAACGTGCCGCCCGCGCCGATGGCATACAGCGCGTCACCATCCACCGTCGGCGTCGAACGCGTGCCTTCCGGATAACCCATGTTCTGGCTGGCCGACCCGATCGGCGTGCTCCACAACACCTTTCCGCTGTTCGCGTCCACCGCCCAGATCGCTTCCTGTCCGCCTTTGTAGCCCATGCCATAAAGCCGCCCGTTGGCCACCGACGGCGTGCTATATCCCCCGCCCAAACCCGTCCCCTTCCACACCAGCTTCGGCCCGCCCGCCGGCCATTGCTCAAGCAACCCGGTTTCGCCCGAAACACCATCGCGTTTGGGACCCCGCCATTGCGGCCAGTCGCTGGTGGCGGCGTTGGCGGTAAACGTGAGGGCGAGCAACGACAGGGAAAGGGCACGCATCGTGGTCTTCATAGCTTCTTCACCAATTGGAGTTTTGCGAAAAATGCCCGATCCGCACCGAGATTTCAACGCTAATCACCTTTCCCAGATTCGGGCGGCACCCGCGGCCGCGTTCATGAGACTCCATTTCGGAATTCTGCTCCTTCCGGTTTGTTCGGGTTTCGGCCCGCGAATTTCATCGGCCTCCCCCTTTATTCGCTTGCTTGCGTTGGCTGCTCCTAAACATCAGTTGACACATCTATCACTTCATGAGACATTTTCTCCGCCGTATGCGCCAGGGAGCGCCACCGTCCAAAACGGTCCGGCCACAAGCCGTCCGTCAGCGCACCCCCGTGCCCGCGGGGGCCGCACTCCTTTGGCGGCGCAACAACCAGTCACTCCGGCGACTCAACCCGATCCGCAGCCAGATTCACCGCTCCCTATGTGGTGTGTTTGACCGGCTCACTCGGCCCCACGTCATCTCACCTCTGCTCACTTATGCGAAAAATAAAAATCTTCCCCTTGGCTACCGGCTATCCGGCTATTGGCTATTCCCGCCAAACCATCCGCCTCCATCCACTTAAATCCACTTAAATCCACATCTGCGGCCCCTCAAAATAATGCGACAGCCGAGCTGGCGAGAATCCAATCGCCACAATCGCCATCCATCCAGGCACACCTGCGATGCTCGCCCCCCTTTGCGTTCTTGGAACGCCACCCGGGGTTAAACCCTGTCCGCATGCCGAAAAAATGCTCGAAAGCCCATTCCAAACCATGGTTGCACCCCAATCCATACCATGGTAGTTTGACCCGAATTAAGTAACATGGCTGACGATAAGAAATTGAACGACAACAGGAACGACCGGGAGTCGGGCGAATTCAAGCCCCCGGCGCGTTCCTATCTGCTCTGGCTCCTGATTTTCTTCCTGGTGCCGGTGGTCATCTTTTTCAACAGGAAGACCGAGACCAAGTACGAGGTCATCAACCACCAGAAATTTGTGGGGCTCGTCGAATCGAACCTGGTCGTCGAAGGACGCATCACCTACAGCCCGCCGCAATCCACCGAGCTGCGCGAGATCACGGGCAAATTCCGCCCTCCTGACGCCTCCCGCACCTCGGCGCCTGTCCCCTTCAAGATCAAGACCCGCCTACCCGAGGCGCTCGAGGAAAAGATGCTCAATTCCGGCAAGTTCGAGACCTCCGAGCCGAACACGATGCTCATGAGCATCTTTTTGACGCTGCTGCCGTTCCTCCTCCTGCTTGCGGTGCTCTATTTCGTCTTCATCCGCCAGATCAAGATGGCCGGCAAGGGCGCGCTCAACTTCGGCAAGAGCAAGGCCCGCATGCTCACGAAAGATAAGAACAAAACCACCTTCAAAGACGTGGCCGGGGTCGAGGAAGCCAAGGAAGAAGTGTTTGAACTGGTCGAATTCCTCAAGGATCCGAAGAAATTTCAAAAGCTCGGCGGGCGCATTCCCAAGGGTATCCTGATGGTCGGCGCTCCCGGCACGGGCAAAACGCTCTTGGCCAAGGCCATTGCCGGCGAGGCGGACGCGGCGTTCTTCAGCATCAGCGGCTCGGATTTTGTGGAAATGTTCGTTGGTGTGGGCGCCAGTCGCGTGCGCGACATGTTCGAGCAGGCGCGCAAGAACACGCCCTGCCTGATTTTCATCGATGAAATTGACGCGGTGGGCCGCAGCCGCGGTCACGGTCTCGGCGGTGGCAACGACGAGCGCGAACAGACGTTGAATGCGTTGCTCGTCGAAATGGACGGCTTCGACACGCAGGAAGGCATTATCATCATCGCGGCCACCAACCGCCCCGATGTGCTCGACCCCGCCCTGCTCCGCCCTGGCCGCTTCGACCGCCAGATCACTGTCAACCTGCCCGACGTGCGGGGACGTGAGGCGATCCTGAAGGTGCACGCAAAAAACGTGAAGCTCGAGCCGAACGTCGATCTCGCCGTCATCGCGCGCGGCACGCCCGGTTATTCCGGCGCGGAATTGGCCAATCTTTTGAACGAAGCCGCGTTGCTCGCCGCCCGCAACAACAAGAAGGCCGTCGGCATGCCTGAACTCGAGGAAGCGCGCGACAAGGTCCGTTGGGGCCGCGAGCGCCGCAGTCTCGCCATGACCGACGAGGATAAGAAGCACACTGCCTGGCACGAAGCCGGCCACGCCCTCGTCAACGTGGTGCTCAAACACACGCACCCGTTGCACAAGGTGACCATCATCCCGCGCGGCCAGGCGTTGGGCAGCACCATGTATCTGCCCAAGGACGATATTTTGAACCGCCGCAAAAAAGAGCTCATCGACATCATCGCCATGACAATGGCCGGCCGCATCGCCGAGGAAGTCGTCGCCGATGATATTTCCTCCGGCGCCGCAGGAGACATTCAGCAAGCCACGCAAATGGCGCGCGCGATGGTTTGTCATTGGGGTATGAGCGACAAGCTCGGCATGATCCAATACGGCAACAACAACGAATACGTTTTCCTCGGGCGCGAAATGGTCCGCCAGAAGGATTACAGCGAGAGGACGTCGCAGGAAATTGACGCCGAGGTGAAGCATATCATCGACGATTGCTACGCCACGGCGAAGGACATCATCGACAAGAACCGCGACAAGCTGGAGATGATCGCCAACGCGTTGCTTGAATACGAAACGTTGGAAGGCTGGCAGGTCGAGGAAATCGTGCGCACCGGCAAATTCACCACGCCCGCGCCCACGCCGAACGTCGGCCCGCCGACCGGCGCCCAGGCGGCCACACCGTTGCCCGAAGTGCCCAAGCCTCCGCAACCGCATCTGGACCCCGGCCTTGGCGGCTCCCCTGCCCCGGCGGCGGTATAGGCATGCGCAATCGGTGGCTCGCTCCAACGAATCCCTGGCCCGCGCCCACACCGGATTGACTCTCACCGGCAAACGGATAGTTTGGCGCCCATGATAATTGCTCCGTCCTTGCTGGCTGCGGATTTCGGTCGCTTCGCCCAGGAGGCCCGCCGCACCGAGCGCGCCGGCGCTGATTGGCTGCATCTCGACATCATGGATGGTCATTTCGTGCCGAACATTTCCTTCGGCCCGGCCGTGGTCAGCAAGGTGAACGAACACACCCGGATGTTCCTCGACGTGCATCTGATGTGTTCGCGCCCGGAAATCCTCCTGGAACCATTCGTCAAAGCCGGCGCCGACCTGATCACGATTCATGTCGAACTCGGCGACCGCGTGGATGCGTTGATCTGGAAGATTCGTTCTCTCGGCAAGAAGGTCGGCCTGGCCATCAATCCACCGACCGCCATTGAGAACGTTTGTCCGTATCTGTCAAAAATCGACCTGCTGCTCATCATGACGGTCAATCCGGGCTTCGGTGGGCAACCGTTCATCGTGGAAACGCTGCCAAAGATTCAACAGGCGGCCGCCTGGCGCCGGGAAAAGAAACTGGCGTATCGTATCGAGGTGGATGGCGGCATCAACTTCGCCACGGCCGCCGAATGCGCCCACGCTGGCGCCGATACATTCGTCAGCGGCACCGGTCTTTACGGGCAACGCAATCTCGCGGCCGCCGTGCGCAAAATGCGCAAGCTGGTGAAAGACGCCGCTCCGGCCAAATCCTCCGCGCCGCCCGAACCAGCGCTGGCGTGAACGGATTCCGATGCTCCGGGCGGGCGTTCTCACACACAAGGCATTCAAATCATGGCACAAATCAAGTTTGGCACCGACGGTTGGCGCGCTGTCATTGCGGAGGATTTCACCTTTGCCAATGTCGAACGCGTCGCGCAGGCGACGGCGGACTACTGGTTGAAGAATCCCGTTCCGGGCACCAAGGCGCTCGCAGTTGTTGGCTACGATCGACGTTTTCTTTCGGACCAATTCGCGCGGCGCACGGCCGAGGTTCTGGCCGGCAATGGATTGGCAGTCATCCTGACCAGCGAGCCCACACCGACGCCAGCGGTTTCGCTGGCGGTCCATCAATTGAAAGCGGTGGGCGGCGTGATGATCACGGCCAGCCATAATCCGCCCGCGTTCAACGGCTTCAAACTCAAGGCCCAATTTGGCGGCTCAGCCGACCCGGAAATCTGCAAGGCGGTCGAAGGTTGCCTCGGCCAGAATCCGGTCACCGCGCAGAATCTTGAACACGCCGCAAAAGCCGGACGCATTGTGACGCGTGATCTGCGGCCGGCCCATTACGCGGCGATTCGCAAGCTGGTCGATTTCAAACTGATTGCAAAATCCAAACTGCGCTTCGCTCACGAGGCGTTGTTCGGCGTGGGCGCCGGCTGCTTTGATGAATTGCTCGCCGGAACCAGTTGCAAGGTCACCACGATCAACGCGAACCACGACCCATTCTTTGGCGGCATCAATCCCGAGCCGATAGAGAAGAACTACATCACCAGTCGCGCGTACCTTGCCAAGCACCCGCACGACATCTGCCTCGTCACCGACGGGGACGCTGACCGCGTCGGGGGCATGGATGGCCGTGGCAATTATCTTTCAACGCACCAGCTCATCTGCCTGCTGCTGAATCATTACATCAACCACCGGCGCGCAACCGGCCGCGTCATCAAGGCGCTCACCACCACTTCCATGGTGGACAAGATATGCGCCGCCCACGGGTTGGAACTCGTGGAGACCGGCGTAGGCTTCAAGTACATCTGCGCCGAGATGCTCAAGGGCAACGTGCTGCTCGGCTTCGAGGAAAGCGGCGGCATTGGTTTTCCCGGGCACATTCCTGAACGCGACGGCATTCTCGCCGGGCTGATGTTGCTTGAAATGCTCGCCATCGAGCGCAAGTCTGTGAAGGAGCTCACCAGTCTTTTGGAAAAGCAATACGGCCCGCACCGTTACGCGCGCGTGGACATTCATTTCCCGCTGGAGAAGCGGCCGGCGTTGATGGAATTCTGCAAAGCCAATCCTCCCGCGAAACTGCTTCGCTCGGCCATTGCGAACATCAAGTCGTTTGACGGTGTGAAGTACATCGCGCAGGACGGCTCGTGGTTGATGCTGCGCGGGTCCGGCACCGAGCCCATCCTCCGGATCTACGCGGAGGCTAAATCGGATGCCGACGCGCGCAAATTGCTCTCCCTTGGCGTACGCCTTACCAAGCAGGTTTGAAGCTTAAACCGCTTCACGCCACCACTGCCATACCAGGCGTCGCCGCGTTTGCGGTGTGAGCTTGAACGGCTCGCCGATTCTCAATCCCTCGACCCAGAAAACTCCCTTGCCCTCGGCTTCGGCCACGATCAGTTTGTGCCGCTGCTCGCGTGGAATCTTCAGGTTCGTGAACAAGTCCTGCAATTTCACCGGCTGTTTCATGCCGATCGGTTGAAATCGATCCCCTCCCCGCCAGTGTCGCAACCGGATGTGCCCACCGACCGCCTCCGCATCAAACCACTCCACGTTGGCCGGCTTGCGCGTCAGCCGCGGTGCGCCGCCCTCAGGGCCAAGCCGCCACGAAAATCGCACGCCTCCAAACACTCGCTCACCCCGCCCGCCAGCGACCTTGATCAGCGTGTCCCGCGTTTCAAACACAGGCGCCGGCGCCAGTCGCTCCAATCGAACCAACCCTTCCTCCGAACGAACCACTGCCAATCCGGGCTCAACGACCACCGGTGAGTTTGCCGCGGCGCGCAAGAGTTCAATCGCTTCATAAGTCGCCACGATGCCGCGCTCAATCAACTGGTCGTGAACCGCGCGCCGTTGCACCGCCACGTGGAGCCTGTCGAATGCACACACCTGTTGACGCAACCATTGCCGCGCCGCCTCGCCCACGAATTCATTTTCCGCCGCGATGAGTTCCATTGAGCGCCGCACCGAATTGCCCACCGCCTCGCCGAAGTGCCGGCGCAACAACGGCAGCAGCTTGTGCCGGACGCGATTGCGTTGATGCTCCAGGGACGTGTTGCTGGAATCCTCCCGCCACTGGATGCCGCCCGCCCGCGCGAAGGCTTCAATCGATTCACGCCGCTGATTCAACAGCGGGCGGATCAACGTCACTCGCGTGTCCTCCGGGGACACCGAGGCCCAGTTCATTCCGCCCAACCCGCCGCCGCCCGAACCACGCAACAGCCGCAAAAAAAACAGCTCCACCTGGTCGTCCGCCTGATGCGCGAGCGCAACGGTCCGCACTTTAAGCCTTCGCGCCGTTTTGGCGAAAAAACGGTGCCGCAACTCGCGCGCCGCCATTTCAATCGAGAGTTTGCTTTGCGCCGCCATCTGGCGGACATCCTCGCGCCCGACGATGCATTTGAGTTCCAACCTGCCCGCCGCCTGCCTGACAAACCGTTCATCCGCCTCGCTCTCCGCTCCGCGCAATTGATGATTGAAGTGAACCACGACGAGCCGCCAGCAGAACTCTTCCGCAAGCCCGTGCAACACGTGTAACAACGCCATGGAGTCGAGCCCGCCCGAAACGGCAACGAGCAACCGCTGCCCGCGCTGCAACAATTCATGTTGCGCGATGGCCTGCCTCACGCCCGTCACGAATGGACTCATTCCGCCATGTTAGGTTGCGGCCCTTGCCCCGCCAAGCCCGGAACACCCTTTCGGATTGCTACCGCCGCGTGCGTTTCGCATCATCACGGCGTGAGCTTTCGCGACAAAGTCATTCCCCTCGATGAACTCCCGCAATGGCGCGCGCGCCTGCGCGAATCCGGACGCAAGCTGGTTGTAACCAACGGTTGCTTCGATCTCCTCCATCTCGGACATGCCACTTATCTTGAATCAGCCCGCGCCCTCGGCGATGTTCTGCTCGTTGGCGTCAATGGCGACGCGGCTGTCCGCGAACTCAAAGGCGAAAGCCGCCCCATTAATCTTGCGACGGATCGGGCAGCTTTGCTTGCCGCCTTGGAATGCGTGGGCGCTGTTTGTGTTTTTCCGGAAGTGCGCGCCACCCAATTCCTGGCGCTGGCCACGCCGGACGTTTACGTGAAAGGCGGGGACTACACTTTGGACACCTTGAACCAGGAGGAGCGTCGCGTTATCGAGAACGCCGGCGGCAAAATCCACATCATCCCTTTGGTGCCAGGAAAATCCACTTCCGCCATCGTGGACAAAGTCAACCGCCTTTGAACGTCACGCGTCAGCCCGACACGTCCTTCATCGCCTTCATGTAAGCCTGAATTGCATCGTCTGCGAACCCGACCAGATACACGACTTTGAGTTCGGGGTGTTTCGAAACAAACTGCGCGGATTCTTTCACGGCAATGCGCGTGGCCTCTTCGATGGGATAGCCAAAGTTACCCGTGCTGATGGCCGGAAACGCGATGCTTTGCACGTCGTTCTTCGTGGCCAATTCGAGGCTGTGCCGGTAGCAATCCGCCAGCATTTTCGCCTCATCATGGTCACCGCCCTTCCAGATGGGCCCCACGGTGTGGATGACGTATTTTGCGGGCAGTTTGTGGCCACGGGTCAGTTTCGCTTCGCCGCGTTCCACGCCGTTGAGTTCCTTGCATTCATCCACCAATCCCTGGCCGCCCGCGCGCAGAATCGCACCTTCAATTCCACCGCCGCCTTGCAGTGTGCGGCTGGCCGGATTCACGATCGCATCCACGGGCAGGCGCGTGATGTCCGCCTGGATCAAAGCGATCTTGCTGCCCGAAGCCGTCTCAATTTGGGCCAGCGGGGTTACTTCCTGCGTGGCGACCGAGCCCGACGCACTGGCTGCCGATGGCGCCGGATGGGGGTTAAGTCGCTCTTCCAATTCCGCAATCAATTCGGCCATTTCGGCAGCCGTTTCGCGCTCGATCGCCGCGACTTTGCGCCGGTGTTCCTCGTAAAGACTCAAAAACCGTTTCGCTATGCTGCCCATAATCGTGATAGGTTAAATTGTTTCCTTCCGCACCGTTTCACCCGGTTTCGCTGTGCCGCAAGCCTAAGCACAGCCGGTTGTTTTTGGCGACACTTTTTTTCACCCAGTCGGACCGGGAAAGGCGACTCCAACCCGTCCCAACGATGACAGCCAGCCCCAGCCCGCTCACTGCCGAAATGAAGCAGCCGATTGCCAAAAACCGTTCCCGGTAAAAGACGCGCGCCTGGTATTTCCCAGCCGGCACCACGAAGGCGCGCATCCACCCGTTCACGGGAAGCGCCTCGGATTCGACTCCACTGATTTCGATCTTCCATCCCGGATACCACGCCTCCGCGAGTACAAGCAGGGCTTCGCGTTTCGCATCAATTTCGAGCACGATCTCATTCGGTCGAAAACTCCGAATCGCCGCCATTTCCGTCCCGCCGCCACCCTCGCCAAGGTTCAACGGATGTTCCACCAGCGCCGCCTCCTGGACATCCCAATCTTGCTTCAGTTGACTCATGACCTGGTCATATCCGCCGGACACGGCCACCTTGTGGACAAGGAGCACACGGGGAAAAACGTTCGTCCGGAACAAAAAGCTCTGCCGTTTCAAATCCACTCCAAACGCCAACGCCACGTGCCGGTACGGAAACGCCCCTTGCTCATAGACCGCCGGTGCAATCGTCGTGTTGTTCAATTCCGGGGCCTTAATGTCCGCCATCGCATGCAGATAGTCCCATGGCCGCCGCAAAAACAGGGACGTATAGGCGTCAAAATGCGCGTAGCCGTGGATCATACCGTAATTTGCGGGGATTAGGTTTGGCGGAATGCTCACCCGCGGGGGCGATTGGCCGTCCCGCAGCAGGCCGCGTTCTGCGAGCAATGAAACGATTGGCGTTTGCTGGGGAAAATCCGGCGAAGATTGGAACTGCGCGGCGTATGAATATCTCGATTTGATGCTCGCATTGGCCGCGACCAGTTCGCAGGCGAGTAACACCGACAGCGCGCCAAAGGCTGGCCACGCCTTGCGAGGGCTGCTGCAATTGTGGACGACAAACCACGCGCAGAACACCGCCGCCAGCACCGTTCGGGCGGCTGGTCCGGCCAGGGGCAACACCACGCCGTACGAAGTTTCGTATGGGTAAAAGCTCGCCAGCAAAACAAGCATCCCCAACGCAATGACACAGAGCGGGATTGTGTCGCGCATCCGCATTTCGCGCCGGCTCAACCACCACCCAGCCGCCAGACACAGCGCGAACGATACGAGCAAAGCCGCGCGCCCGTGGATGCGAAAACTCGAGTAGCCTGGAAGCACATGATAAAACCAATCAAACGCAGGCGTCCCCGTCCCCAAGGCAATCAACAGTGCCACCAGCGCAACCCCCAGTAACCCGCGCATATTCCGGTCACGCACCTGTAACAAACCGGCCAGGCCCGGGACGAATATTATGAGCCCGACATATTGGTTGTGCTCCCAACCAATCTGACGATCGTATGGCGGGTTGGCGAAAAAGCCGAATAATTGCAGCCACTGCAGCCGCCCGTAGTCCGCAAACTCCGGCGAAGCCAGCGAGCGATTCCCGTGGCGCACCAGTTCAACGAACGGCAGCAGCACGACCGCTGTCAACGCCAGGCCCCACACGCAGGCAATGCCCAAGCGAAGCAGGCTATCACGCAAGGCCATCAGCGAATCACGCCACGGGCTGTGAACGCCGCGTGCGATCAGGAACACAGCCTGGCCGATGGTGGAAAACCAGAACACCTGCGGATGGCCACACAACAGTTGTCCCGCGAGCAAAAGAGCGTGACATCCGATCGCACGAATGTCCCACCCCTGCCCGGTGCGCATCGCCATCAAGAAAAGTGCGGGCAAATAGCAGGTGGCGCAGCAGTAAAGAATCTGCCCCGCGAAAAAACGGCCCGCCAGACCACCACCAAGCAGAAAGGCAAACCCGGCCAGATACGCTTGCGCCTTCCCCATGCCGACAGCCTTGGCCAATTGGCG
>JBFMBT010000080.1:0-22751 GCA_040754875.1 Verrucomicrobiota bacterium | reverse complement strand
TTCGTTTTGCTCTCATTTTGCTGTCTGCCTTTCTTTCGTTTTTGACTCGCTCGTTCATCGAGCCAGCCAGCAGCAGACACCAAAAATCACACCTTAACCAGTGGTCTAAAAAATGGGGTACATTTCACTCCCATCCGTTGCAAAAATTACGTTTGGCCAGACATATCCATTTCCGGCCGCCGCCATGCTGTGCGCAACCCGCCACTTCGAATCTTTCGACCAGCCTGGTATTTCAGGCTCCCATCGCAAACGCCACCAATTTACGGCAAACCACGTGGCCAATTGATAGGCACAGCCTCGAAGGTGAGTGCGTACCGTGCTTGCCTCGCGGTCTTCTAATTCTGTCAGCCACTCTTCGCCTACCGCCAATCCAATGTCCGCGAAAAAACTCCGGTCAATCGGACTGCCCGTCTGGCGTCCGAGCCACCGATAGTCAATCTTCAATTCATCAGACACGAGGCGCCCTCCATTTCTCGATAACCTGTTCTCGAAAGGCATCATCTTCCGGCATCGGATAGCCATGATATGTTCCGTTGCCGGCGTTTTCCAACTGCGCTTCCAGGGGAAATCCCTCTTCCGTTACGGCCCATACGTTCTGAGGAAAGCCTGCGCCACCCCATTGGCTCACCAACCCCTGCCTGATTCCCTCCCGCAGCAGCCTTTCAGCCTCAGCTCGGCGGAAAATACCAACAAGGTCACAGAGCGTTTTATCTGGCCGGGGGAGAAAGGGTGGGGTGAGGCCAAAATCACCCGGATTCCGTTTATGCTCCGGATTGCCTCCATAGCGCACCCTGTTCGCAAGCGCCTCTAATTGAGTCCGGTCGATTGAACTCGCGATACGGCGTTTTGGGTTAAAAGCTTTTCGCTTCTCAAACATAAATTTTGCCAGAATCTACATTGCCCCTTTTCATTCATCAATCATGGTTTCCGAGGTTGCCTTGGATGCCGCAAACCGTAAATCCCCGTTCGCCACGCGTCACCACGGTCCCATTCTGTCAATTCCGTGAATTCCATCTCCAGAAAATGATTTAACGGCGGTGGTTCAGGGCAAGCGCGAGGGGGGCGATGGAGATGCGGAGCAACGGCACCGCCAGCAGCGCAAGGAGGATCAAGGTCCATCGGTGGCGGTCGTCCACGCGGGCGAGCAGGCAGGCGCCGAGAAGCAACACCACGGTGGCCAGCAGCCAGACGGCGAGGTAGCGGCCGGCGGTTTGCGGGGTGAGCAAACCGCGGCGGTGGGCGTGGGTTCCCAAGGCGAGCGCGGCGAGGATCTTCACGCCAAGCAAGGCGGCAAGCAACCAGGGGAGCCAGTCGATGTGGCGTTGGAGCTCGTGGAAGAGCATCGGATCCTGGAAAAATGGGATGGTGCCAAAGAGGCTGCCGAAGATGGCGAGAAAGACGCCGCAGGCGGTGAGGTCGAGCAGCCAGGTTTTTCCGGACAAGCCAAGGTAAAGGCTGCCCACGAGCAAACGCCAGGTGAGGATGAGGATGACGCCGGCGGCCAGCGCCACATGAAAAACGGTGGTGAGGTGGAAGGCCCGCAGGGCGGTCCAGAATTGCCGGAGAATCGCGGCGTCGCACCAGACCCAGAGCCAGACCGCGGTCATCGCCACAAGGATCAGCCATGAACAAAGGGTCGCCACGGCGGCGGCCTTCATTTTCGCGCCGATCCATTGGGAGGCGCCCAAGGGGCGTGTGGCCAGAAAGAGCGGGACATCCGGCTCGTTGGACCAGAGGTCGGGTTTGCCGAGGCCTTTGCCGAGCACGAACGCCAGCAAAAACGGCACGGCCAGAATCCAACCGAAGAGCAGCGCGGTGGTGCCGGCCTTGATGGGCGCGATGAACGGGGCCGGCGCCATGATGATGAACAGCACGCAGGCGGTGGCCAGCGGAAGGAGCACGCCGTGACGCCGCCATTCGAACCAGAATTGCGCGGCGGCGGGCGACGCGAAGCGGCGCTGATGCTGCGGCAGGGTGTCGGCGGCGGTTTCGATGAGGCTGTGCCAGCCGGGCCATTCGCCGCTGCCGCCGCGCCGCTGGAATTCGACCGACGCCCAGGCAATCAGAAACGCCACCACGCCGATGACCACGAGGATGGCGCACAGCACGGGGCGAACGGGCAGATGGCCGGGAATCCACGGCAGCAGGGCGCGCTCGAAGTCATTGCGAAACGCGATCCACGCGAGCTGGAAGAACGCGCCGCCCACGCCCAGAACAATGAGCCGGGCGACACGAAAGCGCGCGAGCGACCAGACGACAGCATGGTAACAGATCATGGCGGTGGCCAGATAGAGGCTCGGCCAGCCGATGGGGAGTTCGCGGTTGAGGGGCGCGAGGATCAACTTCGCCCAGAGCACATACACGGCCAGCAGGAGGGCGATGCCAAAGAGCATCGGCGCGGTCACGAGCAGGGCGGTCGATACCGGCAGAGTGAACAGGCGCGCGGGAAAGCCGGTGAAACGCCCGCGGGGATCGCTCTCCGTCAGGGAGCAGTAGTGGAAGATGAGAAAGAGCGAGGCGCCGAGCGGCGCGTAAGCAAAGAAGTCGAACCCGCCGACGCTCCCGGGAGGTGTGTCGGCGGCCAGATTAAACAATCCGCACAGCAACGCGGTGGCGAACACGCCGAGGAACATGCGGCGGTTTTTCAGCCACTGCGCGCGCCCGAGTGTGGCGAGTGAGTTCAAGGTTCGGAGTTCAAAGTTCAAGGTTTTGGAGTCAGGCTTCGCGAGAAGTGGCTCGCCCTCACCCCAACCCTCTCCCCCGGGAGAGGGGGCAAACTTATCGTGCGTTTTGATTTCATGACATAGAGGGCTTCGCTCCTGCGCCGTGTTCAAAGTTCTTTGCCGGCGCGGGCGACGAAGATTTCGTCCAGCGTGGGGGTCTGGTCTTCGACGACCGCGGCGCCGAGGCTGGCGGCGACGGCGGCGGTTTCGAGATTGGCCGGGCCGCAGATGACCTTCCATTCGCGGCCATGGCCGCTGATGCTCAAGGCGCCGGCCAGTTTCGGCGGCGCGGCTAGCGCGGTTTCAAAACGAAGGGTGAGGCGGCGATGGCTTTGCTTGACCTGGTCCAGCGGGCCGGCGAACACCACGCGGCCCTGATGGATCATCGCCAGGTGGTCAGACACGCGCTCGACTTCATCGAGCAGATGCGACGAGAACAGCACGGTGCGCCCTTCCTCGGCGACGGAGCGGATGATGGCTTCGAGGATGTCGCGCCGCACCAGCGGGTCCAGGCCGGAGCTGGGTTCATCCAGCAGGAGGAGTTCGGGCCGATACGCCAGCGCCAGTAGCAGGCCGAGCTTGGCGTGTTGGCCTTGCGACAGCGTGCGCACGCGCGCGGACGGATTGAGCGCAAATTGTTCGCGCAACTGCTCCGCATAGCCGCGGTCCCAGCGTGGGTAAAAGCCTTCCGTGTAACGAAGCAATTCATCGACACGCATCCACGCCGGCAGGTCGCGGTTTTCCGAGAGATAGCCCAGCCGGCCCAGCACTTCGACGGTGTGGGCGATGGGGTCGAGTCCAAACACGCGGACGGCGCCGCTTTGCGCGCGAAACAGGCCGAGCAAATGTTTGATCAACGTGGTCTTGCCCGCGCCGTTTTCGCCGACGAGGCCAAACACACAGCCGCGCGGCACGTAAAGTGACACGTCGTCCAGCGCCGCCTTGGAACCGAACTGGCGCGAAAGCCCGGTCACGGCGATGACAGCGTCCGCGGAAGAAGGGGATGGCAGGATCATGGCTCGGATTTCATGGCGTTGTCCCGCTCGCGAACGAGCTTGATGACATCCGGCACCGGCACGTCGAGGTGGCGGGCCTCGGTCAGCAGCGCGTCCACGCGCGGGGTGAGAATCTTGATTTTTTCACGCGGCGGCAAGGGACTGCGGGATTCGGCGACGTAAGTGCCGGAGCCGTGGCGTTTGACGACGACACCGCCGCGTTCCAGTTCGAGATACGCGCGGGCGACGGTGTTGGGATTGATGACGAGCTGGGCGGCCAGCACGCGGATGGGCGGGATTTCATCGCCGGGCGCCAGCCGGCCGGACGCAACCAGATGCTTCACCTGATTGACGATCTGGAGGTAGATGGGGAGGCCGTCGGTGGTGGAAACGTGGAGTTGCATTTCAATGATTGGCTTTGTCTGGCGGCAATTCGTTTCAGCGGCTCCGTCCCATGAGCGCCAGGGTGGAGCGTACCGTGAATCTGGCCTGTTGCAACTGGTGATTGGTGAACTTCTTCAGCAGCGCCGCCTGTTCTTCGGACAGCACCGTTTGGGCGCGCTGCTGGATGCGCTCGTTCAATTGCACGAGTTCGCCGAAGTAAACACCCACGCGTTCCTCGTTCAGGTTTTCATGCCAGCGCTCGATATCATTCAACGGGTCGCCAAAGTCGTATTGGAATTGGAAACCGGCGCGTTCCTCGTTCATGACGGCGAACAACTGGCTCTGTTGTTCCGCAGTCAACGGATGGCCCTCCTTTTCAAACTGCGGCGCCATCCGTTTCAGCGTGTCACGGTCCACCTGGGTCTTCTCGTACCATTCAAACGCGGCGAAACCGGCGTCGCCCACGAGCGCGCGGATCTGCGCGGCGTTGTCGTCGATGGCTTGCTTGACCGATTTGCTGGCGGCCGCGATGCCGTCGTCGTCCAGTTCGCCCGTGGACATGGGCACCAGCACCTGGTCCCAGACGATGGCCGTGCGATCGGCAAGCAACTGCTTCAAGGCGGCGCTGGCCGTGTCGTCCAGTTGCAAATGCCGCGCCAGCCCGGCATCGATGAGCGATTGCGCCGCCCTGGCCGCCATGTTTTTGGCCTGCGCTTTGAGCGCCTCCTTCATTTCCGGATCGCGAAACATCGCCGCCGGCCCTTTCCGTTCCTTCGCCTGGGCCTGCGCCTCGGCAAGTTGCCCGCGCAACCGGCGCGTCTCGGCGTCCCGGCCGGCCGTCTGGGCGCGGACATTGTGCAACTGGCCCTGAGGACTTTCGCTGCGCCGGGCCGCATCAGCGGCGAGCGATTCGCGGCTTTGCCCGGCGGCCCGAGCCTGGGCGCGGAGCCGCTCGACGCGCTGGCGTTCCGAGAGCAGCAGGCAGACGCAAACGAGCGCGGCCAGGAGAGACAGGGCGACAAGTGAGTTTTTCATGCGATTGCTAGTGTATTAACACAATAATACACTTTGTCAAGAGTGAAGGAACGTTCCAAGTTCAAAGGGTCAAAGCTCAAGAGAACACCAAACGCTACCAGAGGGCCAATGAAGCAAAAAACCTTGAGGGAGGGCGGTTCGTCCCTACAATCCGGCGAGCATTCGAGACGCCCGTCGTTAAACCCGTTGCGAAATGGTTGGCGCGCAGGGAGATAGGGGTCGTTTGCTCCTGAACTCAATGGCAGAGCGAATTGCAGTCATCGGCAGCAACTCCTTCTCGGGAGCGAGTTTTATCGATTTCGCGTTGCGCGCCGGTTGCGAGGTGCTGGGGATGAGCCGGTCGGCGGAATCCAACGCCGTGTTCCTGCCCTACCAGTGGGCGCCGCGGCCGGCGGGCGAACGTTATCGATTCGAGCAGGCGGACCTGAACCACGCCACGGACCGGATCGCGGAGTTGATCAAGGAGTTCCGGGCCGATTACGTCTTCAATTTTGCCGCGCAAAGCATGGTCGCCGAAAGTTGGGCGAATCCGGACCATTGGTATCAGACGAATGTGGTGGCGAATGTGCGGTTGCACGAGAAGCTGCGCACGTTCGATTTTCTCAAGAAGTACGTGCACGTGACCACGCCGGAAGTGTACGGGAGTTGCACGGGCACGGTGCGCGAAGACGCGCCATTCAATCCGAGCACGCCTTACGCGGCATCACGCGCGGCGTGCGACCTGCACCTGATGACGTTTTTCAAGCAGTACGGGTTCCCGGTGACGTTCACGCGCGCGGCGAATGTTTATGGGCCGGGGCAGCAATTATATCGCATCATTCCGCGGACGATTCTGTTCATCAAGCTGGGGCGCAAGCTGCAATTGCACGGCGGCGGGCATTCGGTGCGGTCGTTCATCCACATTCGCGACGTGTCGGACGCCACGTTGCGCATCGCGCGGCAGGCGCCGGCGGGGAACACATATCATCTTTCGACGGACCGCTACCTGTCCATCCGCGAACTGGTGGAGATGATCTGCGCGAAGCTGGGCGTGCGATTTGAGGACGCGGTGGAAGTGGTGGGCGAACGTCCGGGCAAGGATGCCGCGTATCTGCTGGACAGCACCAAGGCGCGCACGGAACTGGGCTGGCAGGCGGCCGTTTCGCTGGAAGAAGGCGTGGATGAAACCATCGCGTGGGTGGAACGAAATCTCGAAGTGTTGAAGGCGCAATCGTTTTCCTATATTCACAAGCCGTAAAATGAGCTCGATTCTTGTCACTGGCGGATTTGGTTATGTGGGCAGCCGGCTCACGCCGCACTTGTTGTCGCTGGGCCATCGCGTGCGCGCGCTCGATGCGATGTTGTACACCGACGCCGGGTTGCGCGCGTTGGAGAAGGACGCGGCGTATCCGCAATGGAAGGGGCGCTTCGAGTTGGTGCAGGGCGACTTGCGCGACGCGCGGCTGGTCGAAAAGGCACTGGCGGGCATCGACACCATCATCCATCTCGCGGCCATCTCGAATGATCCGACCGGCGAAGTGGATGAAGTGCTCACGCGCCAGGTGAATTACGACGCGGTGGGCATGCTGTTGGCGCTGGCGAAGGCCGCCGGCGTGAAGCGGTTCATCAACGCGTCCTCCAGCAGCGTGTTCGGCATCAAGAACGTGCCGGACGTGACCGAGGAACTGGAGCCGGAGCCGCTGACGTTTTATTCGCGTTTCAAGATGCTGTCCGAATGGCTGGTGACAGCGGCGGCTTCAAATGAATTTTGCGCGGTGAACATCCGGCCCGCGACGATTTGCGGGTATTCGCCGCGGCAGCGCTTCGACCTGACGGTGAACAAGCTGACGGCTGACGCCATCCGAAAGCGCGTCATCACGGTGCACGGCGGCGAGCAGCGCCGGCCAAATGTCGGGATGACCGACATGATCAACCTTTACGGCATCCTCGCGCAAACGCCGGCGAAGCTCATCAGCGGGCGCACGTTCAATTTCGGGTTCGAGAACCACAAGGTCATCGACATCGCGCGCATCATTCAAAGCGAGCTGGCGGATTTGAACGTCGAGATCAAGGTCACCGACACGCTGGACCATCGCGATTATCACATTTCCTCGAAGAAGATTGTGGATGTGCTCGGCTACCAGCCGGTGAGTTCGATCCGGCAGGAGGTCGCCAACCTGCGCCAGGCGCTGGAAGGCGGCGGGTTTGCGGATATCGACGCAGCGGAGCATTATAACATGAAGTTCATGAAGATGCAGCGCAACGCCGGCTGCTACGGCTTTCTGTCCCGCTGAGCATGACGAAATCCCCGAAAATCCTCGGCTTCGAGAACGCACCCGCGGTGCTGGAGCCGTTGCGCGCGGCGGGGAAACGCATCGTGCAATGCCATGGCACGTGGGACCTGGTGCATCCCGGCCATGTGTGCCATCTGGAGGAAGCGCGGACGCTGGGCGACGTGCTGGTGGTGACGGTCACGGCGGACAAATACGTGAACAAGGGGCCGGGCCGGCCGTATTTCAACGAGACTTTGCGCGCGCGGACGCTCGCGGCCATCGAGTGCGTGGATTACGTCGTCGTGGTGCCGCACGCGGGCGCGGTGGAAGCCATCGAATGCGTGCGTCCGCAGCTTTATTGCAAGGGCAAGGACTACGAGCAGGCGGACAAGGAACGGCGCGGGCGGTTGCGTGAAGATTTGGAAGCGGTGGCGCGCACGGGCGGGCAGGTGCGTTACATCGGCTCGGTGGTGTTCAGCTCGACGCGTTTGCTGAACCAGCATTTTGATCCGTTGACGCAGCCGGTGCGCGAGTTTTGCGAGCGGCTGGCGCAGGATTTCGGCGCCACACAGGTGCGCGACGCCGTGGAGTCGTTCCGGGAATTGAAGGTCCTGGTGATTGGCGACACGATCTTCGACCGCTATTCGTACGTGAAGGTGCAGGGGTTGACGTCGAAGAACCGCATCATCTCGGGTCGCTTTCTCAACGAGGACACGCAATGCGGCGGGGCGTTTGCCGTGGTGCGGCACGTGCAGCAGTTCTCGGACAACGTGCGGTTCATCAGCCTGGTGGGCGCCGAGCCGTGGGTGGAGCCGATTTTGCGCCAGCACCTGCGCGCGGGCGAAGACGCGGTGGTGCGCGACGCGGCGTTCACGACGATCATCAAGCAACGGTTCGTCGAGCCCTACAGCGAGGGCAAGGAGTTGAGCAAATTGTTCTCGGTGAATTTCATCGACGCGGAGCCGCCGGGCGCGGCGGTGCGCGACAAGCTGTTGAAAAGCATCGAGCAGGAGATTCGCAAGGCGGACGTGGTGTTGCTGCTGGATTTCGGGCACGGGATGTTGCAGGCGGAAATCCGGCAGTTCATCCAGGAGAAGGCGCCGCTGCTGGTGCTCAACTGCCAGACCAACAGCAACAACCACGGGTTCAACATCATTTCGCGCCAGTATCAGCGCGCCGATGCGTTTGCGCTGGACCAACAGGAATTGATGCTGGCGGTGGGGCACCGGCACATCGATTTTCAGGCGGAACTGGAAGCGTTGCGGGCGAAACTCAACGCGCGTTACGCGTGGCTCACGCGCGGGCCGGTGCAAACCATCGGCTTGCATACGGGGCAGGACGCGTGCCTGTGCCCGCCGTTGGAATACGAGATTGTGGATTCGATTGGCGCGGGCGACGCGTTCTTTTCGGTGGCCGCCCTGGCGACGGCGAAGGAACTGCCGGCGCCGCTGGCGACGTTTCTGGGACAACTCGCGGGCGCGCAGGCGGTGCGGATCATCGGCAACACGCGGCCGATTTCCAAAGACGCGTTGGTCAAGAGCGGCATGGCTATGTTAAGTTTTTGAAGCATGAAGACCGCCGCCGCTATTCTGGTCGAACAACGCCAGCCGCTGGCCGTCGAGGAAGTGGAGATTCCGCCGCTGTCGTACGGCCAGGTGCTGGTGGATATCAAGGTCAGCCGGATTTGCGGCTCGCAGCTCGGCGAGATTGACGGCGTGAAGGGGCCGGACCGTTACCTGCCGCATCTGCTCGGCCACGAAGGCGGCGGGACGGTGCTGGAGGTTGGTCCCGAGGTGAAACACGTGAAACCGGGCGACCGCGTGGTGTTGCACTGGCGGCCCGGACGGGGCATCGAGGCGCGCCCGCCGGTGTACGACTGGAAAGGGCGCATCGCCAACGCGGGCTGGATCACCACGTTCAACCAATACGGCATCATTTCGGAAAATCGTTTGACGGTGGTGCCGCCGGACACGGATTTCGAAGTGTGCGCGTTGCTGGCCGACACGTTGACCACAGGCTTCGGCGTCATCAACAACGACGCGCGCGTGCGCATCGGCGAGGCGGTAGTCATCATCGGCTGCGGCGGCATCGGCCTGGGCGTGGTGCTGGGCGCGAAGCTGGCGGGGGCGCACCCGATCATCGCGGTGGACCTGCATGACCACAAACTCGCCAAGGCCGCGCAATACGGCGCGACGCATTGCGTGAACGCGGCCAAGGATGATTTTGCGGAGGCGGTGAAGCAAATTCTCAAGGGCAAACCGCCCGAGGTGGTGATTGACGGCACGGGCAATCCGGCGGTGCTGGAAAAAGCGTATCCGCTCACGAGTCCGACGGGGCGTTGCATCATTTTCGGCGTCATGGCGCATGACCGAAAGATGAGCTTGAACACGCTGCCGCTGCATTTCGGCAAGGTGCTCAAAGGGTCGCACGGCGGGGACAGCCAGCCGGCGGAGGACATCCCGCGCTACATTCGCATGATGCAGGACGGCGTGTTTGATGCGCGCGATTTTGTGTCGCACCGCATCGCGCTGGCCGAGGTGAACGATGGCATCGCCAAAATGCGTTCCGGCGAGGTCATTCATTGCCTGATTCATTTTTAAGATGAGCAACCACGGATGCACACGGATGGACACGGATGTGGGAAGGACGGTCATGCCCCCGGACCGCGGCTGTCCCCAGCCGCAGCGCGTGGCTTTGAAAACCGTCGCTCCGAACCATATTCGATGCCATACCCGTGTAACCGCGCAAATCCAGCGCGTGATTCCGCCCCAGCGCGGCAACCACAAAACCCTCTCCTCGGGGAGAGGGCAGGGTGAGGGGGACCGCGGCTTCGTGAATCCGTACCCTCCCGAGTGGAAATGCTGCGACGTTCCCCATGCAATTGTTCCGGAGCGGTCACGCCAACCGTGTTCATGAACGCTGCTCTAACAACGGCTTCTATTGCTTCTGCCAGCGAACTGGCGGAACTGGAACTGGCGGCGCGGCAAATCCGCTTCAAGCTGGTGGAGATGTCCCATGCCGCCGGCACGCCGCACCTGGGCTCGGCGATGTCGTGCGTCGATATTCTCGTGGCCGCATACTGGCGTGTGCTTAAGCTACACGCTGATCAACCCAACGATCCGAACCGCGACCGTTTCATTCTAAGCAAAGGTCACGCGGCGACCGCGCTTTACGCCACTCTGGCTACGCGCGGATTTTTCCCAACGGAATGGCTCGACACGTTTGCGAAGCATCGCAGTCCGCTGGCGGAACAGCCGGCACCCGGTTGCGCGCCGGGCGTGGAACTGGCGACGGGTTCGCTGGGGCACGGCCTGCCGGTGGGCGTGGGCATGGCGCTGGCGGCGCGCATCCAGAAGCGCGATTACCGCGTGTTCGTGGTGATGAGCGACGGCGAATGCAACGAAGGCACGGTGTGGGAAGCCGCGATGTTCGCGCCCGGCCAGAAGCTGGAGAAGCTCTGCGTGGTGATTGATTACAACAAATGGCAGGCCACCGGGCGCAGCAACGAAATCATGGCGCTGCCGTCGCTGGTGGAGAAGTGGCGCGCGTTCGGCTGGAACGCCAGCGAAGTCGATGGCCACGATTTGGGCGCATTAATCCGCGCCATCAGCCGCGTGCCCGACGGCAGCGGCAAGCCGGTGGCGATCATCGCGCACACGGTCAAGGGCAAGGGCGTTTCCTTCATGGAAGACGATAACAACTGGCATTACCGCATCCCGAAGGCGGAGGAAGTTGCGGCGGCGAAAAAGGAACTGGGCCTCGCATGAGAAACGCGTTTGCCAAGGCCATCACCGCGCTCGCGAAACAGGATGAGCGCATCGTTTTGCTTTCCGGCGACATCGGCAACCGGTTGTTCGATGATTTCAAAGCGGCGTGTCCCGAGCGGTTTTTCAATTGCGGCGTCGCCGAGGCGAACATGATCGGCATGGCGGCCGGCATGGCGATGAGCGGGCTGCGGCCGGTGTGTTACACCATCACGCCGTTCGTCACCTACCGGTGCCTGGAGCAAATCCGCGTGGATGTGTGCTATCACCATGTGCCGGTGATGATTGTGGGCACGGGCGCGGGGTTGTCCTACGCGTCGCTCGGCGCAACGCATCATTCGTGCGAAGAAATGGGCATGCTGCGGTTGCTGCCGGACATGACGGTGCTCGCGCCGGCGGATTCGCACGAAGTGAGCGCGGCACTCAAGGCGGCGTTGCAACAAGCGAAGCCGGTCTTCATGCGCATCGGCAAGAAAGGCGAACCGCAGGTGCACCAGGCAGAGCCTGCGTTTCAGATTGGCAAAGCGATTGTGCTGCGCGAAGGCAAGGATGCGTGTTTGCTCAGCACGGGCACGATGTTGCCGGAAGCGATGGCGGCGGCGGAAGCCCTCGGCGCGGACGGCATTTCGACGCAAGTCGTGAGCTTTCACACGGTCAAACCGCTGGACGACGCGTTGCTGGCGGACGTGTTCCAGCGTTGCCAGGTTGTTGCCACGGTGGAAGAACACAGCGTCCTCGGCGGCCTGGGCGGCTCGGTCGCGGAATGGCTGGCGGACCATCCGACGGTGCGCGCGAAACTATTGCGCTTTGGCACGCGCGACGAGTTCCTGCACGAAACGTGCGAGCAGGAAGAGGCACGCGAGCATTTCGGCCTGACGGCTTCCGCCATCGCGGACCGCGTCAAGAGCGCGCTGGCGTAACGAGCGTTGCCCTGCTTATCCTCTGCCCATGCGACTCGGAGTGGATTTTGACAACACGATTGTGTGTTACGATTCGCTGTTTCATCGCGTCTGCCGCGAGCGCGGGTTGATTCCCGCCGAAATTCCCGTCAACAAGACCGATGTGCGCAATTACCTGCGCAAGGTCGGGCGCGAAGACGATTGGACCGAGATGCAGGGCTACGTGTATGGCGCGCGCATGATCGAAGCCGACGCATATCCGGGCGTGACGGATTTCTTTCGCGCGTGCAAAGACGCCAGCATCGAGATTTGCATCATCAGCCACAAGACGCTGCATCCGTTCCGCGGCGAACCATACAACCTGCACGAGGCGGCGCTGGGTTGGCTGGAATTGAACGGTTTTTTCGACACGAAACGTCTGGGTCTGCCACGCGACCGTGTGTTCTTCGAGCTGACGAAACAGGAAAAGTTGCAGCGCATCGCGCGCGTCAATTGCACGCATTTCATCGATGATTTGCCGGAATTTCTCGCTGATGCGGAATTCCCGGCACAAACCCAGCGCGTGTTGTTCGATCCGAATGAACTTTATCGCGATGCGGCATTCACACGCGTCGCGTCCTGGGCCGAAGCCACAAAACTCCTGTTGCCATGAGCGAGCCCGTGTTGTCACCCGAATTGCACGAGGGCGTGTTGCAGGCGCTGCGCGAGCAGGGCATCACTGACGCGCCGCAATTCGAACCGCTCGGCGGCGGCGGCAACAACCGCGTCCTGCGCGTGCAGGCAGGCGGGCGGGCGTTCGCGCTCAAATGCTATTTTCAGCACGCGGCCGACCCGCGCGACCGTTACCGCGCCGAGCGCGCCTTCTACGAATACCTGGCCGATGCCGGCGTGCGCAACGCGCCGGGGTTGATCGTGGCGCGGGATGATTTGCGCTTCGCCCTGTTCACGTTCATCCCCGGACGCAAGCTCGCGCCCGAGGAAATCAATCGCGCGTTTGTCGAACGGGCCGCGCGGTTCGCAGTCGAGGCCAATGCGCGGCGGCACAGCGAACGCGCCATGGCCGTCCAGCATGCATCCGAGGCGTGTTTCAGCATCGCCGAACATCTCACGTGCGTGGACCGGCGCATCGATCGCGTCGGCCACGTGGAGGTGCACGAACCCGTGGACCGCGAGGCGCTGGCCTTCGCTCAAAGCGAATTGAAACCGGCCTGGGAGAAAATGCGCCGCGAAATCCTGGAGCGCGCCCACCAACGGCATCTCAGCCCCGCGCACACGCTGGCGCCTTCCGAAATCTGCCTCTCGCCGTCCGATTTCGGATTTCATAACGCGCTCTGGTGGGAGGAGCGCGAATTGTTTTTCTTTGATTTCGAATACGCCGGCTGGGACGACCCGGCGAAACTCGCGTGCGATTTCTTCTGCCAGCCGCAACTGCCGGCGCCCATCGAGCATTGGGAATTGTTCGTCGGCGCGCTGGGCGAAGGTCTGGCGAAGCACAGCGGCTCGTTCAGCGCGCGCGCCGGATTGCTGCTGCCCGCCTACCAGATCAAATGGTGTTGCATCATGTTGAATGAGTTTCTGCCGGGCGACCGGCAGCGGCGCAACTTCGCCCGGAGCGGCGCCACGTCCACCGAACGCAAGCGCGCGCAGCTCGACAAATCGCGCGCGGGGCTGCGGCGGGCGCTGGATTTGCAGGATTGCCAACCGTAAGCGGATAGCGTTCATTGTGCCGCGTTGTTACCTATGGCCGAAATCGATTTCATCTCCGCCATTCACAAGAAAACGAAGCGCGATTACCTCGGGCGCGTGAACGAGTTTCCCAAGGCGGAGGCGGCGAAGGTGGCTAAAAAGTTCGGCAAGGATTACTGGGACGGCGACCGCAAATTCGGCTATGGGGGGATGCGTTACGACGGTCGCTGGCGCGTGGTGGCCGACAACCTCGCGAAACATTACGGCTTGAAGCCGGGTGACAAAATCCTCGATGTCGGCTGCGGCAAGGCGTTTTTGTTGTACGAATTCACGCAAGCCGTCCCCGGCGTGGAGGTTGCGGGCATCGACATCTCCGCCTACGCGATTGAAAACGCGAAGGAGGAAGTGCGCCCCTTCCTGCGCGAAGGCCACGCAAAGCAACTCCCGTATCCGGACCAAAGCTTCGACCTCGTCATCTCCATCAACACGCTGCACAACCTGTATTGTTACGACCTGGATTCCGCATTGCGCGAAATCGAGCGCGTGGGCAAACGCCACAAATACATTTGCATGGAGTCGTATCGCAACGAGGAGGAGAAGGTGAACCTGCTCTACTGGCAATTGACGTGCGAAGCCTTCTGCACGCCGGCCGAGTGGGAATGGTGGTTCAAGCAGACCGGCTACACCGGTGACTGGTCGTTCATCTATTTCGAGTAACATGGATCCAAACACCAAAGAGCCGCAGTATCAGTTCCTGCTCGAACTGGAACGCAAGGAAGGGCTGCAACGGCTCGGCTTGATGAGCAGCCAGGTCTGGCGCGATGATCCGCGACGCCTTGGCTTCGTCCTCGCGCGCTACAAGTTCATCGCCAAAATGTTCGCGGGCATGAACAAGGTGCTGGAGGTGGGCTGCGCCGATGGTTTCGGCACGCGCCTGGTGCGCCAGGAAGTGCCGCAGGTGGTTGCCACCGATTTCGACCCCGTATTCATTGAACGCAATCGCGCCAATCCCGATCCGAAGTGGTCCATCGATTTTCGCGTGCATGACATGCTGGCCGGACCGTTGGCGGAAAACTTTGACGGCGCGTATTCCGTCGATGTCATCGAGCACATCCCGCAGGAGCAGGAGGAGCGCTTCGTCGGCAACCTCGTGAACTCGCTGCACGCGCACGGCGTCTGCATCATGGGCACGCCGTCGCTGCAATCCCAGGCGCACGCCTCGCCGGCGAGCAAGGCCGGCCACGTGAATTGCAAGGATGCGCCGGCGTTGAAGGCGCTCATGCAAAGGTTTTTCCATAACGTCTTCATTTTCTCCATGAACGACGAGGTGCTGCACACGGGTTTTTATCCGATGGCCCATTACCTGTTCGCGCTGGGCAGTGATCGAAGGAAGTTATGAGCGACGGTCCACTGCGTTGCCACCTGTGCGGTTCCACGCGGCTCGAGTTATCCGCCGATTATCCGCATTTCAAGCGTGTGACATCCGACTGCAAACCGTGGCCCGCCGGCGGTACGCTCGCGCACTGTCTGGATTGTCATCTCGTGCAGACGGGCGTCACGCCCGCGTGGGAGGCGGAGGCGCGGGAGATCTACCGGCAATACACGATTTATCACCAGAGTGGTGGCGTGGAGCAAAGCGTCTTCGCCCAAGGTGACGGCAAGGCGAGTCTGCGCTCGGATCGGCTCGTGCAGGCGCTGCGCGAACATTGCCTGTTGCCCACGGCCGGTCGCGCGCTGGACCTTGGCTGCGGCAATGGTGCCTTCCTTCGCGCGTGCTGCCGTTCGCTGTCGGGCTGGGAACTTTTCGGCGCGGAAGTGGATGAAAAATACCAGGCGCAGGTCGAAGCCATCTCAGGTTTCAAGCGCCTGTTCACCGGCAACTGGCAGGACATCCCCGGCACGTTCCATCTCATTTCGTTGATTCACGTGCTCGAACACATCGCGGCGCCGCTCGTCGTGTTGGAAATGCTGCTGGGCAAGCTCGAACCGCGCGGATTGCTGCTCGTGCAGGTGCCCGATTGCGCGCAAAATCCGTTTTCGACGCTGGTGGCCGACCATTGCTCGCACTTCTCCGTGGGCGCGCTGCGCGAAATTATTTCAGCCGCCGGTTTTGAAGTGTTGCAGGCGAACGGCTCTTGGGTGTCCAAGGAAGTGAGCGTGGTTGCGCGCAAACCGGAAGGCGCGCCCGCGCGCCGGGGCCCAAAACTCCCCGCCGATGAAGCGGCGCAAATCCTCGCCGGCCAGCAATGGCTGGCGGACATGCTGCGCCGGGTGGAACCGCTGGCGAAGGCCGGGCGCTTCGGCATCTTCGGAACATCCATCGCAGCGACATGGTTGCAGGCGCAACTGGAAGGCGGCGCGGAATTTTTTGTTGATGAAGACCCGGGCCGCGCGGGCAAGCAACACCTGGGCAAACCGATTCTGCCGCCACTGTTGATTCCGGGCGGCAGCACAGTATTCGTTGCGCTGCCCCAACCTTTGGCCGGGCAGATCGCCGCGCGCATCCGCCGGCCCGGCATCCGCGTGGAAACGCCATGAACCGCGCTGTGTTCCTTGACCGCGACGGCGTGCTCGTCGAAGACGTGCATCTCCTGACGCACGCCGGGCAATTGCGCGTGCTACCTGGTGTTCCCGCCGCGCTCGCGCGACTCAAACAAGCCGGCTTCCAACTCATCGTGGCCAGCAATCAAACCGTCGTCGCGCGCGGCATGGCGACCGAGGACGACGTGCGCGCCGTCAACGAACAATTGAACGCGCTGCTTGCCAACGCCGGTGGCGCGCGCATTGATGCCTTTTACGTCAGTCCATTCCATCCCAACGCGAATCTCCCCGCCTACCGGCGCGACAGCGATTGCCGCAAGCCGCGTCCCGGCCTGTTGCTGCGCGCCGCCGTCGAGCGGCAGCTTGATTTACGCGCCAGCTTCATGATTGGCGACCGCATTTCGGATGTCATTGCGGGACACCGCGCCGGCTGCCGCACCGTGCTCGTCCAAACCGGCAAGCACGATGCCCCTCCCATCGAGTCCGGCGAGGCGATTGACACCACGGTCCAGCCGGACCATGTTTGCGCGGGCTTGCCGGAGGCGGCCGACTGGATTTTGGCAGCGCGATGAAAGCCATGGTGTTATGCGCCGGTTTCGGCACGCGTCTGGGGGACCTCACCCGCGAAGTCCCGAAGCCCATGCTCGACGTCGCCGGCAAACCGTTGCTCGAACACATCCTCGCGCAGCTCGCGCGCCACGGCTTCACCGACGTCGCCGTCAACCTCCATTTCAAACCGGAGCTGATCCGCGATTACTTTGGCGACGGCACAAAATGGAACGTGCGGCTGAATTACTCGTACGAGTCCGCGTTGCTCGGTACGGCCGGCGGCGTGAAAAACTTCGAGCATTTCTTCCGCGGCGAGCGTGATTTCCTTGTGCATTACGGTGATATCCTCACCGACCAGGATTTCACCGCGATGGTGGAATTTCACCGCAAACGCCGCGCCATGGCGACGTTGCTGGTGCACGAGCGCGCGCGCTCCAACAGCATTCTGAAACTCAACGCCGAGGGACGCATCGTCACCTTCCTCGAACGCCCGCCCGCCGACGCGTGGAAGGGCATCGAACGCACCTGGGTCAATTCCGGCATCTGCATCTGCAATCCGGAGATCCTCGATTTCATCCCCGCCGGCCAGGCCGCGGATTTTCCCAAGGACGTCTTCGTGAAACTCGTTTCCTCCGGGCGGCTCTTCGGTTTTCCCTTGAGCGGTTATCGCTGCGCGGTCGATTCCGCCGAGCGCCTCGCCGAGGCCCGCGCCACGCTGGCGTCCCGATCCAAGCACGCCTGACATGAGTTCTCCCCTGCCACGCCTGTCGGTTGTCATTCCCAATTACAACCACGCTCGTTACCTGCCCACGTGCCTGGGCGCCGTGCTGCGCCAGTCGGTCCAGCCGTTCGAAGTCATCGTCATCGACGACGCCTCCACCGACAACAGCGTCGAAGTCATCGAGCAATTCGCGCGCGAACATCCCATCGTCCGCCTGCATCGGAACGAAAAGAACCGCGGCGTCGTGTTCAACATGAACAAGGGCCTGCTCGAACTCGCACAAGGCGACTATGTCTATATGGCGGCCGCCGACGATGAAGTTCAACCCGGTCACTTCGAGAAAACGCTGTCGCTGCTCGCGCAACATCCGCAGGCCGCGCTCTGCTGCACGATCGGCGACTGGCGCGAAATTGAAACCGGCCTCAACTGGCACGTCGGCGTGGGCATGGGGGACCAACCATGTTTCATTTCGCCACAGGAAATGGCGCGGTTGGAGCGCGCGGGAAAACTCTTCATCGCCAGCAACAGCGCCGTCTTCAATCGCCGCACGTTGAACGAGGTCGGGGGGTTCGTCCCTGAACTGCGCTGGCATTGCGACTGGTTCGCCATCTACACCTCGGGCTTCCGCCACGGCGTCTGCTTTGTCCCCGAGCCGCTCGCCGTCGCCAACATTCATGCCACGTCGTTCTACTCTGTCGGCTCCAAACAGGACGAACACCGCCGCGTGCTCGAACGCATGTTGGAGCTGCTGAACTCTTCAGCTTACGCGGACGTCATGCCGTTCATTCGCGACAGCGGCGCGCTGTTCCTTTTCGGCCGCCCCATGTTCAAGCTCATGCGCAGCCGCCCCGAGTTTCGCCACTTTCTGACGCCCACATTTCTGCGCAAAAACCTCTGGCACACTTTCAAAGTGGATATGAAACGCATTGCGCCCGCGTGGGTGGGAAATCTCTACATCAAACTCACCGGTCAACGCGCCAAAAAGCGCGATTGACCTTGCAGTCATTTATCCTCTTTCGCCCGTTCCTCCAACCAATCACAGGCCAACGGCAGCACCTGGTTCCAATGAAATGTCTTCGCGCGATTCCATGCGTTCACGCGCCAGCGTTGATACGCTTCGTCGCGACCGACCGCTTGCGCAAGCACCTCCGCCAGTGATTCCGGCGTCTCGGCTTTGGATACCAATCCCGTCTCGTCATGCAACGTCGATTCCACCAATCCCGCCACCGGATACACTGCCGCGGGCGTGCCCATCGCATTCGCTTCGATCACATTCAATCCCCATCCTTCGCGCTGGGAATTGTGCAACAAAAAGTGCGCGCGCCGCAGTTCCTTGTCCTTTTCCGCTTCGGGCAGATGTCCGGTGAACCGCACGGCCTTCTCCAAGTTCAATTCGCCAACAAGCCGCTTGAGTCTCTCTTCCTCCGCGCCTGTGCCGATGATCACCAGTTCCGCCGCCACCTTACGCGACCGCAGCGCGTCCACCGTCCGGATCGCGTGATCAATCCGTTTGTTCGGCGCGAGCCGCGATGCCACTGCCAGCCGCAACGGCGCGTTCAACGGCTTTTCCTCCAGCGACTCCACCGCCACCGTATCCACACCGTACGGAATGATTTTCACCTCGCGCACACCGTGTTCGTGCAGCTTTTGCTTCGTAAACGCGGACGCCGTCATGAACGTCGTGCCACGGTAAAACCAGTGCGTCCAGCGTTCCTGAATTTTTCCCACCGCGCTGAACGGCCACGGATAAAACGCGTCCCAGATCGGCCCCAGCACCTCGTGCAGATACGCGATGCAATTCGTCCGGCACCACCACGGCGCGTACCACGGAATCCCGTGATGCTGGTCAATCACCAGGTCGAACGGCTTCTGCGCGCGATACCATTGCTTCGCTTTGAGTGCCGCCGTCCCCTTGCCGCCGCCGCGAACAATGGTGATTCCGTCGATGACCTCCTCCCGTTGCGCGCCGGGAAAGTCGTAAGCGAACCAGCACACCTCGTGCCCGCGTTTGAGTAATCCCGCCAGATACGCCTGCGACACGCGCTCCGCGCCGCCGCTGAGCGGGTTCTTGGGATCTCGCCAGTTGAGCATCAGGAAGCGCATCCGGTGCGGCTGTTATGTCGGCGGCCAGTATGAAACACAAACGCAAACTTTGAACTTCATTTGAGTTTTAACAACTCCAGCGCAAACACCCGCTCCACCATCCACACCGTCGCGATCAAAATGATCGCGCACGAACCAGCCTGGCAGATCAAACGCTGATACAGCCACGACGCCCGCAGCCCGAACGCCAGCGGGAGGAACACCGACACAATCGCCAGTTGGCCCAGTTCCACGCCCACGTTGAAACTCACCAGCGCCAATGTCACGCCTTGCGCGGGAAAGCCGCGTTCCGTCAGCACCGACGCGAAGCCGAAGCCGTGGATCAATCCAAACCCAAATGCCACCAGCCACACGCGCTCCTTGAAATACGGATGCAGGTTGTTGGAAGCCGCAAGTATGACCGACGCTGCAATTGCCGATTCCACGAAACGCGACGGCAGCGTCACCAGTTCCAGAGTTGCCAGCGTGAGCGTGATGGAATGAGCCACCGTGAAGGCCGTCACCACCTTGAAAACATTGATGAAAGCCGGCCGGAATTGTTCCACCGCCACCCACCTGCCCTCGCGGAAGCTCAGCACCGCCGGAAACAGCAGCGCCAGTAGAAACAAAATGTGGTCAAACCCGATCCAGATGTGCCACACGCCTTCCAGCAAAAAATCCAGCACCGCCCTTCCCCGTTCCGGTTGCGCCAGGTCAAACCGCTGCGTGGGGTCGTTGGCGCGGAAGACCGCATACCGCGGCGCGCCCGCATAATCCAGTTGCAGTAAACCTCGGTGTTGCGGGTCGAATTCCGTGAACAACCGGTAATCCACTTCCAGCACCTGCGGCACCGCCATCCCGCTCACTTCGAACAGCACGCGGGCATACACGCCGTCGGCGTCGCTGGCCACCACATGTTCGGTCACATGAATCTGCCCCACCTGGCCGTCGCCCGAGATTTTCAGGTGCTTGAGCACATAGCCCGCGATGGCTGGCTGCCGGCTCAACAACTCCTCGTAAGTCACCGACCCGTTGTCGTCCTGATCCAGCTTCACCGTGAACTCCAGGTCGCGTAGCGACGCATCCAGCACACCGGCGATGCCGTCGGTCTCCACCTTGAGATTCAGGTAGCTCAAGCCCGGTTGGTGCGCCTGCACGCCCACCGCCAGGACCAGCCACAGCAGCGCCGCACACCAGCCTGCATTAAAGACTCGAAACATCCCCAAAATTCTTCCCTATCGACGCTCGCCTTGCAACGACGCTGATTTACAAAACGGGATAATGACCTGCCTGGCTCCGAACTTTGAACTCCCTGGAACTTTTGAACTCTACACCTTGACTTTCCTGCGCTTCTCCACTTTTTCCGGGACCGGCTCCAGAATCACTTCCAACCCTTCGCGCGCCGCTTGAATCTTCACGTCGCCCGATTGTTTCTGAACGAGGTCCTTCGCGTGCGCCTCAAGGTCGGCAATGTATTTGTCGTCGTGCCCAGGGTCGTGGTGAAAGAGGAATAGCTGTCTGGCGTTGGCACTCAGCGCGAAGGCAACGGAATCATCGACGCACGTGTGTCCCCAGCCAACATGCCGCGGGTATTCCGTCGCGTCATATTGTGAATCCATGATGAGAATATCGACGTCGCGGATGAATTCGATGAGCTTCTGGTCCTGGCTGCGCGCGAACTCCAGCGCCTCGGCGTGCTCCTTCGGGCTCAGTTTGCCGGGATCGGCCTTCAAGCGGATGAACGGTTCGTTGTCCGGCAGGTAGGCAATCGAGCCGGCGCTGGTCGTCAGCCGGTAACCCACGCACACGCCCGGATGATTCATGAAGGAGGCCTGGACTTTCACGTGGCCGACGTTGAACGTCAAATCCTTCAATTCCTCGCACTCGATGTTGCCCGGCATCTGCTGCATGCTGATGGGAAAATACGGGCTTTCCATCTGGCTGGAGAGCGTGCTTTCCAATCCGGCGCGCGCGCCTTCGTAACCCAGGATGCGCAGGCGGTTCTTCGGGTTGTAGGCCGGAATGAAAAACGGAAATCCTTGAATGTGGTCCCAGTGGGTGTGCGTGAGCAGCACGGTCATGCCCACCGGTTGATGCTTGAATTCGGAAACCAATGAGAGCCCCAGTGGCCGGATCCCCGTGCCCGCGTCCAGAATGATGATCTCGCCGTCGGCGCGCACTTCGACGCACGACGTGTTCCCGCCATAGACCGCCGTGCTCGGACCTGGTGTCGCTATTGAACCGCGCACCCCCCAGAATTTCACGCGCGTCAATTGATCCGCTGGAGCCAGCGGACGATGATTGATCGCAGTGGCCGCCGACCGGGGCATCAGTCGCTTGGCCTGCGTCTTGCGGATGAACTCGGTGACAGTCGTGGCCTTGGTGAGGCTTTCCAGCAGGTCGAGCAAGCCGTCGCGCTTGATCGGTTTGACCAGGAATTCGTCCGCGCCGGCTTCCAAGGCATTTAAACGGTCGGTCGCATAACCGCTGGCGGTCATCACGATGACCTTGGGCTGCGGCTGCGAGGAACCGCGCGCCCGAATGGCCCGACAGACCTGAAAACCATTGTAGCGGGGCATCAGCAGATCGCAAATAACCACCTGGGGATGTTCCTGACTCACGATTACCATGCCGGCTTCGCCGTCATCCGCCTCAAAAACCTCCCACCCATCCTTCACCAGCCACTGTGCCAAAATCAAACGCGATGCCCGATCATCGTCTATGAGCAGCACAGTTTTCATGTCCCAAGTAACGAGATTCTCGCAGGTTACACAAAAAACTCAAGCCCGCAAGATGAGTGCCTTTCTAATAATGGTTAACAGATGGTCTGATTCGCCAAAGACACCGGGTTGCGCAACACCCGGTGCCGTGAAGTTAAGCAACTTAGGTTAAACAAGTTAAGCTATCGTTAAAGCGTCAAAACAAGGCCGTTCAGGCAGAGTGACAACGTCATACGTCAAGGCTTCTGCGCAGAGGAAGGTTCGCCCTTCTTTTCGCCTTTTCCGGCAAAATTCTCAAGCCATTTCCGCGCTTGCGCCACCGATGGCGCAAAGCCGCGTGGCCCCTGCTCTCCGGCCACCGCCACGTTGCCATCCACCCCCACGATATAGAGGCGATCCG
>JBFMBT010000079.1:0-22918 GCA_040754875.1 Verrucomicrobiota bacterium | reverse complement strand
CTATTTTTTTATTGAACAATTAATTAAAATTAAGTATGATGTAAATCATCAGTTGAAATTGTGTTGGGCTGATGCATTCGGCCCTGAATGCGCGGCCTTCGTGCATTATGTTCGATGGCACGGCAGTTGTCGTAACGGATCGCGGTTCCACACGCGGAACGGAGGCCAGCCCAACGTCGTTCAAATCCAACGGGTTCGCGCCCCTTCTTCCCGGTTCACCGGTGGCGACACCTTCGCTTCGCGATCCTCCGTTGTTCCAACCTTCAACCTTGATTGGAAATCATGGACCTGACAATTGAATCCAAAAACCGCCGCGCCGCAACCTGCCTGTTGCTCATCGGGGCGATGGCGATCACCGGCTGCGGACAAAAGTCCGCCCCCACGCCCACGCCGCCCGCCTCAGCAGGCAGCACAGACAGTTTGATGCCTTTGCTGGCACCGGATGCTGCGCCACCGCCGGCCCCGCCCGGCGTCGGAGACACGGCGGCTGGCGGGACAAGCACCCCAGTTGCTCCGGTCGCGATTGATTTCGCCACGGCGGATCGCCCCATCGATGCCAGCGGCAAGGCCTTGGGGGACGTGGAATGGCTCAACCAGATCGTCGAAGGCTATCAGATGCAGAACGTGGCGGAGGCTCCGACCCTGCCCACCCGCAAGTTCAACAGCCCCGAGGAAGAATTCGCCGCTTATTCGGCGGCCATGGAGCAGCATAAAACCGCCCGGTTGCGCGATTTGTCGGACCTCGTCAAGGCCGGCGTCATCAAAAGCATTCCTGCCGCGCCGGCTGGCAAAAAATACGCGCTCGACCCCGAAACCGGGCGCGTCGTGATGGTCGATCAATAGCCACCGCTTGATTTCCCGAAGCCTCAAACCCAGGAACCAAATCATGAAACCAAACTTTCCCCTTCGCAAAAACGGGCGCGTCCTTTCGGGCGTGCCGGCCTTTACCTTGATCGAACTGCTGGTGGTCATAACCATCATCGCCATTCTGGCGGCCTTGCTTCTGCCTGCCCTGGCCAAGGCGAAGTCCAAGGCCAAGGCCGCCACCTGCGGCAGCAATCTCAAGCAAATTGGCATTGCGACCGCCATGTACGTCGGCGATTTCAAGGATGAACTTCCCTACGCCGGCCTTCGCGCCCCGGCCGGCTCGCATGCCAGTTGGGACGATCTCATGGATACTTACCTGGGCGGCAGCCAGGCGAGCTGGCACAAAAACTGGACCGTGGTCCGAAGATACCGGCTGGCCGCCAACCCGCCCTGGCCGGGACCGGGCAAGGTGCTGGAGTGCCCGTCGGAAACGCGAGGCGACATTCCGCCCAACGCGAATCCCGCCACGTATCAATGGGATTTCTTCAAGCGCAGCTACGCCATGCCCAGTTATCGCAACTACACCGGCGACGCCTTCTGGAATGCCCAAGGCGCGGTCACCAACTGGCCTCCTTCCGCAATCGCCGCCACCGGTGTCGGGCTGGCGTTCAACCTGGGCTCCAGCGGCCCGGGGTTGGGAGGTTTCAGCGCCACGTGGCCGATTTCCAGCCAGGACCAGGCTACCAACGCCGGCAAGCATTGGACCCAACTGACGTTGCGAAACATTCCCGCGATCAACGCCGGCATGGTGCTGGACCAATCCGGCACCATCGATTTCACCGAGCGCGTGAACAATCCATGGAGCGGTTACAACGGCCATTGGGACGCGTGGGTTGACGGACCGTGGTGGAACACCGCCCGTCGCTGGCACGTGGGCTACTGGTATCCAGGGCAGAACGCGCAAAACTTCCCGCCCCGCTACCACAACAGCCTCTACAATTATTCTTTTCTGGATGGTCACGTGGAACTCCTCGACCCCAATGGCACGCAGAACGTGCTCCAGTGGCACCGCGCCACTCCGCCGCCCGTCTGGAACCAGATGTGGACGATCCTCGCGACGGATTAGCCGCGGTGCGGTCATTCTTCGCGGCCTTCACCCTTCCTATTTTGAAGACACGCCCTAATCCCCGCCCAGCACCGAGATGTCGTAGTAGCCGTCGCCGCCTTTGCTGGTGGCGCCGTAGGCGGCAAAGGTGCCGAGGCGGATCTTGTAGGTGTGGTAGCCCTGGCGGACGTTGCCGCTGATAAGGGTGTTGCCGCCAAAATCCAGATCGTAATGTGCTTGCATCAGCGCGTGCTTTTGCGATGTCGTCCCGCCGGTGAGAACGCCGGCGTCCGCCGAGGTCAGCAGATATTCCCACGTCACGCCGTATTGGTCGGTCGGGTCGTAACCGCTGTTGTGGAAATCGAACGCGATGTTGTTCGGCGCGCTGGCCGAGGGATAGATGAAGGTGTTGTTGAGGTAGGCAAAGTTATTGCCCAGCAGTTCGCCGGCGGGGAGCGTGTCGTTGAACACGGCTTGCTCGATGAAATGGCGGTTGAACGCGGTGGCGGTCGAGACAAAGACATTTTCCGTCACCAAACCATCATGGCAGCCGGCGCGGTGGCGAACATAGGAGCCGGTGCAATCCTGGAAGTAATTGCGATAAATCTGGATGTCGTAGGCTTCCCAGGAATTGTAGAGCATGTGCGCGTGACTGTCCCGGCCCACGCGCACAAATTCGCAATTGGAAACTTCCACGTTGTGCGTCGATTTGTGGTGGATGCCCATGGACGCGTAATAATTGTGGTCCAGCCCCACGAAGCTGCAGCCCTCGACGATGATGTTCCTGGTTTCCTTGGCGCCGCTCATGTCCGCGTTGATGACGAAGCTGTAACCGGTCAGCACGTTGGTGTTGGGCGCGTCGTTCTCCCAATGCAAATGCCGCACGACAATATTTTTGGCGTAGCGCAGGTTCACCATGTTGTTCGTCTTGTTCTCGGCGAGGGAATTCCGCGTGAACACCGAGGCAAACGGCCGCGCGCCCTCCATGATGAGCGTGTTGGAGTCCGTCCCCAAGTCCGACAGAATGAGGCGGTCGGCATCGACGTTGATGAGGTAGTCGCCTTCGAGGAAGACGACCTTGACCGATTGCGTGCCCAGCGTCGCATCGACGCCGCTCCAGAACGTGGCGTTGTTGAATTTGGCGGCGTTGCCGGCGCTGGAGCCGTCGCCGGTTCCCACGGCGGCGGACGCGACATATTGCGTCGTGTAATTCGCGGCCAGCGCAAAATTATCGAAATAGGCGATGCCCGTCACGGAACTGCCCAGATACGCCAGGATGCGCGCCTCGACCGCGCCTTCCGGGGCCTTGAGTGTGACGCTTTTCCGCGTCCACACCGCGGCGGAACTGGCGACGCTCACGGAGGCCAGTTGCACGCCGTTTTCATCGTAGTATTTGAGATAAAGCGACGGGCTGGCGCTGCCATACAAGAGGTCGGCGGACGCCGTGTAAGTCAGGTTTTGAATCACCGGCACGCGCGTCATGGCGTTGGCGGAGCCGGTGGTGGAATTGTCCTCCAGTTTCAAGACGTTGTTCGCGGAGTTGAACGGGTCCGCGGCCACGCTCACCGGTTCGCTGGAGCCGGCCCACATTTCCCAACTCATCGGATAACCCGGCCCGATGGCATCCAGGCTCAGGTCGGGATTATCCACCAGTTGCGTGGTGGAATGGCGGAAGGAAACGCCGTCGAAATACATCGTGCCCGTGGACGCGCTGGTGGAATAACAAAGCACCTTGGCATACGCGGCGTTGGCGGGGGCGCGGCCGGATTTGGAGGCGTAATTCCATTGGTTCAACGAGCCGGGTGCGCCGGTGCTGAAACTGGCGACTTCCACCATGGACGCGTCGTAATACTTCAGGTAAAGACTCGCGGCGTTGGCCGTGGCCGTCCGATAGATGAACGCCTCGGCGGTGTACGTGGCGCCCGGAATGATGGCCATGGGATCAGACAACAAGCCCTCGCTGCCGCTGGACGTCGCATCATAAATCTTCAACGACTTGTCCCCGCATTTCACGATGGACGCATTCAGCGTGGAAGAACTGCCCGCCGACGTATAAGCATGGTTCCACCTGTCCGGGTAACTGTTGACGAGGCGCCGCTCAAAGCTGCCGTTCTGGAGGACGTTGACTTCGCACCAGGAAATGGCGGGGAACAGAAAGAAGGCCGCGATGAGAAAGGCAGGAGTTTTCATGCGTACCCGCACGTTAGCAAATGTGCTTCGGTTTGAGTAGTGGGAGTATCACTCACTACCGGCGGCCCTGATCCCTTGCGAACTTCGCGTTCCCATGAACGATCGACACGGCAAACCCGGACGCATCGCCATTCGTCCAACGCGGCAACAACTTCTCCCTCTCCCAGGGGAGAGGGCCGGGGTGGGGAAGGAAACGCTATCCAACCCGCGACCACCGGTCCATGGTCCGTGTACTGGTTCAAAGATGCGGGAGGCTTGGCGTGAGCACTGTGACCAACTCTCCCTTGCCTCTTGAAGTTCCGCCCGCTATTTCTACGCCGTCACCGTTGGAGAAAATTTATCCGCCAGTTATGAAAGGACTCGTTACTGCCTTCGCCGTGATCGCGTTGTTGACCGGGTGCGTCATGCGCCAGGTTTCCGCCTTCAAGGAGGACGGCCTGCGCAAAATCGATCTCACCCAGCTCTGCTACGATTATTACACGCTGCGCCGGGACAGGCGCATGACGCCCGACGCCACCGCGCAACTCGAAAAAATCCTCCTCGAAAAAGGTCTGCCGGCAACGGACCTGAAACTGGCGCAACAAAACCGGATCGGCGTCGGCATGACGCAAAACGGCCTTTACGCGGCGTGGGGCCGCGCCAATGTGGAGAAACGACTGGTCGATCGCCAGGGCGTCCGCATCCGTCACTCCTACGGTTACAGCGATCACCTCAATCGCCCCACCTACGTTTATACCGAGGACGGCATCATCACCGCCTGGCAGGACCAACGCACCAAGTATGACAACCGTTGAGTGTGGCCCCAGGTAAAACACAGATGTACTGCCTTCGACCTTGGAAGTCATCCGGCATCCGGGTACGGAGCCGTCACCCTCTCGTCCGCATCTGCAAACTGTGCAAAACCTGCAAACTATGGTTTGCAGATTTTGCGCGGACCTGCCGCTTCCGCCCGCTTCCGCCCGATATCGGCTGAAATGAACGTCTTTCGCATTTGACCGGTCGAAGGTCTCATGAAATGAAAGGCGCAGTGGAAAGCACCGCCATACTTGAAGTTCAGGCCCTCACCAAGAGCTACGGCAACGGCGTGGGCTCGCTCACGGTATTGCAGGACATCAATTTCTCTCTGGCGCCCGGCGCCACGTGCGCCATCGTCGGGCCTTCCGGCAGCGGCAAGACCACGTTGCTCGGCCTGTGCGCCGGACTGGACAATCCGACATCGGGCTACGTCCGGCTCGGCGGTCGGCAGTTGGATCGCTTGAGCGAGGACGAGCGGGCGCGGCTGCGCAACGAGTGCGTCGGCTTCGTGTTTCAAAATTTCCAGCTCATCCCGACATTGACGGCGGTGGAAAATGTGATGGTGCCGCTGGAGTTGCGCGGCGGCGGCCACGCGCGCGATTACGCGGTGGAACTGCTCGCGCGCGTCGGCCTGGGGGATCGGTTGCATCATTACCCGGCGCAGCTTTCCGGCGGCGAACAACAGCGCGTGGCGCTGGCGCGCGCGTTCATCAACCGGCCCAAGATTTTGTTCGCCGATGAGCCGAACGGAAATCTGGACGCGCACACCAGCGAGAAGGTGATCGATATTCTGTTCGAACTGAACGCCAACAGCCAGACCGCGCTGGTGCTGGTGACGCATGACGCGCAACTGGCGCAACGAGCCCAGCGGATCATTCAGTTGCGCGGCGGGCGGATGGTGAACGAAGTTCCGATGACCGCATGAACGCGAACGCTCCATCTTCGCGTTCGCCGGTGTGGGCGTTCTTGCAGCATTTCTTTTCCGCCTGGACCTGGCGCATGGCGTGGCGCGACAGCCGTTCGAGCCGCCGGCATTTGCTGCTGTTCTCTACGTCGATCATGCTGGGCATTGGCGCGCTGGTGGCGGTGAGTTCGCTCGGGCGCAATTTGCAACAGCACATCGACGATCAGGCGCGTTCGCTCGTGGGCGCGGACCTGGTGGTGAATTCGCGCCGGCCGTTCACGCCGGAGATGAACGACTTCTTCAAATCGTTCGGCGGCGAGCAATCGTTCGTGGTCAATTTCTCGTCGATGCTCGGATTCGAGAACGGGCAGGCGCGGCTGGTGCAGGTGCGCGCCATCGAGGGCGGCTTTCCCTTTTACGGACAACTGGAGACAGAGCCGGCGTCGGCCGCGCAATCGTTTCGCACCGGCGGCGGCGCGCTGGTGGAGGACAGCCTGCTGGCACAATACAATGTGCAGGTGGGCGACACGGTGCGCATCGGCGGGTTGACGACGCGTGTGGCGGGGCGGCTGCTGGCGGTGCCCGGGGAAACGGTGGCGTTCGCCACGTTCGCGCCGCGCGTGTACATCCCGCTGGATGATTTGCGCCGGAGCAATCTCATTCAGCCCGGCAGCCTGGTGCGGTTTCGCATGTACTTTCGGTTTGGGCCTGAAGTGAACGTGAAGGAACTGGTGGAGCAGGTGGGGCCGCAACTGGAAGCGGATCGTTTGAGTTACGACACGGTGGAGGAGCGCCAGAAGGATTTGGGGCGCGCGATGAGCAATCTCTACCAGTATCTGAGCCTGACCGGATTTGTGGCGTTGCTGCTGGGCGGCGTGGGCGTGGCCAGCGCCATCAACGTGCATATCCGTGAGAAGCTGAACACCGTGGCGGTGTTGCGCTGCCTGGGGTGCAACGTGCAGCAAAGCTTCGCGATTTACCTGGCGCAAGGATTGGCACTGGGAGCCATTGGAACCGTGGCGGGGGCGTTGCTGGGGTTGGGCATACAAGCCGTGTTGCCGCGTGTCGTGGCGGATTTCGTGCCGTTCGAAGTTCAATTCGCCGTGTCGTGGCCGGACGTGTTCAAGGCGATGGGCATCGGTTTCACGATCTGCCTGTTGTTCGCGTTGCTGCCCTTGCTGCCGGTGCGGCGGGTGTCGCCGCTGGCGGCCATCCGCGCGTCGTTCGATCTGGCGGAGGCGCCGCGGCGCGATTACGCGGTGTGGCTGGTGTATGTGCTGCTGGGCGCGGGCATTGTGGCGTTCTCGATTTCGCAGGCGCGCCGATGGGAATTCGGGCTGTCGTTCGCGGGCGCGCTGGCGGCGGTGTTCGCCTTGCTGGCGTTGTGCGCGCGGGTGTTGATGTGGCTGGTGCGAAGATACCTGCCGTCCACGCTGCCGTATGTGTGGCGGCAGGGATTGTCGAACCTTTACCGGCCGAACAATCGCACGGTGCTGATGCTGGTGTCACTCGGGCTGGGAACCTTTTTGATCCTGACGTTGTACCTGAGCCAGCAACTGTTGCTCGCGCAACTCGTCCAGTCGGAGAAAGAGAACCAAGCCAACGCGATTCTGTTCGACATTCAAATCGACCAGAAGAAGCCGGTGGTGGAATTGCTCGATTCGTTGAAGCTGCCGGTGTTGCGCGAGGCGCCCGTGGTGTCGATGCGCCTGGCGTCCGTCAAAGGGCGCAGCGTGGAAAGCATTTTGAACGATGAACGGCGCACGATGCCGGGTTGGGTGTTGCGCCGTGAGTATCGTTCCACCTACCGCGATCATCTGTCCTCGACGGAGGAACGCATCACAGGCGACTGGCCGCCGAAGGCGGAAACGAAAAAGGACGTCGTACCCATTTCGGTCGAGGAAGGCATCGCGCGCGACTTGGGCCTGCGGTTGGGCGACGAACTGGTGTTCGACGTGCAGGGCGTGCCGATGACAGCGATGGTGGCGAGCGTGCGCAAGGTGGACTGGCGGCGGTTGGAGCCGAATTTTTTCATCGTGTTCCCGACGAAGGCGCTGGAGGGCGCGCCGGCGTTTTACATCATGAGCACGCGCGTGGCGTCGAGCGAGGAATCGGCGCGGATGCAACGGGAGTTACTGCGAAAATTTCCGAATGTTTCCACGGTGGACCTGACGCTGATTCTGAACACGCTCAACCAGATTCTGGACAAGGCGGCGTTTGTGATCCGATTCATGGCGTTGTTCAGCGTGGGCACGGGGTTGCTGGTGTTGATCGGGACGGTGCTGACGAGCCGCTTTCAGCGCGTGCGCGAGAGCATCCTGCTGCGCACACTGGGCGCGACCGAGGCGCAGGTGCAGCGCATCCTGTTCATCGAATATCTGAGCCTCGGCGTGCTGGCGGGACTAGTGGGTGCCTTGCTGGCGGTGCTGGCGAACTGGGGACTCGCGAAGTTCGTGTTCCAGGTGCCGTATGTGTTGCTGGGGACGCCGGTGCTCGTGGCGCTGGGCGCAGTGGGCGCGTTGACGGTGGTGATTGGCCTGATGGCCAACCGCGGCGTGTGCCGGCATCCGCCGCTGGAGATTTTGCGGGCGGAGGTATAGGAGCCGAAGCGCAGCGCTGGACATCGGGTGCGGGCGGGACTAAGGTACGAACGCCAACCAGGAACAAACCCCTGACGCTAACCAAAAACCCGGTTTGTCCCTCCCGATCCGCGGGATGGGCGTTCGACGTGTCCGGCCCGAGCGGGGTTGAGTCCGCCAAGCCACCTTATTATGGGCTACATCTCGCATTTCATTCTTGCCAGGGACGACGAAGGCCAGGCGGTGGCCGATTCGCCCAACCCGATGCAGACGTGGCGCGGCTTCGAAACCAGCGGCATCACGGATTTCGAGCTGGCACGGCTGCTTTGCCTGATGCGCGGCCAGGATCCGGAACTCGATTTCGATGTCGCGAGTGACGAATTGGATGACGGCGACTTCGAGTCAACCGCGGATCCGACGACGTGGGTCATCCGTTTCCCGGAAACGTTCACCGGCCTGCTTGCGGAACTTCCGGTTGCCGAGCAGCAGCGGCTCGCCGTCGAATGGGAACCGCAGGTCGATTTGAGGCAAACCGGTTTGACGGCGGACGAACTGGCAAATTCGCTGCGGCGCCTGTGCCAGCTTGCGGCGGAAGGAAAGCGTGCGGGTCTGAATCTGATGATGCGGGTGGGGGAGTAGGTCCTCGGTAACCGTCGCGTTGCCAATTTTCGCGTGCAGCATCAATGGGCGAGGGGAACCTTCATTCCCTCAGCCTTGGCCAGCGCGTTTTGCTCGGAGTCGAAACTGTAAAAGTGCGTTGCGCCGCTATTCAAAGCAACCGCCACATGAAGGAGGTCCATCGTGCGCCAGCCTTGTCGAGGAGTCTGGCGGGTCAAAAGTTCGGCCTGGGCAAGGACGGCTTCCCAAGAAACTGGAACGCCAAGAAACGTGCTTCCCAACTCCGCATGGAACAAATTCAGCGCAACGTCCGCAGCTGCAGCATCCAATCCCCGGGTGCGGTCTGACGCGTGGCGCCAGACGTCAAAACGGATGGATTGGAAAACTTCCAAGCGTGTGAGGGAGTTGATGGGAATGAAACCAAACTCGGAGACAATTTCCTCAGCAGACTTTTCGGCCTCGACATGGCCTTTGCCGGGAAGCAGCAACCTTCGGAAGAAACTTGTGTCGCAGTAGGCGCTCATTCGCGGCTTCGGCGGGCGCCTTCAACGATTTCGTCCAGAGTAACATTTGTTTTTCTGCCTGCCCAAGCCGCGGCAAACCTTTCCCGGAACTGTCGAAAGCCGGACTTGCGCGCCACAGGCACAGCATCGAACAAAGCGACCCCGCGCCGCGTTACCCGTACGGTTTGACCGGATTTTACGGCCCGAACCGCCTTTGAAGGGGTGTTGCGCAGTTCTTTCAAAGTCATCGTTGCCATGGGTAACTTATAAAGTTGACCCACTTATTTGGCAACTCGATTCTCTGTCTCCTTGTGATCGATTCGGTGCAAAGGTGAAGTTACGCCAATGCCTTTGTAATCACCTTGCCCGCGACGTCGGTGAGGCGTTCGTTGCGGCCGTTGTGGCGGTAGGTGAGGCGCTCGTGGTCCAGGCCCATGAGATGCAGGATCGTGGCGTGAATGTCGTGAACGTGCGTCTTGTCCGCCGCGGCGCGCAGGCCGACGTCATCGGTCGCGCCGATGACTGTGCCGCCCTTGACACCGCCGCCAGCCATCCAGAGACAGAAGCCGTGCGGGTTGTGGTCGCGTCCGGTCGAGCCTTCGCTCATGGGCATGCGCCCAAATTCGCCGCCCCATACGACGAGCGTGGATTCCAGCAGGCCGCGTGATTTGAGGTCCTTGAGCAGGCCGGCCACCGGTTTGTCACTCGCGCGACAAAGCTTGCCGTGATTGTTCTCCATGTCCGAGTGGCCGTCCCAGCCGTTGGTGTCGCCGCAATACACCTGAACGAAGCGCACGCCGCGCTCGACCATCCGGCGCGCCAGCAAACAACGCGTGCCAAATTCGCGGCACTCGGCGTCGTCCAATCCATAAAGCTGTTTGGTGGCCTCGGTTTCCTTGCCGAGTTCGACGACATTCGCCGCGTGCGATTGCATGCGGAACGCCAGTTCATACGCCGCGATGCGCGCCGCGAGGTCCGAGTCTTCCTCGCCGGGCCGCAGATCGGCGCGGTTCAATTGATTGATGAGATTGACGGTCGCCTGCTGTTGTTGCGCGGAAATGTTCTCGGGCGTGTTGAGATGGAGAATAGGCGTCCGACCGCCGCGCAGGATGGTGCCTTGATAGACGGCGGGCATGTAACCGTTGCCCCACGCCGGCGCGCCGCCTTTGACCCAGCCCGCCGGGTCCGGCATGACGACGAACGCGGGCATGTTCTGGTTCTCCGTGCCCAGCCCGTACGTGACCCACGAGCCAAGACTCGGCCGGCCCATGAGAATCGAGCCCGTGTTCATCAGGTACACCGACTCGGGATGCGTGACGCTGTCGCCGTAGCAACCGCGCAACAGGCAGATGTCATCCACGCACGACGCGATGTGCGGCAGCCATTCGGACACTTCGATGCCCGATTGCCCGTGGTTGTGGAACGGGCGGAACGGCGGAAGCAACTTGTTCTTCGCCACGTTGCGGCGCGTCTTGAACGAGCCGAACGATTCCGGAATCGGCTGGCCCGCGAGGCGCACGAGTTCGGGCTTGGGATCGAACAAATCGACGTGGCTGGGCCCGCCGGACATGAACAGGAAAATCACGCGCTTGGCCTTGGCCGCGTAATGAGACGCCTTGGGCGCCAGCGGATTCAGCGTGGAAGGCGAAGACACGGGCGCCTCGGCCAACAACCCTTCCTCACCGAGCAACGAAGCGAGCGCGACCATGCCGAAGCCGCAGCCGGCGTTGCGCAAGAAGCTGCGTCGCGACGTGGGCCGGATGGCGCCGGGGCCAGTACAAAGATTCATAGGTGAACCATTTGAATAAAGCACGGGGTGGCGTTTTGGGAAAGCGGAAAAGATGAGGGCCACCGCGTCAGAACCGGGATACGGGCGGGCGTGTGCGGATTTTAACGACGGGCTCCGGCGGCTTGGGTGATCGCCGAGAGTGTGGATTGGATATCCTGGTTGATGCCGGGGAGTTGGTGAACAATTTCGCCGGCGGGATTAAGGACGGTGATGAGATTCGAATGCGCAAACTGGCCGCGCGCATCTTTTTTTGATTTCACGCCCAGCAGCAGGCTCAGTTCCTGCACATCGTCCGCGCCGCCGCGCAACAGCGTCCAGCGCGAATCAAGCCCGGTCCGTGTGCGATACGCGTGGAGCGCTTCGGGGGTGTCGCGTTCGGTGTCGAAGGAAATGAGCACAAAGCCAACTTCGCCGCGCACGGATTCCGGCAGCGCGGCTTCAATGCGCCTGAGGTCGTTGACCGTGAGGGGACACGTGAATTCGCAATGGCTGAAGAACATCGCCACCACCTGCACCTTGCCCTTGAGCGCGCCGAGTTTCATTTCCTTGCCGGCGTCGGTGGTCCAGGTGGAATTGAGTTGATAGAGCGACGTCGCGGAGAACGCACCCGGGGTGCTGGGCGCATTGGTCGCGCAGCAGGGCGGTTTGTTGGTAACCGCGGGTTCGCCCGCTGGAAGAACGGGAGCGAGCAAAGCCAAAGCCAGCATGGCGAAAAACAATTTCATAAATCCTTTGCGCAACGAAATCCAAGGTTGTGAACCGTGTACGCCGCCTTGAGGCTGCTGCGAAAGCCCGTGCGCAGAAACGCCGGAAAGTCCGCGCGATCCTTTGCGCCCTGCGCGCCGGCGCCGCAAAACAATTGCCGGTCCAGCCCGGTGTCCCCGCGCGCATCGCCGGTCACCAGCGCCGTGTTGAAATCCAAAACCCATTCCCACACCAGGCCGTGCAGGTCGCGCACGCCGTAATAATTGGCCCGGCCAGCGCCCACCGACGGCAGTTTCTCCGGCGCGGGTTGCGAATACCAGGCCACGATCTGCTGGCGGAATTGCGGATCGTTTTCGCCATCCGGGCGCGCTGGGCTGGCCGCTGCCGCGTATTCCCATTCCGCCGTCGTGGGGAGGCGCTTGCCCTTCCATGCGCAATAGGCTTTGGCGGCGAACCACGACACCTGCGTGACCGGCGCGTTCGTCAGCGCGAGCCCGGGTTCCAAATCGCCGGCCCAGTGCTTGAGGTAATTCTCATCGGCAAAGAGCCGCTTGATTTGCGAACGGCGCCATTGTGGATTGGCGCGAACGAACTCGAGGTAGTCGCCGTTGGTCACCGGCAACGCGTCCAGGTAGAACGCCTTCACCGCAATTTCCTGCGCATCATTTTCCGAGCGAAACAGCGGAACAAAGCGCCCAGCCGGCACATGAGCCATTCCCGCGGGCGGCGCAACGGGACACGACTGCTGGTCCCCGGCGCGAACCTCGCCTGCGCCGAAGACCAGCAAAGCCACCATCCACAGATGCAAGCTCGCACGCATTATTCAAACGACACGGCCTTGACCGCCGGCAGTTCGCTGCGCACACGGCGCACTTCCTCGACCTTGACCGGGTCGCCGGAGTTGCCCCAACTGTTGCGCACATAGGTCAGCACGTTGGCGATGTCCTCATCCGGCAGATAATTCATCGGCACCATGATGCCGTTGAATTTCTGATTGTTGACGACGATCTCGCCGGTCTGCCCTTGTAGCACGATGCGAATCGAGCGTTCCTTGTCCGCCATCAGGAAGTCCGACTTGGCCAGCGGCGGGATCTGGTTGGGAATGCCCTGGCCGCTGGGCTGGTGGCAGACAAAGCACGTTTGCATGAACACCTGCTTGCCCTTCTCGAACTGAATTTCCTTCGTCAACCCCGCAATCTTCGGGTCCGACTGGATCGCCTGTTTCACCTGCGCCTGCAGCTCCGCCACCTTCTTCTGCGCCTCGGAACCCGCCTCGGCCTGACGGCCCAGATACACCGCATCGACTTCCTTGCCGGAATAAACGAGCAGATCCTCGGGGCCGGACACCTTCAACATGCCGAGCGCGCCCTTGTTGAAGGCGCGGAACAGCGAATGATCCACGAGAATGTAGGTGCCCGGCACATCGACCTTGAACTCCACGATCGTCGAACCGCCCGCCGGCACCATGGTGGTCTGCACATTGCGCAACGTCGGCACCGTGCTGCCCTCGGGATAAACGTGGTCAAAAATCTCGCCAATTACGTGGAACGACGACACCAGGTTGGGTCCGCCATTGCCCACGAACAGGCGCACCTTTTCGCCGACCTTCGCCGTGATGGCGTTGTCGCCGACCAGCGAGCCGACCGACCCGTTGAACACCACATACGTCGGACGCTCGTCCACGGCCTTGTCCTGGTCGAACATTTGCAGGCCCGGGTCGCCGAATCTGCCGGCGGTGTAAAACTCGCCCTGCATCACGTAATATTCCTTGTCCACCGGCGGCAGACCTTCCTTGGGTTCGACCAGGATCAAGCCATACATGCCGTTGCCCACGTGCATGCCCACCGGCGCGGTCGCGCAGTGATAAACATACAAGCCAGGATTCAACGCCTTGAAGGAGAATTGCGACGAATGCCCCGGCGCCGTGAATGACGAGGCCGCGCCACCGCCGGGACCCGTCACCGCGTGCAGGTCGATGTTGTGCGGCAGTTTGCTCGACGGATGATTGTTCAGGTGAAACTCGACCAAATCCCCCTCGCGCACGCGCATGAAACTGCCGGGCACCGAACCGCCGAACGTCCAGAACAGATATTCCGCGCCATCGGCCAGCTTGCGCACCACTTCCCTCACTTCCAGAGTGATGACGACTTTCGTGGCGTGCGTACGTTTGATGGGTGGCGGCACATTCGGCGCTTGTGTCAACACGGCGACTTCCTCGCCGACAATGGTGGGATCCTGCGCCTTGGCAGCGACTTTGGGTTTCGCGGCTTCCGGTTCGCTCGCCACCAGACTGGCGGCCATCAGCGAAACCATCAGCACCGGCAATTTCGCATTAATAAGTTTCATATATTGAGACGAAATCTCGCCGAGGAGCACGAAAGCGGCTCACCCGGAATTGCCTTTCTCGAAGCGCGGATTGGCGGTCGAATCGCCCCATTCTTTCGCGGCGAATCCGAATTGGGCGCTTGCGCGCATGGAACTCCTTTTGGTAGGTTGACCGCCGATGTGGTTCCGCGGGTTTCCGCGGAAGCGCATCAACCACCTAAGTGATTGGTAATCAGGTGGCCGATGTGGCGGAATTGGCAGACGCGCTAGACTCAAAATCTGGTGTCTTCACAGACGTGGGGGTTCGAGCCCCTCCATCGGCACCATCTTCATAACCTTCGCGCGTACACATAATAGGCGCCGCAGAGTTCCTTGTTGGCTTTGTCATAAAACCAGGTTTGCAATGTTGTCCGGCCGGCGTTCAGCCGGGTGCGAAAAGTCACGGCCTTGTCGGCGGCGGTCACGGGCTTGCTTTCATCAAAGCCGGCGACTTTCAATTGCGCCCTGGCGACAGGCAGGGCGACGCCTTCGGCGTAGCGGCCATCGGCGGCTTCGTAGGGCGGCAGTCCGGCACGAATGGCGGTGTCCGCTTCGACGGGCCAGCGGCGCAGGGAAAATTCGTACTCGCCGGCACGTTCGACGAACACGTGCCACAGGCCGTTTTTCTTTTCGCCCCGCCGAATTTGCGCGCCCTGGTCAAGAAACACGTCCGCCCATTCGCACGGCGACAGCATGACGGGGTTCTCTTGACTGGAGCCGAGGTGAATGGGGCTGAATTCATTCAGACGCGGCTCGACGCCTTTCCACCATTGGTCCAGATGCTCGCGCAGCTTCGTGGCGATGTCGGGGAATTTATCGATGACATTGACCTTCTGGAGCGGGTCGGTGGCGAGGTCGTAGAGTTCCTTGTTCTGGAGCAGACGCCAGCGTTTCCACAACACCGCCGCGCCGTCCTTGGTGGGAACGGGCGCGTTCATGCGGCTGTAGTTGATGACGAGCATGCGGTCCGGGAGAGAATCGGATTCACCGCGCAACAGTTTTCCCAGGCTCACGCCGTCAAACGCTGTCTTCTTTGGCGATTTCAACCCGCACAACTCAACCAACGTTGGCAGCGCGTCTTGCGCGTGCGTGAGTTCGGCGATGTCGCCGGGCGCACGCAATTTGCCCGCCGGCCAGCGCAGGAAGAACGGCACGCGATGGCCGCCTTCATAGAGCTGGATTTTGCCGCCACGCATGCCGGCGTTGAAGACATTGACGCCCGCCGTGCCGCCGTTGTCGGTCATGTAGATCAAGATTGTATTGTCGCGCAGCTTGTGCTCGGAGAGGAAGGCTTCGAGGCGGCCCATGTTTTCGTCGATATTGGCGATCATGCCGAAGAAGCTGGCGACGTTGCGCGGTTGGCCCTGGTAGAGCTGGCGGTACTGGTCGGGCACGAAGAGCGGGCCGTGCGCGGCGTTGAGCGGCAGATAGGTGAAGAATGGTTCGTTGCGCGTGGCGCGTTCCTTCATCCAGCGCATCGCTTCGGTGAAAAAGACATCGGTGCAGTAGCCTTTGAATGGCTGGCGAACGCCATTGTGCCAGAACGTATCGTCGAAATAATCGTTGTTCCAATAATCCGCCGCCGAGGGAATGTGCGACGACGGGAACCAGATGGATTCCTTGAAGCCGCGGTCCTGCGGGCGATAGGGATAATTGTCGCCCAGATGCCACTTGCCGAAGATGGCGGTCTGGTAACCGCCCGCGGCGAAAACATCCGCCATCGTGGGAATGCCCTGGCGCAGCAGCGTGCGGCCGCTGCTGACGTTCATTGCGCCGTTGCGCAAGGCGTCCAGGCCGGTGAGCAACTGGCCGCGCGTCGGCGTGCACATGGGCGAGGCATGGAAATCGGTGAAGCGAATGCTTTGGTTGTGCAGGCGGTCGAGGTTGGGCGTCTTGAGCACGGGATTGCCGTGGCAGGAAAGGTCGCCGTAACCCTGGTCGTCGACGAGCACAAGGATGACATTGGGCCTGGCCGGGGCGGCGTGGAGCACGGTCGTCCAGGTAAGCGCGGCCAGCGTAAGGGCGAGGAGGGGTTTCATGGGCGCATTAAAGCAGGTTCGGGCGTTGGGGACAATGGGCTCTGCGGGTGGGAAAGCTCCAAGTTCAAAGAATCAAAGCTCCAAAGAAGTTCAAGGTTCAAAGTTCCGAAGTTCAAAGTTTGGTTGGCTGCGGTGGTTGGGTTTGCCATGTCGTAGCGAGCAGGATGCTCGCGGTCCGCGGTGGATTGCATTTCGGGTTGAAGTTCCGGACGGGCGTGGCGTAATGACGCCATGAAACCCAAGCACGCGCGGAAGAGTTCCGGCATCGAGCGCCGCGCCTTCCTCAAGGGAACCGCCGCCGTCGTGGGTGCGCTCGCCGCCGGGTCGGTGGATGCCGCCGCGGCGACCAGGCGCCAGTCCTCGCTCATCAAGAAGGAGAATCAAAAGGCAGGTTCGCCGGACTGGCAGTTGACGCGCGTGCGGCTGGACAAGGCGCAGGGGTATCGCTCGCCGTGGATCGAAGGGTATTGTTCGCAGCAAAGCATCGAGGCCGGACAGTCGTTGCGCATCATGGTGAGCACGAAACCCGCGCGGCGGTTCATCATTGAAATCTTTCGGACCGGCTACTACGGGGGACGCGGAGCGCGGTTGATGGCAACGGTCGGGCCGTTCAAGGGCGTGACGCAGCCGGACCCGCCCGTTGGTGAGCGGCGCTTGCGCGAATGCCGCTGGGAGCCGGCGACCGGATTGACCATCCCCGCCGACTGGCCGAGCGGCGTCTATCTGGGGCGGCTGACGACGCTGCCGGAAAGCGCGGAGGAGTTGTACTGGCAGAGTTACGTCATCTTCATCGTGCGGGACCGGAGACCAGCGGACATTTTGTTCCAGTGCAGCGACAACACGTGGCAGGCGTACAACCGCTGGCCGGACAATTATTCGCTCTACACCAACCCGGAGGGAGCGCTGAAGCCGGGCGCGGATGTGAGTTTCGACCGTCCGTACGGGAAGTACGTGCAGATTTATGAGAACCCGCAGTCGGTCGGGTCGGGCGAGTATTTGTGTTGGGAATTTCCGCTGGCATACTGGCTGGAGCAGCAGGGTTACGATGTGACGTATTGCTCGAACAGCGACCTGCTCGATGCCTCGCAGGCGACGCGTTGCAAGACCTTCATCAGCGTGGGGCACGACGAATACTGGGACCTGCGCCAATATCACGCGACCAAGGCGGCGATCGATGCCGGCGTGAACGCACTGTTTCTTTCGGGCAACGCCGTGTGTTTTGTGTCGCCATTCCGGGCGTCCACCGATGGGCGGGCAAACCGCATCATCACGCGGGCGGGTCGCTATGGCGGGATGACGGAACTAGAAACCAAGACCTACAAGTTCATGGGCCCGTTCCCCGTCACCGATGCGCCGAACGAAAACCTGTTGATGGGCGCGCGGACCATCACGCCGTTCAACGGCGGCGGCGACTGGATTGTGAGCAAGCCGGAGCATTGGATGTTCGCCGGCACCGGCATGAAGAAGGGCGACGCGATTCCGGGACTGGTGGGCTGGGAATTTCACGGCGACCCGGCGCCCATCCCCGGTTTGGAAATCGTGGCGGAAGGAATGGCCTTGAGCGGCGGAACCAATCCCGCGCATTGGACCGCCACGGTTTATCCCGGGCCACACGGCAATTATGTCTTTAACGCGGCGACGATCTGGTGGTCGCAGGGCCTGAGCAACCCGCCGGGACACATGCTGCCGTGGTCGCACTGGAGCCGGCCGCACGGACCGGATGAGCGGGTGCAGCGCATGATGGAGAATCTGTTGCGGCGGGCGGTGGGCTGAGGGGGCAGCATTCACCAATTCACAGTTTGCTTGTTCGCGACAAGCCTGCGCGGTAGAATGCGCGCATCAAGCCTCGGATGATGTGACGTTGCTGAAGCAACCAGCGGCCGTCCCGGTGGAGATGTTTTGGGAGGGTGCCCGCGCGGCAATGGAAGTCCGGCCACGGAAACATGCATGCGTTAACCACAAAACGGCTGCGTCTGTCACCGGCCATCGAAGTTCGCGATCTGCCGGACGGCACGCGGTTGCTGAAGCAACTGGTGCTCACGGAATACCTGGCGCTGGACGCCGGGCAGCAGCGCACGCTCGCGCTGTTTGATGGACAAAAGACGGTGGAGGAGGTGCTGCACGATTTGTTGCGGCAGGGGGCGCACCCGAACATCCGCGCGTTTTACGACCTCGTGTTGAACGCGCTGAACAAAGGCTTTTTGGAGGAAGCGGACGCGACGGATGTGACCGCGCCGGAAATTTCCGCCGTGGGCGAAAGCCGGGGCGGAAGCATGGCGTTTTCGGGCGTGTTGATCCTGGCGGGCGCGGCGGCGTTGTGGCACAGCGAGTTCGCGCCGGGCGAACGGCTGGAGGATTGGTTCAAGGTGCTGGTGTTCATGTCGGCGGGGTTGAGCCTGGCCTACGCGCTGGCGGCTTCGACGCTCAGCCGGTTTGGCCGCCAGGTGTATGGCGCGCGCGTGCGGTGGGACCGGTTGGTGCCGTTTTTCACGATCGATGTGCGCGACGCGTTCATGGGCGGGCGCGCGTGCGAAGCAGCCGTGGGGCTGCGCACGTTGAGCGGGCCGTTCGTGGTGGCGGCGCTGAGCTGGCTGGCGGATTCGAACGCCGGGATGCTCGCCGCGGCCTTCACGGCGCTGGTGTTGGGCTCGCCGTTTGGCAGCACGCCGGCGCACAGCCTGTTGCACGCGCTGTTTCGCAAGCGCTACGAACTGCCGCATTGCGCCGATGAATTCCTGGGCAAGCGCTTGATTTCCCAATTGCTGGACTGGAAACGGCGCGTGTCCGAGGAAAACTACTATCTGCTGCACGCCACGTATTCGATCCTGTGGCTGGGCACGCTGTTCCGGCTGGCGAACAGCCTGATGGTGGCGGTGGGCGAACAGGTGGTGCGGACATTGTCGGAGGCGCGGCCGCCGGATGACCTGGCCGTGTCTTACATTGTCTTCGGCCTGCTGGGCTTTGGTCTGGCGGCGATCGTGGTGTACGCGTTGTTCCTCGTGGTGCGCGGCGTGCAACGGCACATCGCCACGCGGCTGGCGACCACGGAAACGCGCTCGTTGCGCAACGCCGATGCCGGCGCGCGCCCGACTGACGATGCGGCGTTCGAGTTCCTGCGCCAAAACCTCCTGTTCTCACAGCTCAAACCGGAAGACCTGCGCAGCGTGGTGCAGGCGATGAAGTTTTTGTCTGTGCCGGCGGACACGATGATCATTCGCGAACACGAGCCGGGCGACACGATGTTCGTAGTTTACTCGGGCAGCGTGGGTGTGACGAAAGAGGACGATGCGGGGCTGCCCGTGGACGTGGCCACGCTGGGGCGCGGCGACATCTTCGGCGAAATCGCGTTGCTCGAGAAGGGCGAGCGGACCAGTTCGGTGCGCGCACGGGAGGCGGCGTCGTTGTTCGTGCTGGCGAAGCCGGAATTCGACCGGTTGCTGGCATCGAACCTCGGTTCGGCGGCGATCAAGACCGCCGTGCAAGTGTGCGCGTTCCTGCGGCGCCGGCCGCTGTTCGCGGACTGGCATCCGCAGGCATTGATGAAGCTGGCGGGCGAGTTCTCCTTCGTCGATTGCAAGGCGGGCGAGGTCGTGATCCGCGAAGGCGAGCCGAACGACGCGTTTTACATTGTGTACGAAGGGCAGTTCGGCGTGCGCAAGCAGGGCGTGACGTCCGCCACGCTCAAACCGGGGGATTTCTGCGGCGAGATCAGCCTGTTGCGGGACATTCCGGCCACGGCGGATGTGCTGGCGACGCACCCGAGCCGGGCGTTGCGACTGGCGCGCGCGAGCTTTCTGCAACTGGTGAGTCATGATTTCTTCACCGGGCTGGCCATTGACGACGCGTTGCGCGCGCGTGCCGGCGGGAAGGGGGCGGCATGAACCACCTTCTGAAACTGCTCCCGATCATCGCGGTGGCAGCGGTCATCTTTTTCAACCGCGACGGCGTGAAGAAGAATTTCGACGTCGTCGGCAAGGTGCAGGCGGCCGCAACGTCGAACGTGGAACTGGAAGCGATTGCCGATGCGGTGTCGATGGAGTTTTTGGAAAGCGAGAAACTGCCGTTGCAAAATTTCAGCGCCTTCCTCAAGGAGCACATGATGGAGGGCAAGGGCCAGAGCAAGCGTGACTTGTCCGCCGACATGTGGGGCACGCCTTACGCCATCGCGCGCCTGAAGGACGGATTCGAGATTCGCAGCGCCGGGCCGGACAAGGCATGGGAGACGGACGATGACTTGAAGCATTTTCGGACGCTGAAGGGGTTGCCGGCGATGGATGCCGAGATGGCGTCGGCGCCCAAGGCAAAAGCGTCCGCGCCGCCGCCCGCGATGGTGCGCACCCCGGCGGCGCCCACCCAGACGGCTGAGGAAACGTTACGCAAGGTCATTGCCTCGCAACGCGCCCGCGCGGAAGCGGGATACGCGACGTCGCAATATGACCTGGGCATGCGCTATCTGACCGGGGACGGCGTGGAATTGAACCTGGCCGAGGGACGCAAATGGATTGAGAAAGCGGCCGGAAACGGGCATTCGCTGGCGATTCAGAAATTGAACCAGTTGAATGCGGGGAAGTGAGGCAGATGGTGCGCGGTAGAGGGTTCGAACCTCTGACCCCTACCGTGTCAAGGTAGTGCTCTACCACTGAGCTAACCGCGCATTTACAAGGCTTTCGTTGACTTTCTTACCTTCTGCATGTAAAACAGCATGTAAGCCAATCAACGGGTGAAAATTTAACCCGAACCCGTGCAACGGCAAGCGCAAAAATGGGCAAGACTGATTTCTTCATCCAGATGTTCGGCGGAGTGGTGCGCCTACGCGATGCAGCGAGCATCATTCAGCAAAAAAACCGCAATGGGAAGACCGGTTACTATGCGTTCATCGGATACGATGGAGCAGGGCGAGCCGTGCGTCGTTCGCTAGGACTGGACAAGGAAAAAGCCTACGCGCTCCTCGCTGAAATCAATCAGCGCATGGCGCAAGGTAAAATCAAAGACGCTGTTAACGCTTTTCAGGTTGCCACTGATTACGAAATCAAAGCCTGTTTGAAGAAGCTGGAAGGACACGGCGCAACGTTGACACAAGCGGTAGATTTCTTTCTTGAGCATCATAGGCCGTCCGCTGGCCATTTAACGGTAGATGAAGCATCCAAGATTTTCGTTGAACATCTAAAGCGACTTGGGCGAGCAGATGCCTACGTTAATGCGTATGAGAAAGTCTATCTGCCTCACCTATGTTCCGCCTTAGGCAAAACGCGTCTTGTTGACGTTACGCAAGACGACGCGGAAAGCTTCATCTACAAAACGAAAGCAACCCTTTCATCAAACACGAAAGCAGAATACATCGGTAAGCTTAGAACATTTTTCAACACGCTTGCAGAGTTGAACTATTACCAGAAAGAGCTTAACCCATTTGAAAAATTGAAGAAGCCTCAAGCTTCGCGAGATGAAACCGAATACACGGAGCGGGACAGATGCTTGCCTTTGGAGGATGTTGCCGTTTTTCTCGACTATCTCTCCAAGAATGAACTTTGGGATATTTTAGTTATTCATGCGGCGGTTATGTTTTGTGGAGTTCGTATGGAAGAAGTTCAGCGCCTATCTTGGCGGGAGATTCTTTTAGACCAAGCCAAGATTGACCTTACCCGCAAAGCCGCGAAGAAACGACACCGTAGAGTAATTGAAATTCCACAGAATGCCCTTGCGATGTTCACAGTCTGTAAAGAGAAAATGGAAGATGAATGGAATCTCAGGACAAAGAATGCTCTTAAGCAAAAAATGCAACGCATCAAAGCCGCTCTGAGGGAAGAAAAGGAGAAAGCAAAATCGGCATTTGGCCCTTTGGATTTTCACACCAACTTTGCGCGGGTTTCGTTCGCTTCCTACTCCTATGCATTGCATGGAGCGGAAAGGACGGCAAACGCGATGGGACATAGTAGGATTGATATTCTCCATACCAACTACAAAGAGGTTGTCACAAAGGATGACGCACAGATTTATTTTCAATTCCTTCCTCTTGGAATACAACCCATCAAAAGGCAGATGGAACCGCAAGTTGTAATCAAAACGGTAACGCCCTGAGTGTAAGAGATAGTTGGAGCAGGCTTTGCACCGCTTCGCGGGAGAATCGTATTTCACCAAAGGAAACCCCCGCCCTTGATTGTTTACGTTTACCGTTCAGGAACGGGAAGGAAATAAGCCCCCATGAATTAAAATTCACCGGGGGCTTTCTGTTTTCGGGACAACCCGTTTACTACTGCGTCCCTACGGACGCACCTACTGCGTCCCCACGGACGCACTAAGGGCTCAAAGTGCGTCCCACGGGACGACAAACCTATCTGTTATCTATCTTTATAGAACTTATTAGGGGAGTGAGTGTTTGATTATGACAAAGACAACCCCGCGAATTAAAAATCGGGGGCTATCTCTGATAGACTTCTCTACCCTTCCTCTACTCCTTTTTAATTACTGACAGCCCACCCCCTACCCCCTCCCAAACTTCCTATAAGATTTATTTGAATGTTTG
>JBFMBT010000078.1:0-23051 GCA_040754875.1 Verrucomicrobiota bacterium | reverse complement strand
CTTGGTGGTGAACTCACCGCGCAACCAGCGCAAGGCCGCAGCCTGCACGGCATCATCGTGACTGACATGGCCCTCGTAATAACGAGCCAGCACTGCGGCAAACTCAAAGCCACCAACGTGATCTTCCAGGTGGCGCAAGCCGGAAAAGATGTGCTTCTTCACGTCCTCGGGCGTGCCCCCAGCCTGGGTGACCTCGTGGTGAATCTGCGAAATCCAGCCTTCGCACAGGTTCCGCAACGCGCCACCGTCCGGCTTCCCTTTGGTTGCCAGATTGCGCATCAACTCCGACCAGAGGGCACGCGCCTGTCCCTGGGTCGCCTGGATGCGCCGTTCCATCGTGAAATCCGCCTGCGCCACCACCAACCGCCGCTGGAGTGCCAAGGTTCGGACCAGGTTCACGAAGAAACTCTTGCCGCTGCCGAAGCGTCCAACAACGATCCGAAATGCCGCGCCACCCTGTTCGATGCGCTCCAAGTCCGAAAGGAGCGCGGCCACCTCCTGTTTGCGGCCGACCTGGATCAGGTGTAGCCCCAGTTTCGGCACCAAACCGGCTTGAAGTGACTGGAGCACGGCGTCTCGTTCGCGGCGTTTGATTGGTTCACTCATGGTTCAGGGTTCAGCAGGGTTCGGTGGATAATGATGGGTTCCTCGCCTTCCAGCAGGAAGTCGCCAAGCTGCTGGTCAGCCCATTCGTTGATGGCGTCAAATACGCTCAGTGGCATCAACTGGTGTTCGCGTGCGAGCGCGTCAAAGTCGGCCCGGCCCCACGCGCCGCGCGTCATCAGCCGCTGGACAATGGGATGAAACTTGGCGTCGAGCCCTTCGAATTTCGCGGGGGTGACCAACGTTTCAGCCGGCTCCGGCGAGGGACTCAACGCAGCCCGCGCGACTGTTGGCATCGGCGTGATTTCCGGGACCGCGAACGCGTCACGCACGTCGTCCTCCTCGGTCATGGCTTTGGCAAGCAGACCGATGACCTCATTGGTTTCCGCTGAAATTGCCGCCACCCGGGCCATGTCCAGTTTCAACGAGCCGGAAGCCGGGCTCGGCTCAGGCGCAGGAATGGTCTCCCCACCAACGGACGCCGCCGCCGCCTGGATGAGCACTTCCTGTCCGGCGGATGGAAGTTTGGCAATGAGGGTGTCCCAGGTTTCCGAGTCGAGTCCAAGCGTCTCGAAAATCCGCGCCAAAGCCTTGTGCTCTTTGGGTGAAATAACGCCGTCAGCCGCCGCCACATCCACGAGGAATTGGGCGATCACGATATGTTTGTCCGGCGGAACGCGTTTGGCCGTCCGGCCCAGCGTGACTTTGGCCGAGGCCGAGTTGCGGGCCAGCAAGGTTTCGAGCACCACCAGCCTTTGGTGCTCGTCCGGGTCGAATCGGAAATGGCCTTCGATGAACCGGCGAAACTGGTCGAGTTCGCCGCGGTCAACCGTGCCATCGGAGGCCGCGACCAGCAGGCAAAGTTGGAGCAACGCCGAGGCGCCCTGAAAGTTGGCGGACGGCTCCTGAACCCGGCCACTGGGAGGTTGGAATATGCCGATTTCGCGATTGCCCCAAAAGCTTCCCGCCCCGTGCCGGGGGTCTGGTTCCAGGCAATACCCGAAGCTCTCGGTGGCGCGGGCAAGGGCTTTGCTTTCGGTGAGCGTGAAATTATCTTTCGCCGTCTGGCCCAAAAGCTCGGCGAGTTCATTCGCCGTCAACCGGAGGAAGCCCGATTCAATCTCATTGCGACGCAATGCCTGTGCCCACTTGGCCGGAAACGGATTGACTGACGGCGGCCGGGCGACCGCCACTGCTGCGGTCGGATTGGGCGGTGCGGGCTGTTCCTGCGGGGTCTCCAAGTCAACGGGCGTCAGCGGCGTGATGGGGACAAAAGCGCCTGACTTTCTGGACGCCTTAAAGTCGCCGCGATGCAGAAAGTTCTCCATCGCGTCAGAGGGATCGAGCCGGTTGAAGTTCAGCTTTTTTGCCACGGCTCGCGGCAATGCCACGGACAAAATCGGCTGCTCGGATGTGCGGCCCGTGCGCGAGTCAAACAGGTCGGTGAGGGCGGTCACGATGACCGTTTCCACAGGGAGCAAAGCAAATGCCTCACGCGCCACCCGCAAGACGCAGCCGCACACGTAGTCCTGGTAAATCTCATGGAAGCGGCTTTTCGGCATCCCTTTGCAAGAAACCTTGCCCGAGCCGGTGAGCGATTTGATCTCGTCTGGAATCGCCTTCTGGCCGTTCACTTTGGCCAGGACTTCCAAAAGCTGGGGCGAGTGAATTCGAAAGTTCAGCGCCGACCCGAGTTCAGCCAGTTCCGCAAAGGGAGTCAATTCGCGCAAGACCCGGACGTAGGCGTCGTGTTCGCCAGCCAGCACGGCGTCGGCAAGTTTCCGTTCGTCCTGCCATTCCGCATGGTCATGCTGATACTGTGCCCATGCGTTTTGGAATTCTCGTTCGTCGCGGGTTTGTGCTGCTTGCAACTGGCCGGCGAACTCGGCCTCCTGCTTTTTCATCCTTCCGAACAGCTTGTCGAAGAAGCCCGGCCGGTACGCGGCCCGCCGCGCTTCGACTTCGGCCGCGTTACGGTTCTCCCGCACGGGTTCAAGCGGCGGTGGCGCATTAACAAGGGCTGGCCAGTCCCATTCCGGCCCTTGTTCCTTGTGAACGGACAGCAGCACCTCAAGCCGGTTTTCGTACGTTTCCACCTCCAGACGTGCCCGCTCCAACGCAGACAGCCTGGCCATATCCTTGGCCTGGCGCTGCAATTCGCGATAACGACGCTGTTCCTCGCGTTGCGCGCGGCGTTCGGCGGCTTGAATTGCGCGAATAGTACCTCTCCAACCCATGGCGGTTTGGACCATATCAGGTGCGCCGTCGTCGCATCAATCCCGATTTTTATCCGCTGCCGATGTTGCCTTCTTTCGGCGTGTAAAGTTTGCGTGCGAACTTGAGGACGGTGGGGTAAGTAGTCGCGCATGGAAACATCCAACCCACGGGAAAATCTCACCGCATTCCAACTCGGCCTGCTAGTCATGTCGATCCTCGTTCTGGGAGCCTTGATTGTTGACGCCGTCGCGCCGATCTCAAGCGAAGTCTCCCGCATTGTCCAGACACTGGACCTGGCCGCCTGCCTGCTCTTTTTTGCAGACTTCCTCTGGCGCCTGCGGCGCGCGCCCAACAAGGCGGCATTCATGCGCTGGGGATGGGTTGATCTCGCGGCATGCATTCCTAACGTGGACGCGCTCCGGGTCGGGCGCCTGATTCGCGTGTTGCGTATCGTCCGTTTGTTGCGTGGCGTGCGCGTCGGCCACCGCGTGGTATCGTTGATATTGCAAAACAAGCCCAAAAGCGCCTTCGCTTCCGTTTTGCTGACAACGGTCCTGCTGGTAGCATTTACCTCCATCGCCATCCTGATCGCGGAAGAGGGAAGCGCCGAGGCCAACATTCGAAGCGCCGAGGATGCGATTTGGTGGAGCATGAGCACCATGACGACCGTGGGCTACGGAGACAGGTATCCCACCACAACCGAAGGCCGTGTAATCGCCATGGCGCTGATGTTCGCCGGCGTCGGTCTGTTCGGAACGTTGAGCGGTATCGTCGCCTCGCTATTTATCGGGACTCACGAAGAGGAATCCGAGGATCTGAAGCAGATCTTGCGCCGGCTGGAGGCCATCGACGCGAAACTGGGGGCCAAGGAGGAGAAAGCCCAAATATAGACCAGTTGATTCAATGGGTAACTGAGTGTTGACAAGATTAAGATACCTTTTTAAAAGGTTGTCCTAGATTTGGAACATGAAGGCGCAACCGGAAAAACTGCTCAACCTGCGACACCTGCCCGCGCGGCTCAACGCCGAAGAAACGGCGATCTATTTCAACATGGCGGCCCATGACATTCCCATCCTGGTTTCCAAAGGACTGTTGAAGCCCCTAGGCAACCCGGTGGCCAGCAGTGTCAAGTATTTCGCCACGGCCACGCTGGAGGAGTTGAGGAACGATGTCAAATGGCTGCACCGCGCCACGGCGGCGTTGCGGGAATACTGGAGCCAGAAGAACGCGCGGAAAACCAGGATCTCTGAGGTGGTGCCATTCCCGGAAAGTCCCGTCGCCCAACAGGCGTGACTTATCGAACCGCGCTCATGCTCAGAGCGGGGGCAAACCTGCGTCCAGTTGGCTGAAAAGACCTGCTTGACGCCAAAGGTGACGGTTCCCAACGACGTAAATCACTTCCTTGGCCCGGGTCACAGCCACATTGAGCAGGTTTGGACGACCGCCTGCCCACATTCGCGCACCCGTTTGCGCCGGTGATGGGGCACCCAGGACGAAAATTACCGCTTCGGCTTCTCGCCCTTGAACCGTGTGAACAGTGCCAATCCGTTCGCGCGTCCAAGCCCACACCTCATCGTCCGGCATCCAGCCATTGAGCGTACGGCTCTCCCGAACCTGGTGTCTTAGCCGGTCGGCCACAATGACGAAGGGAGTGATGATGTACAGGTCGGGCGCGGCGCTGAACCGGCCAAGCTGGTGGAGCAGTTGGACCACGACAGCTCCTTCCTGCGCGCACCATTTGTCCTCGGCGTGCCCCTCGACATGGTACCAGCGGGAAGGACCGAGTATCTCCCGGATGGGCGAACAGCCCGGCGATTTTGCCGAGACCATCAGCCCGGCGTAAGCAATCGAATTGGACACGCCAAACATGGGTTCGGCGCATCGCCGATGGACAAGCAGTGGAACGCCGGCCATGCGGCTGCTCGTCCTCGTTTGAAATTCGCTTGTATGGATGGACGCCGCATCCGCCAGGGTTTGCACGGACGCGCTTGGTGCGCCATAGCGGTCAGGATCGACGCCCATCTGCCGGCAGATGGCGCGCACGAGCGAATCGGGAAGCATGACCACCGGCTCAATCTGAACCGGGTCACCAACGATGAGCGCCTTTCGCGTGCGCATGATTGCTCCGACGGCGGCCTGCGGCAGAGCCTGCCCAGCTTCATCCACCAGCAACCAGCCAAGCGATTCCGGCGGCAACCGGCCCAACATCCGCTCGACGGCCGCAAACGTCGTGGACACAAGAGGCACCGTTAAGAAAAGCGACGACCACAGGTGGGGCAATAGGGCGCGTTTTCCTTCGGTGGGAAGCGTTTGGGATGAAAAGACATTCATCAAGGCGCCCAAATTATGGCGTAGCGGCTTTGCCGCGGCGTCCGCAAAAGCGTGGTGAACGTCCATGGCCGCAATGAACAAATCGTCTCGCGCTTTTTGGGCGGCGGGCGGAAACCAAGGCGTCGAGCGATGCTTTTTGCCATGTTCCTGCGCAAAGTATTCGGAGTCCGCCATAACGACCCCTTGATTGCGCGCGTCGTGTAGCAATTTTTCGGCCTTCTCCCGCGCCGACTTTGCTGCCGCAAAACTCGTTTCGGCCAAGGTGCGCGATTCACTCGCGCTTTTGACCTCTGCGCCGCGGCGGAACAACTCCGATTCGGAGTCGGCGGCTTGTTGCGCGGCCTTGCGCAGAAACGTTTGCACTTCCGAGGCGCGCGCACCCCAAGCGCGCGCCGCGCTGGTCCGAAACAAGCGCGCGAAGAATCCCGGCCTGCTTTGAGCATGCGCCGCCCACGTGGTTTGCCATTCCCACTCTTTTGCACGGGCGTTCGCGGTCTCGATCTTAGCCTCCTCGAATCTCGCCGCTGCGAGTAGCTCGCGTTCCAACGCCGCCGCGCGGTTCCCGGCGGCGTTGGCTTCGGCGGCTTTCAACCTGTCCAGATTCGCAACAGATTCGCGGACTTGCGCGAGCCATTTCTGCCAGTGTCGGCTTCTTTCCAGGGCTTCGAGAAACCGGCGCCGGGCTTTTTGCCAGCGTTCCAAAGCTTCCTCGCGGGATGCGGGCGGCTTTTCCTCCAAAACAATGCGCGGAAGCCGATACGTGACCTTGCCGGTCGCGGGGTCCTTCTCCTGGATTTGTTGATGGCTGCCAGCCCCCGCCGCCAGATAACGGTTGAAGCTCGTGTCTTCATCCCACCAAAAGGCCTGTTTGAAGCGGCTTCGATTTTGGGCGTTGCCGAGCACCGCAGCGATCATGCCCCAGGTGTCCCGCCCGTGCACAGCGTCCGAAAGGACTTTGAAGTACCGCAGCCCCTCCGCGTCGCCTGCAATGGCCGACATCCCCGGCAATTCGGCGCTGACATTCTCAACGGCCCGGTTGTTCGAGGACGCCACCACCATTTCAAAACCGCGGAGTCCTTGCGCAATTTGGTACAGGTGGAGCCAGCCGTCGCCAGCACGAAGTTTCTCTCCCGAATGTTCGAAGGCGGATTCGGGGTCGTTGAACCCGATCATTGCCTCGGCGCGTTCGGTGACCACCGCCGCAACAACGTCGCGCAGCAGCGTGGTTTTCCCGGTTCCAGGCGGACCATTTACGCCGAGCAGGCCGCCCGTTCGGGTTTCGTCCAAAGCAAGGTTGACCGCGGCCTGCTGCAATAGCGCCAGTGGATGCCTTCCTGGTCCGGGCCAGCGGGAAAGCGGGCTTTTGGCGGGCGACACCGCCTGTTCCAACGCGGCACGATCCCGCAAAAGGTCGTGGCGCTTCGGAGGAGTGGCGAGACCAAGGTAACGCTTCAAATTCTCCGGCGCTTTGCCTGAAGCAAACAATTCCTGTGCCCGCGCGAGATCTTTCAGAAAGAAGCTGTTCAGGAGCAAAGCTTCCGGCGGATTGGGGTCTTTGAAATAAGTGTAGGAACGGATGGCAAAGGCGGGCGGTTCGACAAATTCTGGCGGCAAACCAAACTCCGCCACCAACATTTGATATGCGCCGACGAGCGCGGCCCGGGCCAACGGAATTTCCAGCCGCTTGTCGGCCTCTTCGTCACCCCGGGAGCCAAGCAATTGGTTCTCCAATTTTTCCGCCACGCTGGTTTCGACCTCGGACCATCGCGCCAGGTCCGATATCCGGCCGTTCAAGGCGGTCATTATTCCCCAACCAAAACTGGAAACCGTAACTGCCGGCCTTTCCGCGAGAAGGCCGTCCCGATCCACGATTACGATTGCCAGCGGCGTACAGCCTTTGGCGGACGGACGTTCCGGCCGCGAATCGCCGTATCGTTCAATGAGGCGGGAAATCGCTGGCTCAAGCTTCACAGCTCCCAGCACGATTTGATAATAGAGCCGGCAATTGGGGCGGGATTTTTCGTGCCGTTCCCAAGGCAGCGTGGGCGAGTCCAACATGGCAACCATGCGGCGGTCGCCGCTCGCCAGGTCTTCGGGGCGCGCGAACGATTGCGGAGACAGCACCTCCAAAGCGGTCCAAGCGGACAAGATTTCATGAGCCTTGTTTGTAACGGGAGGAATGGGCGGTAATGGTTCGATCTTCACTAATTGTGAGGCTGGCGCCGGGATGGCCAAGCAGGGGAGAACAGCTTTCACGGAGGGTGCCAGAGGTGGTTCGTCCGCAGGTTGGCGAGGCACGTGTTCGCCATCGATTGCGGAAGCCGTGGCGCAGAGCAAGTTGAACCGGTTGGTTGCCTTTTGGTGAAGCTTTGCCGCTCGTTCGGTTTTGCGGTGTGACAATTCTTCCAGCAAGTCCCGCAAAAACGACGGATCGTTTTGGCACCGCTCAAAGGCCGCCTCAAGTTGGTAAATCGAGTAGCGGATGTATTTTCTGGCCACCGTCTTTGATATTGAACATAGCGTCCCCCCGCGCGCAGGTCGATCATTACCTTGCCGTTGATAACGTGTCACCTCTCCGTTCGATGCCGACGGCTTGTGTGTGGGGGGGTAGTGAATCCCCTCACATTTTGAATCACGAAACATTGCCATTTTCAGACGAAAGCATCATCCTGTCGCCGCATGGAATATTCACCACATCTGCCCGCGACGAGTTTGGGTTTCCTTGAAAGGATGTAGTTCGCGATGCATACACTGGGGGTTCATCTCTTCAAGGAAGTTCGGCCCGATTTCTTTCGCGTTTTGGCCGGGCCATTGGCGCGGTTGTATGTGGATGTCCTGGATGCTCTGGAGCGCGAGGCGAGCCAGCGAAACCAAGGTCTTGATTGCGCTGAAGCCTTGTCGGTGGTTGAAAGCGTGATCGAGCAGCATGGAGATTTGCAGGGAGCGGATGATGAACTAATGGCGACGGTTCCGACCAACCGGGAGCGGTCGCGAGCGGTGCTCGTCACGCTTCGCGCAGCCGGTTGGTTGCAGGAGGAGGAGAGGTCGGACTGGCAGCGGCTGGTCTTTTTTGATCCGAACGGAACAATCCTGCTTCAGGCGCTGCGGCGGATCGCCTTTCCCGAAGCGGCGGTTTTCTCCGACAAGTTGGTCAACGTTTGCGCCACGCTTTCCCGCGGCGGAGAGATCAATTTCGACGCCCTGCAAGATAACCCGTGGGCGCAGGTGGAAACCTGCGTGGCCAATCTCCAGTCCGGCCTGGCCGAACTGCGGGGAATGCAAAAGTCCATAGAACGGCATACCAAACAGCAACTTGCCGCGACATCACTGAAAGAAAATCTCGCCCTGCTCTACGATCAATTTGCCGAACGGATCGGCCGTACCTGTTATGCGCAACTGGTCCATGCCCGGCTGCCGACCAGACTTTCCGAAACGCGCCGCGCGTTGGAAAGCCTCTCCGGCCACGCCGAACTGCTGGGCAAAATGCAGTCGGAAGTCATGCGGCGCGAGCCAGCCCTTTCGGCGGAGGCGGCGATGTCACGCGTGCGGCTGCGGATCAATGAACTGGAAGAGATGCTGCGGCAAATCGAGCCGCTCGCGGACACAATCGACCGACGGACTGCGCAATTTGCCCGTCGTTCCCAGGCGCGCTTCCGATACCTGCAGGAAACCACGAGCGAAAACCGGGCACGCGTTCAGGCCTTCTTTGAGACACTGAATCAACATTTCGCAGGCTGGCGCCTGGCGGACATTGACGCGCTGGCCTTGGAGCACCCGGCGCTGGCCCTGCACGACGCCCGGCTTTTTGGCGGATTGGAGTCGCTTTACACGCCGCGCCTGCGGCGTGCGGCGGGAGAGATCGAGCCGCTGGAGGATGCGGACCCGCGCCAGGCCGACCGGGCCATGGCGCAACTGGAAAGCAACCTGCGCGATTCGCTGACGGTCAGCCGTGCCAATCACTTCATTGCGGCGTTGCCCGGCGAAAGCGGGACGGCTTGGAGTTCGGACGAACTGGTGCGCCGGCACGTTCACAACGACGAGGACGTGGCCGACCTCATAGCCTGCCTGTTGCACGCCCGTTCGGCGGACGCGCGGTTTGAGGTGCAAGTGCCGCGCCTGGATTCCGAGGCCGACGCGGGTGAATTTGACGCCAAGCTCCAGTACCGCATTGAGCGGTTCACGTTGGTGAAGAAATGACCGACCCTGTAACAAACGATAACGGCCTGCTTTCACGGTTGCAACCGCATGACCGCGAACGGCTGGGTGAGGCGCTGCGCCGCCTGATGGCCCACGGTTCCATCCTCGGACTGGAACCCGCCCAGACTGATCTCTACCATTGGTGCCACCAGAACCGCCCGTGGGTGGACGAGCTTGCCGGACTTCTCGACCTCAAACTGCATTGGGAACACCAGGACCGCACGGTGCAGGCCGTGCCGCTGAACGCCGCTTTTTTACTGCGCCTCAAACTGGATGCCACGCTGGTGCTGCTGACGCTGTGGTATGAATTTGACACGGCCATTCGGGACCGGGGCGAGACGCCGCCCGTGCGGTTGACGGCGCAACAACTCAATGATTCGGCGCTTCGAGATAATGAGCCAGCGCGCGGTCGCGGCGAAGTTCTGTCAACCGCGCGAAAGTGTGAGAAATGGCGGTGAGTTTTTCAAACTGGTCGTTCAACGCGTTCAGGTCGCGCTCGTAGCCGAGAAACGTGCGATAACTGGCCGTCACGTCGCTCACGTCCAGCTTGTCGGCGGGCAGGATGAAGTTGCGCGCGAAGTCGTCGAAGCTCTTCAAAAACGTGAAAGACATTGCGGTCGGCAGCAGGGCGCGAAGTACGGGCCGGTCGAAGTTCAAGTGTGTCGGTTGCGCCATGTCGCGCAGGTAGGTTTCCAAGCCATCGGGGTAAAGCCGGCCTTCGTGTGACTCGACCAGAGCCTTGAACGCGGTGTAATCGAGCGGTCGTTTGTCCGGATCAAGAAAATCACCGCGCTTCAGAGATGCGGGGACAAAGAACGGCGTGACCTTGCCATGCGTTTCGGCGGCACTGGCAAACTCGATTCTCAGCCCCCAGGTTTCCGCGCGTTTCCCATTCGGCCAGGTGAATTCCAGCGCGACGTACGTGACGGCGCTTTGCCGCATGAATTGCGGCGCGCCGTTCTCCTCCTGCTTGAGGTCGCCCAGGCAATAGCCCTTGAGGGAGCGGTCGGAACGATCACCCGTCGCCGATTGGTTGAAACGAATCAGCCGCTGGTCGCCAACAAGGACAAACTGGATCAAGTCCATCAAGATGGATTTGCCCGAGCCGGTGACCCCGGCCAGCAACAGGTTGCCTTCCACGGGGATGCTGTCCTTGTAGCCATACCAGTTGAGCGCGTGGATGCCGGTCAGGCGGATGGTGCGGCTCATTCTTCCTTGTCTCCTTCGTCTTCGTCGGCGTTGCCCATGGCTTCCCCGGCAGCGTTCCGGGCCGCTGCCAGGTACCGTTCGGCGTTCTTGTTCCATTCCTCGATGTTCTGGAACGGAATGACCCGCTTGAGGGTCGGGAAAATCTCGATGATTGAACGCTCCGGCGCGTTGTCCGGCTGGAAGCGCAGCAGGTTTTTGCGCTGGGCCAGGGAGAGAATTTCGCGCAGCCGCGTCGGGCTGGGTTGGAATTTCCTCAACGGCTCAAACTTGGCTGCCACTTCGGCAGGAACATGCCGCCGAACAGCTTCAGGCGGATGAAACGCGCTTGGGGAATCTTAAGCGCGCTTACGCCGGGGAGGAAGAGCGTTTGACGGAACTGGAGCGGTTGATTCCGCAAATGAAGGAGCAGATCGACGGATTAAAAGCCGTCATCCACGAGACGCCCGAAGGGCGGCTTTACGCGGAACTCAAATCCCGGAATGAAAAGCTGGTGCGAGAGATCAACGGGCTCAACGCTATTGGCCAATCACTCGAAGATGCGCTCGCCAACCGTTTACGCAACGCGCGCGCTTGGCTGAAGGAACTTCGCGCGCTGCCACTGGCGCTGGACGCCGCGCCGGTCCACGCTGTCGAGCGCGCCATCTATGTGACGACTGAGGGAGGCGTTGCCAGAGCAGGCGAAACGCTTCCGGCCTTGAGCATCGCCGTGCAGAACGCCGCCGCCGCCGCCGGCCGCGCCGCCGCCCCGGAGCAGAAGCGGCTTGGAGAAATCCGTCTGCGACTCGGTCAGCTTCGCGAGGAGATCGCCGCGCTCAAGGTGGGGAAGCTGCCGTTTCCAACGCGCCTGCTGGATGCGCTCAACAACAGCCTGCTCGCGCGGGGCGTGGACTTGCCCGCGCGTCACCTCCGCGAGTTGTGCGAAGTTGCCGACGAACGCTGGCGACCCGCCATCGAAGTGGCCTTCGCCCGCAAGTTCGCCGTCGTCGTGGCGCCGGAGCATTACGAAGAGGCAGAGAGGATCTATCACGGGCTCAAACCGTCCGAACTCGGCAGCGAAGCGGGCCGCGAATCACTCGTCAATCCGGTCAAGGCGCTCCAACGTCGCAAACCCGTGCGGCCCGGATCGCTGGCGGAAAAGCTGAAGACCTGTCACCCTGTCGCCGAGGCGATCATCGGCGAAGCATTCGGCCATTTGATGTGCGTCGAGCGCCGGGAGGAATTGCGCGACCATGAGTTTGCCATCCTGCCCGACGGGTTCATGACACGCGGCGCGTTCGTGGAGCGCCCGCGATTTTACGACGGCAACCCGTTCGTTGGGCAGAAAGGTTTGGAACAGCAGCGGGCCTGGAAGGAAAAGCAGATTGAGGATTTGGAAAACGAAGAACTTCGGCTCGCCCCGACCGAGCGCGCGTTGAAGTCGCTTAACGATGGCGGGCGTTTCGAGATTGCGCCCAATCTTTATCAGGATTTGGCGCGCGCCCAGGAGTTGCCGAGGCTTCAGGACGAACTGAAGGATAATATCGCCAAGCTTAGCAGCATTGACCGTTCCCGATTCGATGAACTGGCGAAGGATCAAGCGAAGCGCGAATCGGAGTTGCAGGGGTTGGAAATAGAGCGCCGCACGCTTGACCGCAGCGAAAAACGCGCCGAAGTAAACACGCTTCAAAGGCACGTAGAGGCCGCGCGCGCCGAGGTTAGGAGGCTGGCGGAACGATTCGAGGGAGTGCGAAATCAAACAGACATTTCGCCGTGGCTGAAGCGTCTGGCAGAATTACGTTCGGTTACGCTCGCAAGCTTCCCTGTGAAGGACGCGGCGGCAAGCCACTTCAACAAGCTATTTTACGAATGCGACCGTGATGCGGCAGTGGCGTGGGAGGCATTGAAAGCCAAACGCCGCGAACTGGCGGCCGCTCACCCCAAGTTCGACGACCTGCCCATCGAAGCGGACAACAACGACGCGCACGCCGGGCAACTGGCCAAACTGGACGAAAGTGAGATTCCCGAATACCGGGCCAAGGCCGAACGGGAACGGAAGAACTGGGAGAGCCTGTTTCGCACTCAAGTCCTCGAAAAGCTCCACAATGCGCTTCACGACGTCGTTAATCACATCACGTTGCTGAACTCGGCCCTCAAGAAACGCCCTATCGGCACGAACACGTACGAACTGCGTTACCGGCGCGATCCCGACTACCAGCTTTACCACGATCTCCTGGAAGCCAGCGCCATCGCCCGCGAAGACGACTTGTTCTTCGCTTCGGCCGACCAGCGGTTCCGCGACGCCATCGACCATTTTCTGAATACACTCACAGAAGCACCCGACGGCGCCGAAGCCGCGCGGTTGCTCGACTACCGGCATTATTACGAATACGACATGGAAGTCGTGGAGGCCGACGGACGCAAGACCAGTGTGGACCGGCATTCCGGCAAGTTTAGTGGCGGTGAAAATCAGTCGCCCTATTTCATCGCCATTCTCGCCAGTTACCTGCGCGCATACCGGCGGTACAGTTCGCGCAAGCCCGAACCGTCACTGGGGCTTGTGCCCATTGACGAGGCGTTCTCGAAGTTGAGCGGCGAACGGATCAAGGACTGCATCACCGCGCTCAAAACCTTCGACCTCCAGGGCGTGTTTTCCATGAGCACCGGCAACATCCCTTATGCCTTCGACCATTGCGACTGGCTTGTCGTGGTTTCAAAGGACGAACGCCGCCTTGGGAAGCGGACGGACATTCGCAACATCCCCGTGAGCCTGGCGCGGGATTCAGACGATGCCCGCCGATTGATGAAATCATGAGCGGCTGCCATTCAGTGAAAGGATTCGCAAACATACTCGAAGCACTGGCCGAGTGCTATGAACGGTCGAAGGTTGGGCAGACGGGCATCGGCAAGCTTGATGTCCAGCCGCGGCTGGAGGATTTGCTGGCGCAAGCCGGTTGCAGCGAAGGTGACACCCGCGAAATGGCGGTGCGCCAGCTTCAAGAAGCCGCCAAGGCGGGCTTAATATCGCTGGAACCTGTTCACCGCCGTGACCGCAGTGACATATTCAAGGTGCGACTTTCCCCGGAAAAGGAGGACGCCTTCTTCGCCTGGCTGGGGCGGCCGTCGCCTCGCGCCATAAGGGAACAGTGGTCGGCGCTCTTTCTCGAGGCACGCTCATGGTCGGTACCGCCGGAACACGTCGAATCTTGGGCGGCATTTTGCGAGCACCGCGCCACCGGCGCATTGCATTGGAACGACATGGCTGAGTTCAAGCGCAAGGACCTGGACGCCGGGCGTGATTTGTTACGCATCGTTGCCCGATTGCTTGGTTGGCGGGACAAGGAACAGTTTATTCGGGTCGTCAGTTGCCGGATTTGCGGAGACTCCAAGAAGCTGGAAAGGCTCCGCTATACTTTAGAAAAGTTGGTGTCCGGGGCGACCGCCGGACGGATTTCCGCGCTGGCCCACCTCGGAATTCTGGAAACACCGCGCCACGTTTTGGTCGCCGGCCCTTTGCGCCTGCGATTTGCCGACCATACCCTCGACCTTGGCCAATTGCGCGACGGGGCAAGTGTGTCTGAAGCCGACATCCAGCGTGCCGTCATTGAAACGGACGCCATCCGATGCGTGACGGTGGAAAACAAGACTTCATTCCATCAACGGGCTTTGCAATGCCCGCGCGACCTCCATCTGCACACCAGTTATCCAAACGCAGCCACGGTCGCACTTCTTCAAAAGCTCCCCCGCAGCCTCGAATTCCAACACTTTGGCGATACCGATCCGGCCGGGTTTGACATTTTGCGCGAACTGAGGGAGACAACCGGGCTGCCGATTCAATCCATCGGCATGACATTTCGCCCGGGGCACGACAGCAGCACGCTCACGAACGAAGAGATGCGCCTGCTCGAAAAGCTGTCTTCTGACCCGCTACTTGCACCCGAACGCCGTACTTTACAGGAACTGCTGTCATTCAAGCGAAAGGGCGCTTACGAACAGGAATCACTCCAACCAAACCATTGGTGAATTGAAGGCGTGGTGAACTGACTTGGGACAAAGATTGCGACTGCGGGGGGTGTCAATGAATATAACCTGCGGTGGTGTGAGCGCTGGCGTGGCCGAGTTCCCCGCGGATGGTTTCCAACGGCGCGCCCTCGTTCTTGCGCTCGGTGGCGTAGGTATGGCGGATGTTGTGGAAGGTCTTGCCCTTGATGCCCAGCTTCTGGCACAGGCGCTTGAACTGCGTGGACAACACCGGCCGCAGCGTGGGGCTCAGGATGATCTCCCGTTCCTTGGGGAACACGTACTTGGGGTCAGTGATGGGAATCTTGGCGATCTCGTCGATGAGCTTGGAATCCACCTTGTGGACCAGCCGCACGTCCCCCTTGTCGGTCCAGACGATGATCTGGCCGGGCTGGTTAAAGCTCTCCCATTGCAACTGGCAGACGTCGCCCAGCCGGTAGCCGTGATGGCGTCCCAGATAGGTGGCGACATGCCAGAAGCCTTCCGTGTTGTGCAAAATGCGGCTGATTTCCAGGTCGTTGAACGGTTCCCGCGTCTTCGCCTCCTTCTGTTCGTGGGACAGGACCGCGAAGTTGATGCGCACCAGCCGCGCCGGATTGCCCACCACCCAGCCCTTGGCCGAACACATGTCCAGGAAGGTGGTGATGAAGGAAAGCACCTGCTTGCGCGAACTCAATTTGAGTTTCGAATCCGGGTCGTTGACGAACTTGCTGATGTGCTTCTCGGTGATGATGCCCGGCGGCTGGTTCTCCAGCTTCAACTCCCGGACCCAGCGGGCCAGCCAATAGGTGGCCTCCTGGATGAACCGGGCGCTGCGGCCGATGCTCCCCTGCCACTCGCCGTAATGGACGATGGCCGCCGCCAGCGTGACCTTGCGGCCGGTGAGCGCGCGGGACATGGCCTCGGTGGCCAGCCGTCCGGCCTGGGCGGCGGCCTCGATCTCGGCCACGCCGGCTTCTTTGGCCGCCTGGGCGGCGGCGCGTTTGTCGCGCTGCTTCGTGCTGAGGGTTTTGGTGCCGTGCTGGGTCTTGAATCGGGCGTGGTAAACGCCGCGTCGTTTGATCAATGTCATAGTTACTACGTTCCAAAAGCTTATATACCTTTGGATAAAGCTGCAAATCTTTTACATCGCCGCGCGGATGGCCGCCCTGAGCGCGGGCCAGCGCAGTTCGCACTCGGCCTCGCTCGTGGCCCGTTCCCCGGTGAAGGCGGTGATGGATTTGGCCAATAGTTCCCCGATCTCCACCGGCTGGAAGTCCCGCGGCACCCGCCGGCCTTTCAGGCAGATGGTGGCCGCGTCCTCCTTGGCCGCCACCGCGTCGAACATGGTCTCCTCGATGCTCTGCTGGTGGAGGATGCAGTAGATGCGCCGGGGCCAGCGCGAGTTGACCCGGTCGATGCGCCCCTTGGCCTGGTGAAACGGGCCGAAGGAATATTCGAGCGACCCGATGATGAGGTTCGGACAGTCCGGGAACGAGTAACCCATGGCGCATTTGATGCCCATCAACTGGACGCGCGCCCGGCCGCGCTTGAACCAGTTGGCCTGCTGCGCGTGCTGGCTTGGGCTGATGGTCGAATCAATGCGGGCCAACGGCACCCCGGCGTCCACCAGCCGGTGCTGGAGGGTATTGGTCTGGCCGAGGCGCGAGCAGACAATGACCACCTGTTCCTCCCGTTCGAGGATTTCGCGCACCAGTTCAAGGATGGCTACCGTCTTGGGATTGAGGTTGCTGGAGACGCGCGGCACATCGTTCCCGCCCTTCATGAACCCGGCCGGATCGGCGCAGATGTTGCGCAGCCAGGCGATCTGCTTGCGCGCCCGGACCAGCGCGTTGCTGGCGGGGATGTTCCCCCGGTGCAGGCAATGACCGTAGAGTTTCGCCTGTTCCTTGCCCATCGGCACCCGCACGTCGATGACCTGACTCTCCTTGTACTCGGGATTGCACTCCAGCTTGCTGATGTAGGCCATCGTGGGTTTGAGCAGTTTCAACAACCGGGCCGGGCTGGAGATGACCGGCGAGGTTTTGGTACATTTGCCGCGCCAGGTGGGATCGGCGGCGCGCTTGCGGTCTTCCTCGGTAAAGTCGCGTTCCTCGGACAGGAAAGTGTCGTTGAACCGGCCCAGTTCATGGCGGGCGTACGGCCAGGCGGTGTTGCGCCGGTCGCCCTGGTACCAATCCTCGACGCACAGCCAGCCCATGAGGGAGAACAGGTTGGAAACGAGGTTCGGGATGGGCGTGGCGGTGAAGGCGTACCGGTATTTGGGTTGCATCCGAATCAACATCTGCGACACGTTGGCTTCGAGATTCGAAACCAAGTGCGCCTCATCCAGGAGCACCATGTCAAAATGGCGCCCGATGCGGGTGGCCAGACAGGGGGCGATGATGCAGCGGATGCCGTTCTTTTCGTGGCCGACGGTGTCGGTCCACTCGCGGTCGTTGCGTTCATCGGTTGCGGGCGGCAGCCACTCCGCTTTCAGGCCGAAGTTCTGTTCCATGTACCGGGCGAACCTGGCGTCATCCCACGAGGCGGCGGCGGTTTCGCGCGCCCCGTTCTGGAACATCGCCTGATAGTAGGACACGTACACCCCGGGCGGGAGCGTCCCGTCGTTGAGCGCGCAGATGCGCTGATAATCCTCCGGCGTGAACAGTTCGAACACCTGCAAGTACGGGGCGAACCGGTTCAGTTCGGCAATCCACTGGCTGGCGTTGTACTCCTCCGCCTCGTCATCCTCTTCACTGGAACGCATGGTTCCTTGAGGCGCGATGATGAGGGCGCGAGTGGGGCCTTTGAGCGCGAGCATCGAGATGGCAAAGAGGGTCTTGCCCGTGCCCACATCGGCCCCGATCAACGCCCGGTCCTTCACCCCGACCCGGGCCAGATAATCCAACTGGCCGGGATAGTACGTGAAGCCGGCCATCAGCTCGCAGGTGCGCAGGGTGGCAACGTTGCGCCGGATCAACTCCGCCGCCGTTTCCCCCAGCGTCCGGACCTCGGGTTTGTGGAAAATCTTCCACAACAAACTTTCATCCCGTTGATGGGCCTGCTGGGGATCGGGACGGTCCATGAACCAGAACGTGTTGTCGCTGTCGTCGGTGAGGGCGATGTAACGGTCCTGCCCGGACAAGGTGCAGGAGTGATCGGCGGTGTAGGTGCGGCAGGTGGTTTCATCGAAGTGAACCTTCTTTCTCTTAAAGCTCTGGGAGAACTTGTAGGTGTTCGTCGTGAGTTTGTACTTCACGCCGACAGTGAAGCGCATCCCCTGTTCATCCCAGTTGGTGTGACAGACCAGATGGTCCTCTTCGTCGGCGTAGGCCACGGCTTCAAAGTCCGTCACCGGCAGGATGGGACAGGCCAGACGGTTCGTCTCTTCCAGGGCGGACTCGATGGCCGCCTTGGCTTCCGGCTGAATCGTGTAAAACCCGCAGTCCACCAATTCCCGCAAGAGGATGCGCGTCTCTTTTTCCGTGGTGAGGGTGAGCGGATGGCACCCATTGAGGCGGTGCAGCCGGAGGATCTGTTCGCGGGTGAGCTTGAACTTCGCCGTGGTGCGGGTGGAGAGGTAGGTGCGCAACAAGCCCTGGTCCAGATAGATGTTGAACGGCGGTCGCGCGAACGCCTCTTCGTCGAGGACTTTCTTGAGCGTGTCCCACGCGGCGTTGAGCGAGTCGGTGTCGCCGTACACCCGGGTGTGTTCGGGACGGTCGGGGTGCTGCCAGAAGGCGATGCCGATCTGAATTTCGACGCCCTTCCACAATGCCCTGCCCTCGTGCGTCTCGTAATGGAACACCCACGGATGGGTGTCGATGCCGAGCCGCTTCAGCGTGGCATCGTTGCCGATGAAGTACCCCAGGCACCCGTGGCGCAGGACCCACTGCCAGGTGTACTCGGTCGAATCGACGACTTCATGGCCGCGTTTCCAGCGCTTGCCAAAGGGCGGGTTGGCGTTGATGACGACCCAGCGCAACTCGGGGAACAGTTCATCGATGGCGTCCATCACCTTCACGCAGTTGCCGGTGAGCAGATGGACGTGGCGCTTGAACTCGCGGGCTCGTGCGTCGATGTCGATGCCGTAACGGGCGGTGCTGTAGCCGTGCCCGCAGATGAGTGCGCCGGTGCCGCATTGCGGGTCGAGGATGCTGGCGGGCTGACGCACGCCGGTGGATTGCGCCAGCCGGGCGTCGCACTGGTCGGCCAGCCACTCTGGAGTTATATACTGTTGCTGCCCGCCGAGCGTGGCCCATTTGGCGGTTTCCTCGGCGTCGAGGATTTCCTGCAAGTTTTCCGGTGCGGTGGTGCTGCGCGTGGCTTTCATTCGTCAGTGGTGGCGTTGGGCGTTGAGGGTTTGGCGCATGAAGTCGAAGAACAGGACGGGGATGTGGGGCGTGACGGCGTTGCCCAGGACCTTAAGTCGGTCCATCCATCGGGGATCTGCATGAGGCGCTCGGCGAAGGTCGGGTTCAACTTCCCACTGTCCGTCACCACGGCGGAGAGGTAATGGTGGTGGAGCCAGTGCGTGTGACTTTTCGAACCGCGCGGGCCGCAGCCCTTGTATTCCGAATGTCGTATCGTAGGCAACAATCCAGACCCGGTCCCGTCGGTGGCTGGCGCCGACGTCGCGAGCACCCACCACGAACGGTTCCGCGGCGTAGTCTGCCGCCGCCAGTCCCTCCAATATTTCGTCCGCGCCGCGAGTGCGCAGGCCAGGTACGTTCTCAAGGAGGAGAAAACGGGGTCGCAGTTCGCGGGTGACCCGGAGGGTTTCGTACCAGAGTCCGGTGCGGGGGTCGTCGAGTCCGAGTCCGTGGCCGGCGACCGAGGCGCCCTGGCAGGGAAATCCGGCGGTGATGATGTCCGGAAATCCAAAGTCATCTGCGTACTCGTCGGCGCCGATGCACTGGCAGTCCCCGAAGGCAACCGGCCATTCGGGGGTGCTGCACCTTGGGCAGAGATAGTCGTCGGACTCGGGATCGTAGTCGCACTCGTGGGTGCGACAGCAGAGCTTTTGGATGTTCCCGAGATTTCGAATGCCGGGGAATCGAGCGGCAAGAACGCGGTTGGCATAGGGTTCGATTTCAGAGAAGGCGACCGTCTCGATGCCAGCCCAGCGGGCGGCCAGGGCAAAGAGGCCACCGCCGCTGAACAGATCGAGATGGCGCAAATGAAGTTGTTTCATCAGTCCTCCAGCCAGGCGATGAGGTCGTTCACGGTGTCGCCGCCGACGTCGAGATAGTCGCGGCCGGCCGGGCTGTAATGTTCGCGGTCGTGGTAATGTTCCTCGAACACCGTGAAGCGTTCGCCCGTCTGGTCCTCGGGATGCCAGTGCAACTCGACGTCGCTGTAGGTGGTCTCCTTGTGGGGGACGGCGAAGACGATGGTGCCGTCGTCGTCGAAGTGCAGCAGGGCGAGCCTGCCGTCATTCATCAACGCGCGCAGTTCGGCAGGCAGTCCCGCCGCTGCGAGTTTCGCTTCCGTCGCGCGCTGCGCCTCGGCCAACGCCTGATGGAGCAGTACTAAATTGCCATCGGCAACAAGCTGACGGTCGCCGCTGGTGAGCGGACGATGCTTGCGAATCAACGCGGCCACGTGTTCCGCCGCCGCGGTCGTGAACAGGGCGTACGGGTCGGCGAGGTGTTCGCGTTCCGCCCGCTTAAACACGAGCCGGATTTTGGCGTTGATGGTCGCCGCTTCCTCGTCGTCGAGCAGCGGCTGGCCGGTTTCATTGACGTACTCGGCGGCGTCGCTGTCCGGGTGAAAGCCCAGACCGACGCCCTTGTCCCACAGGAACTGGATGATTTCAGTCGCGATTTGTTTCGTTGGTTTCATAATTGAATTGCACCTGGCGTTGCTCCGACTCGGCGCGGTCAGACTCGCGTTTTATCTTCTCCTTCACCACACGCTCGCCGTCGGTGGTGGTTTCAGTAACCAGGGTGAAGGCCTCCGGCTGGTCCCAGGTGAACTCCTTCATGCGGCCCTGGCGGCGAGGCAATCGAGGTAATCGAGCCCATCGACCACGGCGGCGCGAATGTCCCCCTTGGCGTTGGCGGCGATCTGCCAGGCCGCCTCATGGGGCAGACCGAGCGCGGCCTTCAAATGCGCATGAATTTCCTCGGCCGTGGCCGGGCGGAACTCCTTGTGTTGAAAGCGCGACTGCAACTGTTCCTGCAACTCTTTGAGCGGCTTGTTGGTCGTGGCAAGGAACACCGTGCCGTTGGGCAGGTTGTCCAGATAGGTGCGCAGTTCGTTGAGCGCGGCGGTCGAGGCGCCGTCGATCTCGTCCACCCACTTGACCTGCACCTCGCCAAAGAGCGGACGGTAACAGCCACTGGCGCGCCAGTGGCGGACCAGGTCGATGGTGACCGACTGGCCGTTGACGTGCTCGACCCCGAGCTTGTGCCCGGCCAGTTGTTCGGCCAGAAGTTTCGCGAGCGTGGATTTGCCGACGCCGCGCGGGCCGTGGAAGAGCCAGCGCCGGTGCTCGGGCGGCAGGTCCGGATTTTTCCGGAGCCGGTCCACTTTCAGGGACATGACTTTGGCGATGTCGCCCGCCTTGCTGATGAGTTGATTGATGTGTTGAGGGATCATCATTCGGTTGAGGGTTGGTGCGTGATGCGTTTGGGGATTTAGGATTTGGAGAAGAGACTCATTAACCACGGATGGACACTGATGCAGAACCATTTGATATTTGTGTCCCGTGGATGTAATAAGAAGATCGTTGGGGTATGAACGAGAGCGTCTATTTTGGGGTAGCCTCTGTGTTACTCTATTCTTGTTGGTACGCCGGTTTGGGTTGGTTCGTTCAAGATTCGGCCCAAAGGCAAGGTAGTCGGCATTTCTGGACAAGGCCGACCTTGATGCTTGATTTGGACCGTGACACGGTCGAAGAAAACTCAAGACCCCTTCGGCAGATCGAGTATCCAAAATTGGTCGGAGTACTGGTGATTTCATTCTTCCTTTTCTTGTTCCTGCAAAATTTTCCGAAGTATCCCGAACTGCGGACTGCTGCTCTAATGTTGGTGGCTCTTCTGACGCCCATTGCCACCGTTTGTGCGACGTATGGAAAGTTCGTTCTGCGATGGATTCCACTCGTTTGGGGAGCCCTAATAGGATGCTCGGCAGTGATTGGCTTTGTGCAGCGGGCGAACCCCTGGGGTATGAATCCGCGGGAGATGCTAAATTCGTTGCTTCCGAACGATTCAACCGCTCTTGCAGTCGTATTGGCACCGCTCATAGCGTTGGTTGCATTCGCCACCGCGAATATGAGAGAGACCGGGAAGACCAAACCAACGGATTGGTTTGCTTGGTGCATCTTTACAATGGCACTCGGAAGCGGCCTTGTTGCAATCGGTTTGATCTCATTTGATGTAATATGATTCGAGGTCATCTCTGTTGGGGAAGACGATCTTTTGAACGGTTTCGGCGAGCCATTGGACCATGAGTGGGCGCAACGCGGTCGGGGGTGTGTCTTTGTGGATGCCGCACTGCGTGAGGCCGTCGCCGCGCAGGTAGAGGTCGCACGAAATTTCCGGTTTCTCGGACGGGCCGGTGCTGTCCCGACCGCACCCGCGCGAGATGGCATACGAGAACGGGATGTCCTTGCCCTCGCCCCCGACCCAGAAGGCCAGTTGCGTCGGCTCGAACGAGCCGGTGAAGTCGAGCTTGAACAACGTGACCCCGTCGCGGGGCGCGCCGCCCAGCCACCCCTGTTGAATCCACACCTCGACCGGGCCGAAGGTTTGGAGCAACAGGACCAGCGCGCCCATCAAGGCCGAGTTGTCGGCGGGCCTGCCCCACCACGCCACGTCGGTGTTGAGGATGATGCGATACGCGCCGTCCCCGGCGCCCGGCTTGACCTGCGGTCCCGCCTGCTTGCGGCGCAGACAGCAGCGCGGCTCGCCCGCGGCGATCAGCTCGGACGCGGCGTCAAACCCTTCCTCGTGCAGTTCGAACCCGCGATGGTTGACCGCCAGTTGCGGGGTGATATCCAGCACGAGGTTGACCAGTCCGCGGGCCGAGCGGTTGATCTCGTCGCGCGCCTTGGGGGAACCGGCAGCGATTTCCCGCACGCACTGTTCGTAACGCGTGAGGGTGTGTTCCCAGGACTTGATGTGCGTTCCCACCGTAATCGTGTGGGATTTATTGTCGCGCTCCAGTTCCTTCAACTGGCGGCGGAGCTTCTCCTTCTCCGCCTCGGAGCGCGCCGCCTTCAAGTCGTCCTTCAGCTTTTTAATCTCGTCGTCGTTCGGGCGTTGAACATATTGCACTTCGATCTTTTCCTTGGGGTCGCGCTGTTTCCACTGGCCGATGACGCTCTGGACGAAGTGGCGTCCGCGCTGGATGGCTTCGTCCAGCGAAGGCAGGATGATCGTCCGGCCTCCGTTGATCTTGGATGGATACGTAATCATAGGCGTGCCCCTTTCAGGCATTCACGGGCGATGCGTTGGAGGTAGGGCGGACGGTTGAGGTCCGCCGCGCGGGAATCGAGCAGGCGCTCAGCG